>CBDDRG010000001.1:0-4247 GCA_965232975.1 uncultured bacterium
CAGATCAGCCCGTTCCGGCCCGGCGACACGGTCGTGGTGCAGGTCAAGGTCAAGGAGGGCGAGCGCGAGCGTCTGCAGGCGTTTGAGGGTGTCGTCATCGGGATCCGCAAGCGCGGGCTGAACTCGGCGTTCACGGTGCGCAAAATCTCCAACGGCGTCGGCGTCGAGCGCACCTTTCTGACCTACTGCCCCATCGTCGACAGCGTCGACATCAAGCGCCGCGGCGACGTCCGCCAGGCCAAGCTGTACTACCTGCGCGACCTGTCCGGTAGAGCGGCGCGGATCAAGGAAAAGCTGGTCTGATCCCGTTGCACCACCGTGATCGGCCGGTAGCCTGTCCCCGGTCTCGCCGGGGTTGCGCTGGCGCTCAGCGGTCGAGCGCGGTGACAGCCGCGGCGCGCTGATCCGTGTGTTCATGGTTTGCAGGGGTGTCGTGATGACGGAAGAAGTTCCGGCCAAGCGCAAAGACAAGAAGCAGGTCATCGGCGAAATCTTCTCCGAGCAACGCATCGCCACCTTTCTCGATTTTCTGCCGCCGGCGGAGGTCGATCCGGATTTCCACATTCTCGAAAAAGCCTATCGCGGCATGAAGGCCGAAAACTTCGCGACCTTTCTCGATCTGTTTGTCGCCCAGCACCGCTCCCTCAACGCCACCAATGCCGATGGCAAGACCCTGCTCGACATCATTTCCGGGCATCCCAAGTCCGCGGACTATGTGGCCGCTCTCAAGGCGCGCCTGGATCCCTGATCCGGGGGCTTGCCAGCAGATTCGCAACCAGCTAAAAAGAGGCTCGAACCACACAGCGAGGAAGCGCGGCCATGGAATCTCTCGCGGATTATGTCCAGCGCTCGGGCGCCGCGCTCGATCCGGTCAGGGTGGCACTGCTGATGGCGGCGGAAGATCGCCCCTTTTTTGATCGTGACTGGTGCGATCAGCAACTCGCCGAACTGGCTGCCGCCGCCGCCCAGCGGATCGATCCCTGCCTGGATGCCAGGCGCTGCGCGGATACGCTGTGCACGCTGATCGCGGATGCCGGCTTTCGCGGCAGCAGCGACAATTACTACAACTCCGACAACAGCTATATCGACTTCGTCCTGCGCGCCCGCACCGGTATCCCCATCTCGCTGGCGCTGATTTATCTGGCCGCTGGCGCGCAGCTCGACCTGCGTGTCGAGGGCGTCAGTTTCCCCCGCCATTTTCTCGTCGCCGTCCACCACCGCGGTGAGCGCGCGATCATCGACCCCTTCGCCAACCAGCTGCTGAGCCCCGCCGACTGTCTGGCCAAGCTGGCGCCGGCCACGCCGCCGCTCGCGCATCTGGAGCAGTTGCTGCAACCCTGCACAGCGGCCGACATCTGCGTGCGCATGGTGTCGAATCTGTTGCAGATCTATCTGAGCCAGGAGCAGTTTGATCTCGCGCTCGGCTGTCACGCCCGCGTCGCGCTGTTCGCGCCGCAATCGCCGGCGCAACATCTGGAGCTGGCGCGGGTCTACCGCAAGATGGGGCGCAACGAGGCGGCGATAAAAGCCCTGACGCCGTTGCTCGCTTCGTCAGACGGCAATTTTCGCCACTTCATCGAGGGTGTCATCAAGTCGCTGCGCAGCGAAGACTCCCCCAAAGTCCATTGAGCCATGACTGGCGCGTGCGCGTGATTGCCGTCTTTGGTAGCCAGGTCAACGCGCGGATCACGATCGGCGCCGCAGGGAAATGCCATGGACACCAGTGACGCCAACGGCCCTAAACGCCGCGATAAAAGCCAGTTCGCGCTGCTCAAGACGCGCCGCTTCCTGCCGTTTTTTTTGACCCAGTTCTGCGGCGCCCTCAACGACAATCTGTACAAGAATGCGCTGCTCGTCATCCTCGTCAGCGGTTTTATGGCGGGTGCTGGCGGCGATACCGATGTGTTGGTCAATACCGCGGCGGCGCTATTCATGCTGCCGTTTTTCCTGTTCTCGGCGCTGGCCGGTCAGCTCGCCGACAAGTACGAAAAGTCGCGGATCATTCGTTATGTCAAGGTCGCGGAAATCCTGATCATGCTCACCGGCGCGTTGGCGCTGTGGACCCATCAGCTGTGGCTGCTGTTCGCGGTGTTGTTTGCGATGGGCGTGCACTCGACGTTTTTTGGCCCGGTCAAATACGCGTTGCTGCCGCAACACCTGTACCCGGAAGAGCTGATCGGCGGCAACGCCCAGGTCGAGATGGGCACCTTTGTGGCGATCCTGGTGGGTACCATCATCGGCAGCCTGCTCGGCGGCCTGACCCAGCCGATCGTGCCAGTCAGCGTCGCGATCGTCGCGGTCGCGCTGCTGGGGTGGCTGACCAGCCGCCACATTCCCACCGCCGAAGCCAAGGCGCCCGGGTTGCGGATCGACTGGAATCCGCTGCGGGAAAGTGTGGCGCTGATCCGCATGGCCAGCGAGAAGCGCGCCGTGCTGCTGTCGATCCTCGGTATTTCGTGGTTCTGGCTGATCGGCGCCGGCTATCTGACCCAGGTGCCGAATTTCGCGACCACCGTATTGCATGGCCAGGCCAGTCTGATTGCGCTGCTGCTGTCGGTATTCACCATCGGCATCGCAGTGGGCTCGCTGCTGTGCGAGCGCATGAGCGGCCACAAGATCGAGATTGGGCTGGTGCCGTTCGGCTCCATTGGCCTCAGCCTGTTTGGCATCGATCTGTACTTAGCGGCCGAGGCCTACGGCGGCGTAGCCGGGGTGGGCGCGCTCGGGTTCTCCGCCCAGCCGGGTGCCCTTAGAATCCTGCTCGACCTGATGCTGATCGGCGTCTTTGGCGGTTTTTATATCGTGCCGCTGTATGCGCTGGTACAGGCGCGCACGGCGCCCGAAAAACGCGCCCGTGTCATCGCCTGCAACAACATCCTGAACGCGGTGTTCATGGTGGTGTCGAGCCTGGTTGGCGCGCTGTTTCTGGGGCCTGCGGACGGCACCATCCCGATGTTCTATTTGCTGCTCGCGCTGATGAACATCGCGGTCGCGGTGTTCATTTACCAGCAGGTGCCGGAATTCACCATGCGCTTTCTGGTGTGGCTGTTGAGCCACAGCCTGTACCGGGTGCGCCATGAAAACCTCCACAATATTCCGGATGAGGGCGCCGCGCTGATCGCCTGCAATCACGTCAGCTTTGTCGATGCTCTGCTGCTGGCGGGCGCGGTGCGGCGGCCGATCCGCTTCATCATGTACCAGCCGATCTACGACATTCCGGTGCTGAACTTCATCTTTCGCGTCGGCGAGGCGATTCCGATCTGTTCGCCGAAGGAAGACGAACAGCGCTATCGGCAGGCGCTGGACGAGATCGCGGAGGGCCTGGCGCGCGGCGACTTGCTGTGCATCTTCCCGGAGGGCAAGTTGACGCGGGACGGTGAGCTCGACCGTTTCCGGCGCGGTATCGAACGCATCGTGCAGCGCACGCCAGTGCCGGTGATTCCGGTCGCGCTGCGCGGTCTGTGGGGCAGCTTTTTCAGCCACAGCGGTCGCGGCGCGTTCAGATCACCGTTCCAGAAAATCTGGCGCCGCGTCACCATCGCGGCCGCTCAGCCGGTGATGGCGCTGGATCTGAACGCCGACGAGTTGCACAACCGGGTGCTGGCGTTGCGCGGACTCGAAAAATGAGTTGAAAAACGTCAACCGTCCGCGGCCAGACCGACCACTTCCCCCGGCGCAAACAGCCCGCCCGCAGGGAACTCCGTCTGCTGCCACAGCTCGCTCGCCAAGCGCGCAACATCGTCGCAATGCCCCTCCGCCAGCCAGCGCGCAACGGCGGCGGCCACATCCGGATAGCGCACGGTCGCGCCTTTTCCGCATTCCAGCCAGGTCGGGAGCTTGCCTTGGTCGAGGCTTTTCATGCTGTGGCCCAGACCGAGCCGGCGCAGCGCGAGCACGTTCGAGATCTGTTCCGGCTGCCCGTCCAGCGGCTTCAGCAACAGCTTGTGGCCCAGCTGCAACACTTCACTGGTCAATTCAAAACCAGCGTTGGCGACGACCCCGTTACAGGCGCTCAAATGGCCATGAAAGGCGCTGAAGCTGGGCTGGTGCCAGCTCAGGTGGGCGCTGGTGGTTGGCATGGCGTGCGGATGGTAAATGGCGAACCGATGATCGCCGAACGGCTTCAGCAGCGCCTCGATCGCACGCGGCGTTTCAAACGGCAGATAAACCACGATCAAGCGCAGGTCGATCGCCGTTTTCGCCGTTTTCGCCGTTTTCGCCGTTTTCGCCGTTTTCGCCGTTTTCGC
>CBDDRG010000002.1:0-8579 GCA_965232975.1 uncultured bacterium
CGGTGGCGACGCGGGGCGGCGGCGCGGGCGCAGCCGTATCCTGCTGCGGCGGGCGCTCCGCGCTGAGCGGCGGCAATATCTGTGGGGGCGGCGCGGCGACGCGCGGCGGTAGCCCGCGCACCGCGGCGGCCGCGCTATCGCTTTTGATCGCCCGCCAGGGTACGCGCTCGGGCACGACCACTGGCGTCACGGGGTCGGGCGCCGCGGTGAAGGGTCGCGGTGGCGCGGACGGGGGTGGCGCCGCTGCCGGCACCGCCAAGGCGACCGCATCGCCACCTGCGTTCGCTACCGGCTGCGTCCCGCGCGGCTCGAACAGCGAGCGGCGCCGGCGCTCCAGCAGCGGTGCGCGCTGCGCGGCGCGCTCGACCAGACTGGCCAGATAGGGGCTGGCGGCCGGTGCCTGGGCGGGATCGTCCATGCTCATGGGCTCGACCCCTGGACCAAATCCAGATAGAACTGCCGCCGCACCGGGCTCAAAGCCAGGATATCGGCCTCGCGCCAACCGTAGGCGCTGGCGAGCAGGTGGACATCGACCAGCAGCGCCTGCGCCCAGTCGTCGAGCTCGCCCCACAGATAGCTGACGATGTCGAAGGCGAGACTCCAGGCGTGGGCGCACGCGGGACAGTTCAGCGCAATGCGGATGTCGGCGCCCGGATCGGCGGCCGCCATGCGCGCGCCCAACTCGGCGGCGATATCCGGCGGCAATTGCGCGGCGTCGATGGCGGTACCGAAGCGGCGCATCGCCAGTGTGCAGCGCTGGAGCAGCGCCAGCGCCGCGACGTCCGTGGGCGCACCGCTCACCGCCAGCACATCCGCGCTGGTGGGCAGCCGCACGCGGATGTCGTAGCCCTGCGCGGCAAAGTGCAAAGCGGTGGCGGCCGGAGCGGGCAGCACGCGGATATCGGTGGTCGCGAAGCTGGACTCGAGCTGTTCGCCGCAAGCGGGACAGCGGGTCGTGGTCTCCAGCGTGGCGCCGAACAAGGTCTCGCGCAGCGTCAACAGACAGGCGTCGCGCTCGCCGATACTGGTCTGCGCCCAGCTCTGTTCGTCGCGCTCCGGCCAGGCCGCGGCGAGCAGCGCCAGCGCGCGCTCGATCGGATGGGCGGCGGCCCGGGTTTCCCAGACCTGCAGCAGTGGATCGACTTGGGCCGTCATGGCGGGCGTCGCGGTTCAGCCGCCCCGCGCCGGAACTGCCCCCGCTAGCGGGACAGCGCGGCGGAGGACGCGCCGGTCGTCAAGCCGGAAAGGTCGGTTCGGCGGGCTCGGCCACTTCGAGGTCGCGCTCCCAGCCCTCGTTTTCCAGCTTGATATGCTGAATTGCGATGGCGTTGGCATTGGCGTCGAGATCCGGCAGCGCCTGAAACTCCGCCACCCAGCAGCGGAACACCTTGTAGGCGATGGCGAGCTGGCCGGCCTCGTTGTAGACCTCGATGATGAGATCCTTGCGAAAGTCCTTCAGCGCGCTCTCGGCACCCAGACCGGCACCGAAGTTCCACACCTTGTGGTCCCACTGCTCGAACTCTTTATCGTGGGTGACGCCGCGCTCCAGCGTGATCGCCTCGAACTCGGTGCGGCCGGGCGACTTGCGGCTGCTGCTGGGGTCGCCGCCCTCGCGGTGCTTGACGACCTCGGTAGTGCGCTTCAAGGCGCTGACCTTGCTGACACCGGCGACGTATTTGTTGTCCCATTTGACGCGGAATTTGAAATTCTTGTACGGATCGAAACGCTGGGCGTTGACGGTGAACTGTGCCATGGTCGGGTCCCTGTCGAATTAGCTGACGATCACACGTCGATCTGGCCAGCGATCTGCTGGAGTTTTATCACCACGAATTCAGCGGGCCGCAAGGGCGCGAAGCCGACGACGACGTTGACAATGCCGAGGTTGATGTCGTTCTGCGTCGTGGTCTCCTTGTCGCACTTGACGAAGTAGGCGTCGCGCGCGCTGCTGCCCTGGAACGCACCCTGGCGAAACAGGTTGTGCATGAAGGCGCCGGCATTGAGGCGGATCTGCGCCCACAGCGGCCCGTCGTTGGGTTCGAACACCACCCATTTCAGGCCGCGATACAGGCTCTCCTCGATGAACAGCGCGGTGCGCCGCACCGGGATGTACTTGTATTCATCGGCGAGCTGATCGGCGCCCTTCAGCGTGCGCGCGCCCCACACCACCCGCCCGGCGCCGGGAAAGGCGCGCAGGCAGTTGATGCCGAGCGGATTCAATTCGCCGTTCTCGGCATCGGTCAGCGCCACCGCCAGTTGCGGCACCCCGGTGAGCGTCGCGTCCATGCCCGCTGGCGCCTTCCACACCCCGCGCTGCGCGTCGGTGCGTGCGAACACGCCGGCGATGGCGCCGGCGGCGGCGAAGGTTTCGACCTGGTTGTCGCGCAGCGGATTGGGCTTGCGCAGGCGCGGGAAGAACAGCGCCGCGTTGCGGCTGCTGGCGCCGACGGCATCGTTGTCGGCATCCAGAAATTTGGTCCTGGCGGCGTCCTTGCTGAGCCAGTCCTTGGGCGCGTCGAGCAGCAGCATCGCGCGCCGCCGCTCGACGTAGGCGGCCGCCGCCGCCACCAGATTGGGATCGACATCGATGGCATCGACAACGGAGCGGTACGGCGGGATCACCAGCAGATTGAACAGATCGACCTGCTCCAGCGCGTACAGGCCCTTTTTCTGCGCCTCGCCATTGGCCGGCAGAAAATCGGCGACGGCCAGCGGCAGACCGTCGGACACCGCCGCGGCAGCCGCGGTCAGCGCGGTATCGAGCGCGGTTTTGGCGGCGGTCACGGCCGCCTTCTCAGCCGTCACATCGGCGGCCGGGTCGGCATTCTGCTTGTCGGCGAGCGCCTTTTTGGCCGCCGCGTAGGCATCTTCCACAACACCGAGCGCGTCCTTGCCGGCCGCGATCGCGGTCGCCGGGTTGACGGCGCCGTCGTAGCGCAGCAGCGCGGACTCGGCTTCCAGCACGCGGTCGACGCGGCGTGCGCTGTCTTTCAGGGTCAGGTTCAGATAGCGCTCGCCGCGCCCCGTGGCGCTGTCGCGCACACTGAGGTTGAACAAATCGGTCTTGGCGACGCCGAGCGCGGCCGCGGCTTCGGCGGACACATTATCGACATCGATCGCCACCCGCAGCGCCACCCCCCAGGCGCCTTCGCTGGCGGCGATGAACTTGAAGCCGCCGATCGCAAGGGCCTGCTGCGCGGCCGGCGCCGGCACCGGCGGATCCGCGCCGGGGTTGCCGGGGTCGGCGTGGTACAGGCGCACCGCGATGGCCTGGCCACCGCCGTTCTGAAAGAAATCGCGCACCGCGAAACCGAGCGCGGAGGCGTTGGTCAAGCCGCCGAATGCGGTTTCAAAGTCGCCGAAACTGTTGAGGGTGAGCGCCTGATTGACTGGCCCGCGGGTGGCGCGGCCGATGAACGCGGTGATCGAGGTGGCGACGCCGGTGATGGTGCGCACCCCGCTGGGAATTTCTTCGACGTAGACTCCGGGATAGCTGAGAACTGCAGGCATGGCATCCTCCTTTGCTTTTTTTGGTCTTGGCGCGATCTTATTCCGATTCGATCTTTGTCCGATGCTATGCGATCTTTTTTCGCCGCGCAACCGTCAATAAGGGCTGTTACATCGGCGGTCGTCAGTCGCGTCCGATCTTCAGGCGATTGGACGCGTCCCGAGGGCGCTGGCGGCATGCGCGGTGCAGGCCCGCGCGATTTTTCGCGTCGTGGCGGCAAACTTCACGGGATTCAGCTTGTCCAATGCCGCGCTAGTTGCGGAGGAACAGATGATCCCAGACCGGATATCGGTACCCGGCGGTGTTGGCGATGACCCGGGTTCGGCGTCCACTGGGAACCCAGCCACGCCCGGCTCGACGGCAAGCGCAGGGTTCGCCGCCGCGGATCGGCTCGGCCCGCGGCGGGCTGACGGGCAGATGTCCTTGCCGGAATACGCGTCCCGGGGCGCGGGCCGCTTTCTCCTGCACTATGTCAGCCGCCGCAGCGGGAGCCACCTGGTCGTCCTCGGCTCCGTGCTGGCGGCCGTCGCCTGCGCGGTGGGCTCCCAATACGCGGTCAAGCGGTTGGTCGATACCCTCAGCGCGGGCTCGCCGTCCAGCTTCGCGCTGTGGGGCGCGGTCGGCATCCTGCTCGGCCTGGTGGCGGGCGACAACCTGCTGTGGCGCCTGGCCGGTTGGGTTTCCACCTATGCCTTCGTCGGGGTCGGCGGCGACATCCGTCTGGATCTGTTCAATCATCTCTCCGGCCACGGCACGCGCTACTTCGTCGAGCGGTTCCCGGGCGCCCTCGCCGGACGCATCACCACGGCCGCGACTGCCGCCTGGACCATCGAAAGCTGGCTGGCCTGGAACACCATCCCGCCGGGTGTCGCGGTACTGGCCAGCATCGCCGTGCTCGGCGTGGTCAACTGGAAGCTGACGGTGGCGCTGCTCGTGGTCGTGGTCGTGCTCAGCGCCATCATCAGCAAGCTCGCCGCCGGTGGCCGCCATCTGCACCAAGCCTTCGCGGGCCAGGCCGCCAGCGTCAGCGGCGACCTCACCGATATCGTCGCCAACATGGGCCTGGTGCGGGCCTTCGGCGCCGCCGCGCGCGAACAGCAGCGACTCTCGCGCCAGATCGAAACCGAGATGGAAGCGCAGCGCGCCAGTCTGCGTTCACTGGAGCGCCTGCGCCTGTTCCATGCCTTCATCGTCTTCGGCGTCACCTCCGGCGTGCTCGTTTGGTCGGTCGAGCTGTGGGGGCGGGGTCAGATCAGTATCGGCGACGTGGTGCTGACCACCACGCTCGGCTTCACCGTGCTGCATGCCTCGCGCGATTTCGCCATGGCCCTGGTCGACCTGACCCAACAGTTCTTCAAGCTCGGCGAAGCCTTGCAGGTGCTGGGTTTACCCCATGAAATGCAGGACGCGCCCGCTGCCAAGCCGCTGCATGTGACGGGCGGCGCCGTCGCGTTCCGCAACGTGTCGTTCAGCTACCCCAACGGGCGGCCGGTGTTACGGCGGTTCAACATGGAGGTGCCGCGCGGGCAGAAGGTTGGTCTGGTCGGCCGCTCCGGCGCGGGCAAGTCCACCATCCTGGCACTGCTGCAAAGGCACTATGACCCAGACGCGGGCCAGGTGCTGATAGATGGCCAGGACATCTCCCAGGTGACGCAGGAGAGCCTGCGCGATTCGATTGCGGTGGTGCAGCAGGACATCTCGCTGTTCCACCGCTCGTTGCTCGAAAACCTGCGCTATGGCAGGCCCGAGGCTAGCGACGCCGAGGTGTACCGCGCGGTGGAAGCGGCACATTGCGCCGAGTTCATCGACCGCCTGCCGGAGGGCTACCACACCCTGGTCGGCGAGCGCGGCGTCAAGCTCTCCGGCGGCCAGCGCCAGCGCCTGGCCATCGCCCGCGCTTTTTTGCGCGATGCGCCGATCGTGCTGCTCGATGAAGCCACCTCCTCGCTCGACACCGAGTCCGAGCAGGCGATCCAGGAAGCGCTGAGACGGCTGTTCAAGGGCCGCACCGTGATTGCCATCGCCCACCGTCTGTCTACGCTGGACGCCTTCGACCGCATCGTGGTCCTCGACCATGGCCGCATCGTCGAGGACGGGTCGCCCGCGCAGCTGCGGCGCACAAGCGGCATATACAGCCGCCTGTATGCCGGCCAATTCACCGCGCAGGGCCCGCAGGCCCTGCGATGAACATGAACCCGCCACTATCGCCATTAGCAAAGTGTGCCGCGGTCGCAAGGTGTGCAGCGGCCGCGGCGGCGCCAGCGCTGTTGCTACTCGCCATGGTCGCCGCGCCGCCCGTTGACGCGCAGCAGCCGGGTTCAGGCGCCGCGAATGCACCGCCGCCGCCAACGCAGATCGCCGCCCCGACACCCGCCGCAGCCGCGCCACGGGATGCACCCAGCACCGATGCCACGGGCGCGACTCCGCGGGATTCATCCCAGCCGGGTTCGGCGCAGCCGGCTCCCCAAACCGGGTCCCCGCAGCAGTCGGCGACGGCCACCGCCCCGGCCAAGGCGCCGCCGCAAACACCGCCGAAGACGCTGCAAACCCTCGTCTGCATGCCCTACGACGACTGGGCCAGGCTCCGTCCCGCCGACTCGGCGGCAATTTCCATCCTCGGCAAAAAAGTATTCGGGCGCGAAGGTGAGGACATGGGCCGCGTCGTCGATGTGCTGGCCGACCGCGACGGGCGCGTGCGTGCCGCGGTCATCGACTTCGGCGGCTTCCTCGGCGTCGGCAACCACCGGGTCGCGGTGGACTGGCAGACCTTGCAGGTCGATCCGGACAACCTCGACAAACCGCTGGTGCTCAACCTAAGCCCCGACCAGGTGAGGAGGGCGCCGGCATTCAAGGACGCGGAGCGACCGCCACCGGCCATCGCACCCGCTCCGGCCCAGCCCGCGCCGCCTGCGGCCCCTACTCCCACCCCTCCTGCCCCTGCCCCTGCCCCGTGAGCGTGCGGCGGCCTTGTCCAGGACCAGCCAGCGCGGCGCCGTAGCCGACCCCGACGCCGACCGTGCCGCGCACCGCGGCCTGGACTGGTTCAACCTTTGTGTAGCCAACATCCAGACCGGCTTCGGCCCCTTCGTCGCCGTCTATCTGATCAGCCGCGGCTGGACCCAGACCGCGATCGGCATCGCGCTCAGTGTCGGCACCATCACCGCGATGGCCAGTCAGGTGCCGGCGGGCGCTCTGGTCGACGCCGTGCGCAGCAAGGCGGTCGTCGCGGCCTGGAGTGTGCTCGCCTTCGCCACCAGCGCGCTGATGTTCGCGATCTACCCAATTCCGCTGTTCGTCTACCTGGCGAAAATGCTGCACGGCTTCTCGAGCTGCACCATCGGCCCGGCCGTGGCCGCGATGAGTCTGGCGCTGGCCCGCGGCACCCTGGGCGCGCGCCTGGGCCGCAATGCGCGCTTCGCCGCGATCGGCAGCGGCGTCGGCGCCGCGTTGATGGGTGCCTGTGGCACCTATGTCTCCGAACGGGCCGTATTCTTCCTCACCGCCGCCGGGACCTTGCCGACGGTGCTTGCGCTGCTGCCGCTGCGCCGGGTTGGGACCGACACCGCAACCGCGCAAGCCGCGCCGACGGCACCCGCCCGCACTGCGGCAAACCGTGCCGCCACGCTGCGGGTGCTGCTGGATCGGCGCCTGCTGATCTTCGCCACCTGCGCCATGCTGTTCACGTTCGCCAATGCCCCCCTGCTGCCGCTCGCTGCCAGCACCCTCACCAGCAGCGTCGGCCAGCTGGCCAGTCTGCTGATCGGGGCCTGTATCGTGGTGCCGCAACTGATCGTCGCCGCGGCCTCGCCGGCGGTGGGGCGCGCCGCGGACCGGCACGGGCGCCGGCTGCTGCTGGCGCTCGGCTTCAGCATGCTGCCACTGCGCGGCCTGCTCTTCGCCACGCTGCCGCCGCCGGTGCTGGTGGTGGCGATACAGGCGCTCGACGGCGTGGCGGCGGCCTGCTTCGGCATCATGGTGCCGCTGATCACCAGCGATATCGCCGGCCGCAGCGGCCACTACAACCTGGCATTGGGCCTGGTCGGGTTCGCGATCGGCATCGGCGCCACACTCAGCACTACCGCCGCCGGCTGGGTCGCCGATCACCTGGGCAACCGCATGGCTTTCATCTGCCTTGCCGGGGTTGGCCTGGCGGCGACGTTGCTGGTGCTGGCGGTGATGCCCGAGACGCGACCCTCCCACTCGCCGCCCTCGCCGCCGGGGACGGCGCACAGGGTGCGCGCCGGCGCCGACTGCGGACGGCATCCGGGCGACCAGCCCTGACTGGCGCGCAAACCACCTGTGATCAATAGCGCGCGACCACCTTGGCCTCCCCGCGCTGGGCGATCACCGTCATCGCCACATCGTCACCATGGCGGCGCAACACCACGTCCGCCGATCCGTTGCCAGCGCGCAGCCCGCGCAGGCACAGCTCGTGGAGAAAGTCCGGCAGCCGCGGCTGCACGAACCGAATCTCGGCCACACCGCCCAACAACTCCAGGCCCGTGCTGGCCTGTACCAGGGCCAGCATGCTGGCGCTGGCCCAGGACTGTGGCGAGCAGGCCACCGGATAGCGCGTCGGGGCATTGTGGCGCCGCCGCGGGAAGCCGCAGAACAGCTCCGGCAGGCGCCGCTGCTCCATGTAGGTGGCGGCATCGAACAGGCCCTTGAACACCGGCATCACCGCGTCCTTCAGGCCGTAGCGGGCAAAGCCCATCGCGATCAGCGCATTGTCGTGCGGCCATACCGAGCCGTTGTGATAGGACATCGGGTTGTAGCGGCGCGCCGACGCCGCCAGCGTGCGAATGCCCCAGCCGGAATAGCTGTGGTGATCGAGCAGCGTCTGCGCCATCTGCCGCGCGCGCTCCGGATCGGCGATGCCGCCGAGCAGCGCCTGGCCGGCGTTGGATGACACCACCCGGCACGGGCGCTTGTCACCGTCGAGAGCCATGGCGTAAGTCGAAAGCTCGTCGCACCAGAAGGCCGCCTCGAAATTGCGGCACAGCGCCTCGGCCTGCCCATTCAGCTCGGCCGCCCGCGCCGTCAGACCGAGCGCCGCCGCCAGCGCCGCCGCGCC
>CBDDRG010000003.1:0-5668 GCA_965232975.1 uncultured bacterium
GCTTCAAGCCGTGACAAAACGTCAGGGTTCAATGCCCTCGGCACTCCGGCGTCAGCGCTCAGGCCAGCATTTGCAGAAGAATGGGATGCCAGACCGCGATATCGATCTCGCCCAGCTTGCCGGTTAGCCGCGTTTTGTCCACACAACGGATTTGATCGAGCAGGATGCGCGCCGGGCGGCCGTCGAACACCAGTTCCGGGCGGCAGCCCAGGGGCTGCCCCTTGCTGGTCAAGGGCGCGACTATGACTCTTGGCAGCGCCTGGTTCAGGTCATCCGGCGAGATCACCAGCGCCGGGCGGGTTTTCCGGGTCTCGGTGCCCAGCGTTGGTTCCAGATTGACCCAGTGAACCTCACCGCGCCGGATGGGCTGTCGCGGTTTCACCATTCCCATTCCCCGCTGTCGGCGTCGGTCACGGCCAGTTCCATGAAGGCGTCTTCGTCGTCTTCGGCGCGGTAGCCGTCGAACCAGCCCTGGCGATTGGGGACAGCGGGTGTGATGACGATGCGTCCGGCCTCGGCGGTCAATTCAATGTCGTCGCCGATGCCGCTCTGGGCCAGCAGGGCGGCGGGCAGAATGACGCCCTTGGAGTTGCCCACGCGCCGCAAGTGTGTCTTCACGGTTTGAATCCTCGCAAGTAATAACTATGTTATTACATCAGCATGCGGCAACGATGGCAAAGGACAGTTCGGCCAACGCGGGGCGTCCCGGCCGCTGCCCGCAACCCTGCCTCCAGCGTTGTCGCCAGTGGGCGACTGTGAAATGATCCGCCGATGAATCGACGACACCCGCTGTACTCCTGGCTGCTGGCACTGCTGTGCCTGAGCCTGGTCGCGCGCGGCGGCGTTCATCTGCACCTGTGCCTGGACGGCGCCGCGGCGCCGCTGACGATTCATGTGTCGGCCGCCGACACGGATCACCATTCCCTCGTGCGTGCACCCGCAGACCCGCACGCCGGCGCGCATCCGCACCCGCACCCTCATCCGCACCCTCATCCGCACCATGGCCATCGCGACGCGCAACCGGCGCACCAGGATGTCGAGGTCGCGTTGCCGGGCGAGTTGCTGCTGAAGCCCGCCAAGGTTGGCGTCGATCTGGCGCTGTTCGCTGGCGCCGCGTTGCTGATTCTGCTGTATCTGGTGCACCGCCCGCTGCTGAGGCCGCACCTGCCGCCACTGTTCGTCTCCCGCCACCGCCTGTTGCGCCCGCCGCTGCGCGGGCCGCCGCTGTCCACCTCCCCCTGACGTCCTGACGTTTCCGCCGTCGGTTGCCGGTTGCAGCCGGTCGGCTAGTTTTCTGGCCCAGACGCTCACATGCGGCTGGGCAACGGGAGGTTCCATGAATTCACCATCCGCACGCGCGCTTGGCGCGTGGCTGTTTGCGGTACCCGGTTTGTCGCGGCGCACGGTCGCCGTACCCGGGCGGTTCGCACGCCGGTTGGCCATCTGGGGTTTGAGCCTGTGGCTGTGGGCGCCGGTCGCCGGCGCGGCCGGGCAGATGGCCGCGGCTGCCGCGCCACCCTTGACCCTGCGCGAGGCGGTTGACCTCGCGCAGCAACGCAACCCCGATCTGCAAACCTTCAGTTTCGACTTGCGCGCGCAGGACGCCCGCACCCGGCAGGCGGGTCTGCGGCCCGCGCCGACGCTGGCGGTGGACCTCGAAAATGTCGCTGGATCGGGCGCCCTCAGGGGGGTGGAAGGGGTGGAGGCGACCTTCTCGCTGGCGCAGGTGATCGAGCTCGGCGGCAAGCGCGCGGCGCGTATCGCCGCTGCGCAGTTCGAGCGCGAGGGCATCAGCCTCGAACAGCAGGCCGCGCAGCTCGATGTGCTGGCCGAGGTCGCGCGCCGCTTCATCCACGTCGCGGCGGATCAGGAGCAGATCGCGCTGACGCGCACGGCCACCGAGCTCGCGCGGCAGACGCTCGCCGCGGTGGAGCAGCGCGTGAACGCGGCGAAATCGCCGGACGCCGAGCTGCACCGCGCGCGCATCACCTTGGCGCGGGCGCTGGTCGAACAGGAGCACGCCGAGCACGAGCTGCTGACGTCGCGCCGCAAGCTCGTGGCGATGTGGGGCGAGGCCGATCCGCAGTTCGGCGCGGTGACCGCCGACCTCTACGCGATGCCGGTGCCCGCGACCTTTGCCGTCCTGGTCGCGCGGCTGCAAGCCAACCCGGATTTTCTGCGTTTCGCCACCGAGGCGCGGCTGCGCGACGCCGAGATCCGCGTGGCGCAGAGCCGGCGCAGGTCGGACGTGCAGCTCAGCGGGGGGATTCGGCGCCTGGAGGGCGTGGACGAGCAGGCCTTTGTGGTCGGCTTTTCGATGCCGCTGTTCGCGGGCCGCCAGGCGGCGCCGGCCATCGCCGAGGCCGAAGCCCGGCGCGGCCGCACCGATGCGCAGCGGCAGGCCGCCGCGATCCGCGCCCAGGCGCAGTTGTTTGAACTGCACCAGGAGCTGAAGCACGCCATCACCGAGACCGCGCTGCTGCGCGACCAAGTGCTGCCGGAGATGGAGCAGGCGTTGCGGACCACGCGCCACGCCTACGAGCGCGGGCGCTACGGCTACCTGGAGTGGGTGGAGGCGCAACGCGAATTCATCGCCATCCGGCGCAGCCTGATCGAAGCCGCCGCCAACGCCCACAACTACCGCACCGAAATCGAGCGCCTGACGGCGGCACCCATCGCGGTCGATGAATAGCCGTGAACGAAAAGCCGCGGATGCCCTTCTGTGAACGCAATACGGACGAAATCTTCTATGACCATCGCCAACAGAGCTTTTTTCTTCATCGCCGTGCTCGCGCTGCCGCTGTGGCTGGCGAGTTGCGGCAAATCCACGTTAGAGGATACCGGCACCGACGCGCAGGGCGCTGGAGCCATCGATGAACCGCAAAAAGGCCCACACAATGGCCGCCTGCTCGAGGACGGCGACTTCGCCGTCGAGCTGGCGATTTTCGAATCCGGCGTGCCGCCCGAATACCGCGCCTGGGCGAGGCAGGACGGCAAGGCGCTGGCGCCTGACGCGGTCAAGCTGAGCGTCGAGTTGACCCGGCTGGATGGCGAAAAAAATGTTTTTCGCTTCGCGCCGCAGGATGACTTTCTGCGCGGCGACGGCGTTGTCACCGAACCGCACTCATTCGACGTGGTGGTCGTGGCCGAGCATGCGGGTACGACGCACAGATGGGCCTATGACAGCTACGAAGGCCGAGTGGCCATTCAGACCGCCAGCGCCGAGGGCGCCGGGATCGCCGTGGAGGTGGCTGGACCGCGTGTGATCCACGATGTGCTGCCGCTGTATGGCCGCATCGGCTTCAAGCCAGATGCGGTGCGCGACGTCGGCGCGCGCTTTCCAGGCGTGGTCAAGTCCGTTAACAAATCAGTAGGCGATCCGGTGCAGGCCGGCGAAGTGCTGGCGCGCGTCGAATCCAACGATTCGCTACAGGTCTACGCCGTCACGGCGCCTATCGCCGGTACGGTCACCGCGCGGATGACTAACGCTGGCGAGCAGGCGGGCGGCTCACCGCTGTTCAGAGTCAGTGATCTGGCGCAACTGTGGGCCGAGCTGTCAGTGTTTCCCCGCGATCTGGCACGCCTGCAAGTCGGCCAAGCAGTGCGTTTGAGTGGCGTCGATGGCGCCCTTGCTGCCAATGGCAAGATCGCGCGGATCGCGCCGGCTGGCGAAGCATCCGGCCAGGCACTGAAAGTCTGGGCCAATTTTGATGCCGTTGGCAGCGGCTGGACGCCGGGTTTGTACGTCAACGCCGAAGTGCTGGTGGGCGGCGCCCAGGTGCCGCTGGCCGTGCGCGCATCGGGCTTGCAGGCGTTTCGCGATTTCACCGTGGTGTTCGCGCGCGTGGGTGAGACCTACGAGGTACGGATGCTCGAACTCGGCCGCCGCGACGGCGAGTATGTCGAAGTGCTGGAGGGACTCAAGCCCGGCACCGAGTACGTCAGCGAGAACAGCTATTTGATCAAGGCGGACATCGAGAAATCGGGGGCCAGCCATGATCATTGAGCCGCTGTTGCGCTTTGCCATCCACCGCCGCGGGCTGATGTTGGCGCTGGTGCTCGCGCTCGCGAGCCTCGGTATCTGGAGCTTCCAGCACCTGCCCATCGACGCGGTGCCCGACATCACCAATGTGCAGGTGCAGATCAATACCGAGGCGCCGGGCTATACGCCGCTGGAAGCCGAGCAGCGCGTGACCTATGCGGTGGAAACCGCCATGGCGGGGTTGCCCCACCTGGAATACACGCGCTCGGTGTCCCGCTACGGCTTGTCGCAGGTGACGGTGGTGTTCGATGACGCCACCGATATCTACTTCGCGCGGCAGTTGATCGCCGAGCGTCTGCAGGCCGTGAAATCGCGCCTGCCGGCGGGGCTGGAACCGGCGCTCGGCCCCATTGCCACCGGCCTCGGCGAGATTTTCATGTGGACGGTCGATGCCGAACCGGGCGCGCGCAATGGCGATGGTGCGCCGATCACGGCTACCGATCTGCGCCAGGCGCAGGACTGGATCCTGCGCCCGCAGTTGTTGCAGGTGCCGGGGGTGGTGGAGGTCAACAGCATCGGCGGCGCCAGCAAGCAATTTCATATTCTGCCCGACCCGGGCCGGCTGCTCGCCTTCGGTATTGGCTTCGAGGACGTGGCGCGCGCGGTGGGCGCCAACAACGCCAATCGCGGCGCCGGCTACATCGAGCGCAATGGCCAGCAGCAACTGATCCGCCTACCCGGGCAGGCCACGAGTCTGGACGATCTGGCGCGCATCGTGGTTGCCGAACGCGACGGCGCGCCGGTGCGCGTCAGCGATGTGGCCCAGCTTGGGATCGGCTCCGAACTGCGCACCGGCGCCGCCACGCAGAACGGCCAGGAAGTGGTGCTGGGCACGGTGTTCATGCTGGTGGGCGAGAACAGCCGCAGCGTCGCCAGGGCGGTGGCGGCAAAGCTCGCGCAGGCCAAGCGCAGCCTGCCGCCGGGCATCACCGTCAACGTGGTCTATGACCGCACCACGCTGGTCGACAAGACGCTGGCGACGGTGCAAAAAAATCTGCTCGAAGGCGCGCTGCTGGTCATCGCCGTGCTGTTTCTGCTGCTCGGCAACATCCGCGCCGCGCTGCTCACGGCGGCGATCATTCCGCTCGCGATGCTGATGACCTTTACCGGCATGGTGCAGTCGCGAACCTCGGCCAATCTGATGAGCCTGGGCGCGCTCGATTTTGGCTTGATCGTGGACGGCGCCGTGATCATCGTCGAGAACTGCCTGCGCCGACTTGGCATCGCCACCGCGGGCGGCAAGACGCTCAGCGAGCACGAGCGGCTCGACGTCGTGTTCGACGCCACCAACGAGGTGATCCGGCCCTCGCTATTCGGCGTCGGCATCATCACCGCGGTGTACATCCCGATCTTCGCGCTCACCGGCGTGGAGGGCAAAATGTTCCACCCGATGGCCATCACTGTCGTCACCGCACTTACCGCTGCACTGCTGCTGGCGCTGACTTTCGTGCCCGCCGCGGTCGCGCTGCTGTTCAGGGGGCCGGTCGCGGCCCACGACAACGCGTTGATGCGGCTGGCCCGACGCGGCTACGCGCCGCTGCTCGCGCTGGCGCTGGGTCTGCGCTTCGCGGTGCTCGCGCTCACCGTGCTCCTGGTGGTGGCGTGCGGCTGGCTGGCCGCGCGCAT
>CBDDRG010000004.1:0-3278 GCA_965232975.1 uncultured bacterium
GGCGCTCGCGCCGGGCGGCCCGCCGGTGCCGCTGGTGCTGGTTTTGCACGGCGGTGGCGGCAATGCCGCCAATGCGGAGCAGATGACGGGCTTTACCGCCAAGGCGCGCGCGGAGGGTTTCATCGTGGTCTATCCGGAGGGCAGCGGCCGGCTGCCGCACCGCCTGCTGACCTGGAACGCCGGCCACTGCTGCGGGTATGCGCGAGAGCAACGGGTTGACGATGTGGGCTTCGTGAACGCGCTGCTCGACCAGCTCATCGCCAGCTACCCCATCGACACCCGCCGGATCTACGCCACCGGCATGTCCAACGGCGGCATGATGGTGCACCGCCTGGGTATCGGGCTTGCACACCGGTTTGCCGCCATCGCGCCGGTCGTCGGCACCTTGTTTGGCGACGAACCCCAGCCCGCCGCGCCGGTGTCAGCGCTGATGATCAACGGCCTGCTCGACGAGAATGTCCCCCCGCAGGGCGGCGCGGCGGGCGGACGCGGCGCGCGCGCATGGGACGGCACGCCGGCGCGGCCGGCGCTGGAGCAGGCGACATTCTGGGCCCGGGCCGACGGCTGTGCCACGGCACCGCGCCCGGACGACAGCGATGCGCGGACGCTGTGGCGCTATACCTGTCCGCACCAGCGGGCGGTGGAGCTCTATCTGGTCAAGGACAACGGCCACGCCTGGCCGGGCGGACAGCGGGGGAGCCGCCGCGGCGACAAGCCCAGTTCGTCGCTGAACGCCACCGACGTGATCTGGGCGTTTTTCAAGGCGCATCCCCAATAGCCGCCATGCCTTCGACGCCCGGTTCCCCCCGCCGCTGCGCCACCCGGCCGGAGCGCTCGCGCGTTGGCCTGCGCCGCCTGGGTACCGGTTTGTGGCTCGCTCTGGTGGTGACCGTGACCCCCGCGCCCACCCAGGCGGCGGACCCCGCCCGGCTCGACGTGAAGGTCACCGGCATCGAGGGCGCGGCGCTGGCCAATGTGCGCGCCTATCTGGCGATCTGGCAACAGCGCGACAGCGACCGCCTGACCGCGGCGTACATCAAACAGCTACATCGGTTGGCGCCCGCGCAAATCGAGGCCGCATTGCAGCCCTTTGGCTACTACCGCGCCCACATCGATGCGCGCCTGGAGGGCGACGCCGACCACTGGCGGGCAAGCTACGCCATCGACCAGGGCAAGGCGATCCGGCTGGTCGCTGTCGCTGTCCAACTCATCGGCGCGGGCGCCGACAATGCCGATCTCATCCGCCTCACCCAACAAGCGGGCATCCGCGTTGGCGATCGCCTCAATCACCAAAAGTACGACCGGCTAAAAGCGGCGCTGCTGGGCAAAGCCAACGCGCTGGGCTATCTGGACGCCGATTACTCCGTGCGCCAGATGACCATCGATCTCGATCGATATGAGGCGAAGGTCGCACTCAAGCTGGACACCGGCGCGCTCTATGGGGTCGGCGACGTCCGCTTCGAGCAGAGCGGCGCGGCCCGCCTGGACGACGCGCTGCTGCGCCGGCTCATCACCTTTGCCCCCGGCGACCCCCTCACCAGCGATCTGGTGCTGGGCTTGCAGACCGCGCTCACCAACAGCGGCTGGTTCAAATCGGTGGCGGTCGAGCCGCACAAGGACCAGGCGCAAGACCACCGCGCGCCGCTCCAGGTCAAACTGGTCACCGCCAGTCCCAGCAAATATCGCTTGGGTGCGGGCTTTGGCACCGACACCGGCCCACGCGCTTCGGTGACCCATGATCGCCTGCTCAACGCGCGGGGGCACAGCCTGGCGCTGACCGCTCAGGGCGCCCCCAAAAACAGCTCCGCGGAGGCGCGCTATGCGATTCCGCTCCGCCACCCCCTCGACGACAGCCTGGTGATCTCCAGCGGTGTCGCCGAGGAGGACACCGACAGTCGCGAAAGCCGTAAAATCCACGCGGGCGTCGCCCACACCCAGGTGCGCGGGGGCTGGCGGGAAATCCTCGGCGTCACCGCCGAATACGAAGATTACGCGGTGGCGGATATCCGCAGCACCTCCACGCTGATATACCCGGGCGCCGCCTGGTCGCGCACGGTCAGCGACCACCCGCTGTTTCCCACCCACGGTTGGCGAGCCAGCCTGAACCTGCTGGGATCGGCGCAAAGCCTCGGCTCCGACGTGTCCTTCGCGCAGGCCCGCATCGACGCCAAGTGGCTGACCACGAGGGGGCACAACCGCTTTATTGCGCGCGGCGCGGTCGGCACCACGATCACATCGTCGTTCACCGATCTGCCGCCATCCAAGCGCTTTTTTGCCGGGGGCGACAACAGTGTGCGCGGCTACGACTTCGAGGCGCTGGGCGCCACCGACAGCGATGGCGAGGTGATCGGCGGCCGCCACCTGATCGTCGGCAGCGTCGAATACCAGCGTCTGCTCACCGACACCTGGGGCGTCGCGGTGTTCTACGATGCCGGCAATGCCTTCAACGACGTCAATGAATCCCTCGACCAGGCCGTCGGCGTCGGGGTGCGCTGGCGCACCCCCATCGGCCCGCTCCGCATCGATATCGCCCGCCCCCTCAATGACGCCGACAGCGCCTATCGGCTGCATCTGGTGCTTGGGCCCGAGTTGTGAACCGGCGCGCACTGACCTTTGGCGGGCGCTGGCGGCGGGTGCTCGGCGGCGGCCTGGCGGCGGTGCTGGCGCTCGCGCTCGTCGGCGCGCTGATCCTGGCCTTCACCCCGGCGGGGCTGCGCGCCACCGACCACTTGGTGCGCCGCGCCCTGCCCGGCGCCTTGACTGGCGCCATTACCGGTACCCTGGCCGGGCCGCTGCACATCCGCGACCTGAGTTATCGCACCGACGCCCTGACGGTGCGCATCGCCACCGCCGAGTTCGCCTGGCGCGTCACGCGCTCGGGCCTGGAGCTCAGCCTGACGGCCGACGGGGTCGGCATCACCACCCGCAAGCAGCCCGCTCAAGCACCCACGCCAACGCTGACGCTGCCGACGATTGCGCTGCCGCTGCCGCTGCACCGCGCGCAATTCCGGCTGCGCGGCATCCGCATCAATGACACCGAACCCGCGGTCGGTGTCGAGGGTACGCTGGCGATGACGACGAGCCGGTTGCAAATCGCGGACCTGACCATCACCGCCGCTAAACAACGGGTGCAAGCGCACGGCTGGCTCGAAACCCGCGGCGACTATGCACTCGACCTGCAACTCGAGCAGAACCTGGTGTATGCGCCGGCCGCGGGCGAAGCGCAGACGGTCACCGGTACCAGCCATGTCACCGGCAGTCTCGCGCACCTGCGGATC
>CBDDRG010000005.1:0-4325 GCA_965232975.1 uncultured bacterium
AGGATGCCGTCGAGACCGACCGTGGAGATCGCCTGTTTGGCGTTCGCTTTGACGATGGGCTTGGCGCGGAAGGCAATGCCGTGCCCGGCGATCTTCAGCATCGGCAGATCGTTGGCGCCGTCGCCCACGGCGATGGTCTGCTCCAGGTTGATGGGCTCGTTGGCGGCGAGCGTTTGCAGCAGTTCGGCCTTGCGCTGGCCGTCGACGATGGCGCCGGTCACGCGCCCGGTCACGCGGCCGTCGGCGATCTCCAGTTCGTTGGCAAAGACGTGGTCGATGCCGAGCTGGCGCTGGATGCGCGCGCCGAAATAGGTGAAGCCGCCCGACAGCACGGCGGTCTTGTAGCCCAGCTTTTTCAGCGTGACGATCAATTGCTCGGCGCCCTCGGTGAGGCGCAGGCGATCGGCCACGCGCGCCAGCGCCGCCTCTTCCAGCCCCGCCAGCAGGGCGACGCGGCGGCGAAAGCTGGTTTGAAAATCGAGCTCGCCGGCCATCGCCCGCGTCGTGATGGCCGCGACCTGAGCGCCGACGCCGGCCTCGAGGGCGAGTTCGTCGATCATCTCGCCCTCGACCAATGTCGAATCCATGTCGAACACCACCAGGCGGCGATGGCGGCGATAGATGTTGTCTTCCTGATAGGCGATGTCGATCCCCAACTCCGCCGCCAGCTCCAGCAGCGCGGCGCGAAAGGTGTCGGTATCCCGCGCCTCGCCACGCACCGAAAATTCGACGCAGGCCTTGCCGTTGGGCGTGATGTGGTCGCGGGGCACGCGGCCCGACAGGCGCGCGATCCGGTCGATATTGAGGCCTTCGCGGGCGATCACTCCGGTCACCCCGGCGATGTGTTGCGCGGTGATATAGCGGGCCAGCAGGGTGACGATGTGCCGGGGCTTACCCTGCTGGGCGACCCAGTGGTCGTAGCGCTCGGCGCTGACCGGCTGAAAGCGCGCCTGCATGCCGAGTTCGTGCAGGCGAAACAGCACGTCCTTGATCACCGGCGCGCCTGCGTGCCGCGCCGGCATCTGGGCGAGAATGCCGAGGCTGAGCGCCTCGTGGATGACCGCCTGACCGATATCGAGGATGTCGACGGCATAGTCGGCGAGCACCCCGGTGACGGCATTGGCGATGCCGGGGCGGTCATCACCGGAGACAGTAATCAGCAGAATTTCTTGCACGCGCGCGCCTGGCGGAAGTTCAGCCCGGCATTATAGGCAAGCGGCTGCTAACATAGAACGAATGATCGCGCCCGCACCGACGCCATCCCCGCCCCCTACGCTGAACCGCCGCCTGACCCGGGCCACACTGCTCCCGGTGGCTGTCTTATACCGCCATCTGCGCGCGCCGCTCGCCTAACCGCGACCCTTTCACCTGCGCAGCAAAACCATTCGGGCTCCGATTCCATGCTCGGCGGGCATTTGCAGTTTGCGTTAACGTTAAAATGTATTCTCCCGTCGCTACGCCAATAGGCCGCCCGTACCACAAGTGGCGAGCCTGGCGCGCAGTCGCCCCCAGCCGACAAAATCGGGCTGAACTCACGAAACCTGACTACGAGACCCAACCAGAGGAACCGCGATGAACACGCTATTCAGAAGCATGAATTTCGATCTCGGCCAGGACGTCGACATGCTGCGCGACACCGTCTACCAATTCGCGCAGAAAGAGGTGGCCCCACGCGCCGACCAGATCGACCGCGAGGGCACCTTCCCGCTGGATCTGTGGCGCAAATTCGGCGATCTCGGCCTGCTCGGCATCACCGTCGGCGAGGAGTACGGCGGCACCAACATGGGGTATCTGGCCCATGTCGTCGCCATCGAGGAGTTGTCGCGCGCGTCGGCCGCGGTCGGTCTGTCCTATGGGGCGTCCTCGAACCTTTGCATGAACCAGATCGACAAGAACGGCACGCCGGCGCAGAAAGCCAAATACCTGCCCAGGCTGTGCAGCGGCGAGCACATCGGCGCGCTGGCGATGAGCGAGCCGGGCGCCGGCTCCGACGTCGTCGGCATGCAGCTTAAAGCCGAGCGGAAAGGCGACCGCTATATCCTCAACGGCAACAAGATGTGGATCACCAACGGCCCCGATGCCCACACCTATGTGATCTATGCCAAGACCGCGC
This sequence comes from uncultured bacterium, assembly GCA_965232975.1. Classification (GTDB taxonomy): domain Bacteria; phylum Pseudomonadota; class Gammaproteobacteria; order Pseudomonadales; family Porticoccaceae; genus CBDDRG01. The sequence goes on from CBDDRG010000005.1 coordinate 2,114, forward strand.
CCGAGCGCGGCTCCAAGGGCATCACCGCTTTTATCGTCGAGCGCGACTACCCGGGTTTTCAGCGCTCGCCCAAGCTCGACAAGCTCGGCATGCGCGGCTCCAACACCTGCGAGCTGGTGTTCACCGACTGCGAAGTGCCCGCTGAGAACATCATCGGCAAAGAAAACGAAGGCGTGCGCGTGCTGATGTCGGGCCTCGACTACGAGCGCGCCGTGCTCTCCGGTGGCCCCGTCGGCGTCATGCAGGCGTGCATGGACATCGTGCTGCCCTACCTGCACGACCGCAAACAGTTCGGCCAAGCCATCGGCGAGTTCCAGTTGATGCAGGGCAAGGTCGCCGACATGTACGTCGACCTGAACACCTCGCGCGCCTACCTGTACGCTGTCGCCAAGGCCTGCGACCGCGGCGAGGATTCGCGCAAGGACGCCGCCGCGGTGATCCTGTATACCGCCGAGCGCGCCACGCAGATGGCGCTGCAGGCGATTCAGTGCCTGGGCGGCAATGGCTATATCAACGACTTTCCCACCGGGCGCCTGCTGCGCGACGTCAAGCTGTACGAAATCGGCGCCGGCACCTCGGAGATTCGGCGGATGCTGGTGGGTCGGGAGTTGTTTAACGAAACGCGGTAGGGGCAAGATCGGCAGCAAAATGGGCAGCCCAGCGTTCTAAAATCAAAACCATGTGCTCCAGGTACATGTGCTCCAGGTAAATGACATGTTAATCGAGGGCTGCGGAGATCGAGCGATAGTCGATGCCGAGGTGTTGGCCCGTCACGTACCTGTGGTTTTCGCTGGCGGTTCGTTCACCGTCGGCGACTGCTCGGCGGCGCTGGTTGCCGGAGGCGCTTGCGGCACCGCGCCCACCACCGGTTGGCCCGCGCAGGCGCCTTTCCGGACACCGCCGCTCGGTATTTGGCTGTTCCTGCGCAAGGCCAACCGACATGGATCGCGTCGTTGCTGGCCGCGCAGGCGGATGCCGGCCCCGTCACAGCGATAACCCAGAGCAGGCGCTGCGCCTGCAACTGCCCTCGAACCTCGAAATTTCAGTGCCGCATTGGGTTGGGCAGCTCGCTCGCGTAAACGTGTGCCAGCGACACCCCGCGAGCGATGGCTGTCGTTTAGTGGCTCGTTTATTGGTTCAAGCCAGCTCGGCGCCGCCCAAACCGGGCGGGTCGTCGCCCAGGGTCTACCGCCCCGAAAACTGCGGCGGCCGCTTCTGCAGGAAGTGGGCGACGCCCTCCTTGAAATCGGCGCTCTTGATGCTGGCCTGCATCTCGCGCTCGGCGAGGTTCAGGCCGGTGTCGAGATCCTGGAACAGGCTCTCCCACAACTGGTGCTTGATGACCCGCAGCGAGCGCGGCGAGTTGTTGTTGGCCATGTCGTGGGCAATGGCCATCGCGGCGGGCAAAAAGCCCTCGGCCGGCAGCACTTGGTTGACGACGCCCAGGGCCTTGGCCTCGATGCCGTCGAAGGTGCGCCCGGTCAGCCACACGTCCATGGCATTGGCGAAACCGGCGACGCGCGGCAGCAGCCAGGCGCCGCCGTATTCGACGATGAGGCCGCGCTTGACGAACGCCGACGTGAACTTGGCGTCGGCGGCGGCGATGCGCAGGTCGCAGAGCAGCGTCAGCACCAGGCTGATGCCGGCGCAGGGGCCGTTGATGGCGGCGATGATGGGTTTCGGAATGGCCGGGAAATACGAGTAGCGCTGCCTGAAGTCGGGCCGATCGGTGGCCGGCGGCGGCTTGGGCACGTCGTCGGGCACGGGTTTGGCGCCCGCGGTTTCGTTGCTCAGGCCCTGCAGCAGCGTCATGTCGGCGCCGGCGGAGAAGCCGCGGCCGGCGCCCGTGAGCACGATGACGTTGACGCCGGCATCCTCTGCGGCGGTCATCATGGCGTCCTGGATCTCATCGCCCATGCGCCGCGTCCAGGCGTTCAGTTTGTCGGGCCGGTTCAGCGTGACGACGGCGACCTTGCCATCGACGTGGTAGAGGATTTCGCGGTATTCCATGGCGGTGCTCCCAGTGAGTTGGTGATTATTCGGTGGCCCTTCGCGGCTGGGCGCGCCCGTTCAGCCCTTGTCGACAAAGGCCCGCAGCAGTTGAAAGCCGATGGCCATGGGTGGCGGCAGCAGCACGGTTCCCGGCTCACCGCGGATGGCGGCCGCGAGTTCGGCGCGGGACACCCAGCGCGCCTCCTCGAGCTCCTGGCCG
>CBDDRG010000006.1:0-2773 GCA_965232975.1 uncultured bacterium
GCCCTTGCGCAGCAGAAGCTCGCGCGCGATCAGTGCGGGCACAAAGCCCTGGGCGAAATGGCCGATGCGGTCGTAGGGGTTGCGCGCGAGATCGAAAACGTCCTGCAACCAGAAGCCCAGCGGCACGCGCGCATAGGTGTAGTGACCGCCGACGACGAGCACCAGCGCGTGCGCGCCGATCAACCAATACAGCAGCCGGGTGAGCGGAAAGCTGCGCCGGGTCCACACCAGGATCAGGATCCCCGCCAGCGCCGGAATGGATTCAAGCCACCAGGTCAGGCGGTCGTAGGGGTTCACCCATGACCAGCCGATCGCCGCGCACAGCAGTGTCAGCAGCGCCAATAGCTCGCGGTTGCCGGCCATTCAGTTGGCCGCCAGCAACGTCGCCACCAACTGGCGATGGAAGCCGCCGAAACCGCCGTTGCTCATCACCAGCACATGCCCGCCACCGCGGGTTGCTGTCAACGCGGCCGCCACCAGCGCATCGAGATCGCTAACCAAGGCCGCCGGCACCGGGCTGTGCGCGACGACCTCGGCCAGCCAGTCCATCCCCGCGGCCTGAAACCAGAACACCTGATCCGCATCCCGCGTCGCGGCCGCCAGCTCGGCGCGATGGACGCCCATTTTCATCGTGTTCGAACGCGGTTCGATGACGGCAACAATTTTTTCCGCACCCACTTTCTTGCGCAGGCCGGCGAGCGTCGTCGCGATGGCGGTGGGGTGGTGCGCGAAGTCGTCATAAATACGGATGCCGTGGTGATCGGCCAGGCATTCCATGCGTCGCTTGACGCCGGCGAAGCCGCACAGTGCAGCGCAGGCCAGCGCCGGTGGGACACCCGCATGGCGCGCAGCACCGATTGCCGCCAGCGCGTTGGCGACATTGTGGTCGCCGCTCTGATCCCAGCTCACCACGCCGACAATTTGGCCATCCAGACTCACCTGGAAGCGGCTACCATCCGCGGCGAGCGGGACCGCGCGCCAGCGGCCGTCATCGCCAATGGTCTCCGTCGGCGTCCAGCAGCCGCGCGCGAGCACCGCCCTCAGGTTCGCGTCCCGCGCCGGCGCCAGGATCAAGCCATTGTCGGGCACCGTGCGCACCAGGTGGTGGAACTGGGTCTGGATCGCCGCCAGATCGGGAAAGATGTCGGCGTGGTCGTATTCGAGATTGTTCAGCACCAGCGTGCGCGGACGGTAGTGAATGAATTTCGACCGCTTGTCGAAAAACGCGGTGTCGTATTCGTCCGCCTCGACCACGAAGAACGGCGTCTGGCCGAGGCGTGCCGACACGCCGAAATTATTGGGCACGCCGCCGATCAGAAACCCCGGCGCCAGTCCGGCGTGTTCGAGAATCCAGGCCAGCATGCTCGCCGTCGAGGTCTTGCCGTGGGTACCGGCCACCGCCAACACCCACTTGTCGGCCAGTAGGTGATCGCCGAGCCACTGCGGGCCGGAGGTATGGCGCAAGCCTGTTCTGAGCAGGTATTCGACGCACGCGTTGCCGCGCGACAGCGCATTGCCGACTACCACCAGATCCGGCGCCGGATCGAGCTGCGCCGGATCGAAGCCCTCGATCAAGCCGATTCCGGCCTGCTCCAGCTGCGTGCTCATCGGCGGATAGACGTTGGCATCGCTGCCGGTGACGCGGTGGCCGGCCGCTTGGGCGAGCTGGGCGAGGCTGCCCATGAAGGTGCCGCAAATGCCGAGCACATGAATATGCATGGGAGGGCCGCTGCCAACAGGGGGCGCGGATTATCCCATCTGCCCGCGCAAAGCGCTAACGCCGAAACCCTGTCCAATAAGCCTGCGCACACGCGGGTGGCCTGTTTTGCGCACGGCCATCCAGTATCATTCGGCAGCCCCCTGTCTGCCCGCCCTACTCCACCGGATTCGAGACCGCCATGGCGAAGAAAAACGCGTTTTATGCCCAATCCGGCGGCGTCACCGCCGTCATCAACGCCAGCGCCTGCGGCGTCATCGAAGCGGCGCGTGAACACCGCAGCCACATCGGCAAGGTCTACGCCGGCCGCAACGGCGTCATCGGCGCGCTGCGCGAGGAGCTCATAGACACCAGCGCCGAAACCCGCGCCACCATTGCCGCACTGCGCCACACGCCCGCCGGGGCCTTTGGTTCCTGCCGCTACAAACTCAAAAGTCTGGAACAGAGCCCCGCCGAGTACGAGCGCCTGATCGAAGTGTTCCGCGCCCACGACATCGGCTATTTCTTCTACAACGGCGGCGGCGATTCCGCCGACACCTGCCTGAAAATCTCGCAGCTGTCGCAACGGTTTGGTTATCCGATACAGGCGATCCATATCCCCAAAACGGTAGACAACGATCTGCCGTTTACCGATACCTGCCCCGGCTTTGGCTCGGTCGCGAAATATGTTGCCGTGTCCACCCGCGAGGCGGGCATGGATGTGGCGTCCATGTGCGAGACCTCGACCAAGGTGTTCATCCTCGAGGTCATGGGCCGCCACGCCGGCTGGATCGCCGCCGCCGGCGGCCTCGCTGCGGAGCGGGATGGCGACCCACCGCACCTCATCCTGTTCCCCGAGATTGCGTTCGACCGCGACCGGTTTCTGCGCAAAGTTGACGATACCGTGAAAAAGCTCGGTTACTGCGTCATCGTCGCCTCGGAGGGCGCTCAGAACCCGGACGGCACCTTCATCGCCGACGCGGGCACCGTCGATGCCTTTGGCCACCAGCAGCTGGGCGGCGTGGCGCCGACGCTGGCGACGCTGATCAAGGACGCGCTCGGCTACAAATACCACTG
>CBDDRG010000007.1:0-13118 GCA_965232975.1 uncultured bacterium
GGTCGTCACCTGGCGCAGGCGGAGATCGTCTTTGAGTACCGCTCTTCGGAAGCCTCGGGGCCGGCGCAGGATCGGATCGTATTCCCCGAGGGCTTTTTCCTGTATCTCGAGAGGCTGTGTGAGCGCATCAACCTCCGAAGCGACCGCCAGGGGAACAAGGGTGGCCTGTTTCGCTACGACATCCCCACCTTCGACGAAACCGCCGTGCGCGAGGCACTGCTCAACGCCGTCGCGCACCGTGACTACCGGCTGGGCGGTTCCATCTTCGTGCAGCAGTACGCGCGGCGGCTGGAGATCGTCAGCCCTGGCAGTTTTCCCCCGGGCATCACCGTGGAAAACATCGTTGACCAACAGAATCCGCGCAATCGCCGCCTGTCGGAGGCCCTGGGCCGCTGCGGCCTGATCGAGCGCTCCGGTCAGGGCTTGAATCTGATGGTGGAAAGCGCCATCCGCCAGAGCAAACCACTGCCGGATTTCGCCGGATCGGCGGCGCACGAGGTGCGCCTGACGCTGGAAGGCACGGTTCAGGATGCCGCGTTTGTGCGCTTTCTGGAGCGCGTGGGCGAAGAGCGCTTGCGCAGCTTTTCCACCCACGATTTTCTCGTCCTCGATGCCCTGCGACGCGACCAACCGCTGACACCGTCACAGCAAGCACAGCTCCCGGCTCCGATCGAGGCGGGCGTGGTCGAATCGCACGGACGCGGCCGTGGCATGCGCACTCTGCTTTCGCGCGGTCTGTATGCCACCCTGGGCAAAAAGGGCGACTACACCCGCAGGCGAGGACTCGATCACAACACCAACAAAGCACTGCTCTACCAGCATATCCGCGACAATAATGCCGACGGCAGTCCACTGGCCGATCTCAAACAGGTGTTGCCAGCGCTTTCGACCAAGCAAATTCAAACGCTGTTAACGCAATTGCGCGATGACGGCCGCGTCCGGGTCGTCAATACGCGGCGCTGGGCGCGCTGGCATCTGGCGCCAGCTAAAACCCCAAAACCCGCTGAAGGGTCTTAGGCAAGGTCATAGAAAGCTAGTGATGCCAATAAATTCAACCAGTTATAAGACACCAACAAACCTTGCAAGCGCCAATTCCATGTCCAAACCACCCCAGCCCGCCTACGAACTCACCACCGCCGAGCAGCGCGATCTAGCTGCGCCGTTTGGCCGCGCTGAGCCGTTGCCGGGTGGGCCGCCGTGCCGGCGGTTACCTTTATCGAATACCAGAAGGCTGCGCCATGAATCCACTCAGTGATGCTGAACTGACCGCGCTGCTGGATGATCTGGAATCGGATTGCGTCGAGCGCAAGCAAGCATGGGCGGGAGACGCCTCCGAAAAAACCCGGCAGGCAGTCTGTGCGTTCGCGAATGATTTACCCAACCACGGCCAACCGGGGATCGTATTCATCGGTGCCAACGACGATGGCAGCGCCGCCAACATCGCGGTCACCGACCGACTTCTGCAAACGCTTTCGGATATCAAGACCGACGGCAAGACCGTCCCGCCACCGACCCTGACGGTGGAGCGCCGTGTTTTGAAAGGCGCCGCCATGGCGATTGTCACGGTCTGGCCGGCCGATGCGCCGCCTGTGCGTTATGAGGGGCGCATCTGGATTCGGATTGGCCCACGGCGCGGTCTGGCGAGCGCGCAGGACGAACGCATCCTCAACGAAAAACGTCGCTATCGCGACCTGCATTTCGAAGCCCGTCCGATTGCGGCAAGTTCACTCAGCGACCTGAGTCGGATGATCTTCGAGCAGGAATATCTGCCGAATGCGGTCGCCACTGACGTGCTTGCCGCCAACGAACGTACCTACGAGCAGCGGCTCGCCTCCTGCGGCATGGTGGTGTCGGCTGATGAGCCGACGCCGACCGTTCTCGGCCAGCTTGTGCTCGGTATCTCGCCGCGCACCTGGATCCCCGGCAGCTACATCCAGTTCCTGCGCATTCACGGCACCACCCTGGGTGATCCCATCGCCGACGAGGCCGAGATCGACGGCACCATTGGCTCGATGCTCAGGCGCCTGGACGAAAAGCTGAACGCGCATCTCACCACCCGCATCGATTTCACCTCGCAGGATCGGGAAGTACGCCGCCGCCCCTATCCGATGGTGGCATGCAACAACTGGCGCGAAATGCCGTTCTGCACCGCACCTACGAGAGCACCAACGCGCCGGTGAAGCTCTACTGGTTTGACGACCGTATCGAGATCATCAACAGCGGCGGCCCGTATGGCAGCATGACGAAACACAATTTCGGCAAGCCCGGCTTCTCCGATTACCGCAACCCGCAACTCGCCGCGGCGTTCAAGGTGCTCGGCTACGCGCAGCGTTTCGGCGCCGGGATCACCCTGGCCCGTCAGGCCCTGGAAAAGAACGGCAACCCGCCTCCGGAATTCGAGATCGAACCGAATTTCGTTATGGCAATCAGGAGAGCGCCATGAGTGTTCCTGTCCTCACCTTTTTCAATAACAAGGGCGGCGTCGGCAAGACCTCGCTGGTGTTCCATCTGGCCTGGATGTTTTCCGAGATGGGCAAACGGGTGGTGGCGATCGACCTCGATCCGCAAGCCAACCTGACATCGGCTTTTTTGTCGGAAAACGATCTGGAAATCCTGTGGGATCCCGATGACACGGCGCCACGCAATACCACCATTTACCAGTGCATCAAGCCGCTCATGGAGGTCGGCGACATCCTTCCCCCGCAAACCCAATCCATCAATGCGCGCCTGCAACTGGTGCCCGGCGATCTGGCCTTGGCGGGGTTTGAAGATGCGCTGTCGGAGGCTTGGCCGGCTGCCATGGGTTCCAGCAACTTCTACCGCCCCATGCGGCTGCTGTCGGCGTTCTGGCAGGTGGCCCAAATGGCGGCGACCGAGCACCAGGCGGATCTAATCCTTGCGGATGTTGGGCCGCACCTGGGTGCCATCAATCGTTCCGCCCTGATCGCGAGCGACCACGTCGTTATTCCCCTTGCCGCGGATCTTTTTTCATTACAGGGCTTGCGCAACCTCGGCCCAACCTTGCGGACCTGGCGGACCGACTGGAAGAAGCGAGTGGACAACTGGTCCAATCCAGCTTTCGCGCTGCCGGCCGGTGCCATGCAGCCGGCGGGCTATATCCTGATGCAACACAGCGAACGCCTGTCACGGCCCGTTCAGGCCTACAAAAAATGGGCGGATCGAATCCCCCAGACCTATCGGGAAAACGTGTTGGATCAGCCGGCCTCGCCAAAAATTCAGCCCAGCGATGGCCATTGTCTGGCCCGCCTGAAACACTACCGCAGCCTCGCGCCCATGGCGCAGGAAGCGCATAAACCCATCTTTCAACTCACCACGGCCGATGGCGCCATCGGTAGCCACGCCCAGGCAGTAAAGCAGGCCTGGAGCGACTTCAAGGCGCTCGCTGTCGCCATTCTCGAACGTATCGAACCAATCCAGCCGGCAAGCTAAACAATGGCCCGTCAAGAGAAAAAAGCCTACGACCTCACCGCCGCCGAGCCGCGCGACCTGATCGCGCTGCTCCAGCAGGGCCGGCCGCTGCCGGAGCGCTACCGCTTCATCCTGTTCGAGGACAAGCGCGAGGTCGAGCCGGTGTGGAACGGCATTACCGCTCGGCAGCGGGCCAGGAGCTTTGCGTGATCACCAAGTTCATCATCAGCAATTTCAAGCGCATCAAGTCGGCCGAACTGGAGCTGGGCGATGCCGTGGTCTTCATCGGGCCAAACAATTCCGGCAAGACCACCGCGCTGCAAGCCCTGGCATTGTGGGATGTCGGCTGGCGGCGGTGGGCGGAAAAGCGCGACAGGAGCACGCCGGGCAAGCGCCCCGGGGTGACCATCAACCGGCGCGATCTCTACTCGATTCCGGTACCGAGCGCCCGCCTACTGTGGAAAGACCTGCACACCCAGGACACCAGCAAACAGCGCACGGAAAAGACCTACATCGTGCTGACGGCGGAAGGCATCCACGACGACAAGCCCTGGGTCTGCGCGCTGGAGTTTTACTATGCCAACGAAGAGTCCTTCTATTGCCGCTTGCGGGACAGCGCCGATGGCGTGATTCCCGAAGGCGCACGGCATCATTCGGTCGTGTATCTGCCGCCGATGTCCGGGCTGGCTGAGCGCGAATACCGCAAGGAGCAGGGCGAGATCAAGGTGCTCATCGGCGAAGGCCAGACCGCGCAGGTACTGCGCAACCTGTGCTGGCAGCTCTTTTCGATGGAGGACAAGCGCGCCTGGCGGCAACTGGCGGACCATATCGACGACCTGTTCCATATTCGCCTCGACGAGCCAAAATACATCAAGGAACGCAGTGAGCTTTCGCTCACCTACCGCGAGCGCAGCGGGATCGAACTCGACCTGTCGTCGTCGGGTCGCGGCTGTCAGCAGGTGCTGCTACTGCTGTCCTTCCTGTTCGCCAACCCGGGTTCGGTGCTGCTGCTGGACGAACCCGATGCCCATCTGGAGATCCTGCGCCAGCGCGACGTCTACAACCTCATCACGCAGGTGGCCTCCGCGAACAGCTCGCAGATCATCGCCGCCAGCCACTCGGGAACCGTTCTGCAGGAAGCTGCCGAGCGCGATGTGGTCATGGCCTTCGTTGGCACGCCGCATCGCATCGACACCCGCTCCGGTGGCAGCCAGTTGCGCAAGGCGCTGGAAAGCATCCGCATGGCCGATTACTACCTGGCCGAGCAGAAGGGCTGGATGCTCTATCTGGAAGGCTCTACCGACCTCGCCATCCTGCGCCGGCTGGCGGAACGTCTCGACCATCCCGCCAGGGCCGTGCTGCACGATTCGGTACCCGCCATTTATCTGGGCAGCAACCAGCCGCAGGAAGCGCGCGATCACTTCCACGGGCTGCGCGAAGCCAAGCCCAATCTGGTCGGCTTCGCGCTGTTCGACCGGCTGGAGCGCGAACTGCACACCGGCTCGCAGCTCACCGAGCGGATGTGGCGCCGCCGCGAGATCGAAAACTATCTGGTCACCCCGGCCAGCCTGCGCGCCTTTGTCGTGCAGGACCTGCGGAGCGACGATCTGATCGAACAGGCCGAAGGTGTGCATCGGCTGGAAACGCTCGACACATCCCTGACCGAGCTGCTCAATGCACTGCGGATCACCACCCGGCATGACCCCTGGGGGCCGGACATCAAGGTCACGGATGAATTTCTCGATCCCTTGTTCAAGCTCTACTACGAGCGCCTCGGCACCCCGCAACGGCTCTTCAAGCGCGACTACCACGGGCTGGCCGACGCCATTCCGGTGGCGGAGATCGACCCGGAGGTCACGAGCGCGCTCGATGCGATCGCGGCCGTGGCCGGCAACGCCAAGCCGGTGACCTGAGCATGTCCAAACCACCCAAGCCCGCCTACGAACTCACCGCCGCCGAGCAGCGCGACCTGATTCAGCTCATCCAGCAGGGCCGGCCGCTGCCGGAGCGCTACCGCTTCATCCTGTTCGAGGACAAGCGCGAGGTCGAACTGGTGTGGAACGGCAAGAGCCGCGATGTCTGCACCACCGTGCTGCCGTTCCAGACGCTGGAGCACATCGACGAGCCGCGCACCGAAACCAGGGCGCAGGGCGACCTGTTCGACAGCCGCGGCCGCCAGTTGCGCGGCTGGAGCAACAAGCTGATCTGGGGCGACAACAAGCTGATCCTGTCCTCGCTCAAGGCCGGCGCGCTGCGCCAGCAGATCGAGGACGCCGGCGGCCTGAAGCTGATCTACATCGACCCTCCCTTCGATGTCGGCGCGGATTTCAGCATGGACATCCCTATCTATTCAAAAGACGGGGGCGGCGAGACCTTTCACAAGGAAGCCAACCTGCTGGAGCAGATCGCCTACCGCGACACCTGGGGACGCGGCGCGGATTCGTTCATTTCGATGATCTACGAACGGCTGATCCTGATGCGGGATTTGCTGGCGGAGGATGGGAGCATTTATGTGCATTGTGATTGGCGGGTGAATTCATTCGTCCGACTTGCCATTGATGAAGCTTTCGGACGCGATCCTTTTAAGAACGAGATCATTTGGCACTATCGGCGCTGGCCTGCGAAGTCACCAATGTTTCAGCGAAGCCATGATACGATTTACTGGTTTGGAAAAAATGAAAAAACTGTTTGGAATCAGCAGTTCCAAGAATTATCAGAAGCGACGTTAAAACGATTTGGAGGGAAAAAGGTTCGAGGTGAAACTACAAAAATAGTTCTCGACGAGGATTCGGCCGGGGCACCGATGAGAGATGTATGGGAGATTAATCACGTTCTGGGAGCAAACCCGGAAAACATTGGCTACCCCACCCAAAAACCCGAAGCCCTGCTCGAACGCATCATCAAGGCCAGCAGCAACGAAGGCGATCTGGTCGCCGATTTCTTCTGCGGCTCCGGCACCACGGCGGCGGTGGCGGAAAAGCTCGGCCGCAAGTGGATCGCCACCGATCTGGGCAAGTTCGGCATCCACACCACGCGCAAGCGGCTCATCCAGGTGCAGCGCGCGCTGAAGGCGGCGGAGAAAAACTTCCGCGCCTTCGAGGTGCTGAACCTGGGCCGCTACGAGCGCCAGGCCTACCTGAACGTCGGCGGCCGGCTCACCGGCGCGCAGAAGGAACAGGCGCTGGCCCGGAAGGAAACTGAGTTCCGCGATCTCATCCTGCGCGCCTACAAGGCCACCGCCTTCGGCGGCAGCGAAAGCGCCGGTTCTGCGAATACCGCACAGGACGGCTTCTTCCACGGCGCGCGCACCGGCCGGCTGGTGGTGATCGGGCCGATCAACCTGCCGGTCGGGCGGCTGTTCGTCGAGGAGGTCATCACCGAATGCCGCAAGCGCCGCGCCACGCGGGTGGACGTGCTGGCCTTCGAGTTCGAGATGGGGCTGTTCCCGGCCGTGCTCGAAGAAGCGCGCGGCAAGGGCATCGACCTGACGCCGAAATACATCCCCGCCGAGGTGTTCGACAAGCGCGCGGTGGACAAGGGCCAGGTGGTGTTCCACGACATCAGCTTCGTCGAGGCCACGCCGCGCTACGACCCGAAGAACACGTTCGCCGTCAGTATCGAACTGACCGACTTCTCGGTCTACTACACCCATGGCGCCTTTGAAGCCGCGATTGCCGCCCTGAAGGAAGGCAAGAGCGAAGTCATGTGCGAACAGGGCCAGCTCTACAAGGTGAGCAAGAGCAAGGAGGGCATCATCACCCGCGACCGCCCCACCAAACACTGGACCGACTGGGTGGACTACTGGGCGGTGGATTTCGACTATATGAGCCGCCGCGAGATCATCAAGGTGCCGGTGGGCACCGGTTTGGAAGCCGTCATTCCCGCGCACGCGGGAATCCAGTCTTCGAGCGCAGCCGCCACCTCGGCCATGGATTCCCGCCGGAGCCTGCCCTCGACTCCGATCGGGGGCGGGAATGACGAAGTGGTGGAATTCGAGGAACGCTGGACCCGGCGGCTACATCTTCGAGAACGAGTGGCAGAGCTTCCGCACCCGCCGCAGCCGCGAGCTGGAACTGACCACCGCCCAGCACCGCTACGACCGGCCGGGGCGCTACACTGTGGCGGTGAAAGTGATCGACATCTTCGGCAACGATACGATGACGCTGGTGCCGGTGAGTGTGGGGTGAGTGAGTCAGGAAGCAGCTCGCTCGTGTGCATGCGCTGACGACACGCAGCATACGTTCTAGCGCTTATCGAGGATAGATCACATGCGAATTGTTTTTGTGGAAATTCGGAATTTCAGAGGGATAAAGAAGCTTGAATGGGCTCCAGCATCGGCTGTGAACTGTCTCATTGGTCCCGGAGACTCCACCAAAACGACGATACTTGATGCCATCGAGCTTGCGCTAAACCCTAGGTCTTACATGCTCGCAGACGACTCCGATTTCTTCGACCTCGATTTCGACAAGCCAATAAAGGTCATCGTCACCCTAGCTGGCTTGCCGTCTGAATTTAGATCAGATGATCGTTATGGGATGCATCTCCGTGGATGGAACGCACAGGAAACCAAGGTTGAGGATGAGCCGGATGAAAAGCTGGAAGACGCGCTTTCCATTCGTATCATGATCGACAAATCACTTGAAGCGCGATGGTCCATCTTCAATAACCGTATCGGCGAGGAAGAGAGTGATCCTCCAACAGTTCGCTACAAAGATGCAAAGCAACTTGCGACAACACGCTTGGGGCCGTATGCCGAGCGCCATCTAGGCTGGGGGCGTCAGTCGGTTCTGACGCGTGTAGGTGAGTCTGCCGACAACATAAGTCTTCAATTGGCCGAGGCAGGAAGGGCTGCACGCGATGCTTTTCGTCAGGGAAATCAGACAGTCTTTAAAGAAGCCGCCTCTCGGGCAGAGCAACTTGGGAAGAAATTCTCCGTACCCATTCGTGACAAGTATGTAGCAGAGTTGGACGTTCAGGGTGTCAGCATCACCGCTGGGGGCGTTTCCCTCCATGATGGAAAACTGCCGTTAAGAAGGCTGGGAACTGGTTCATCCAGATTGATTGTCTCAGCGCTACAACATGACGCCGGTGGTTCGCATATTGCGCTCATCGACGAGATTGAGCATGGGCTTGAACCGCACCGCATTGCGAGGTTGCTGAAGTACTTAAAGAACCCGGCTAATGATGGGGACAAGGCTCTGCCGCCACAAATATTCATGACAACACATTCCCCGGTCGTTATCCGGGAACTTGCCGCACATGATATATTTACTGTTCGTTCGAAAGCTGGCATTACGGAAGTTCGATCCGTTGCAGAAACTGCCAAGAACCTCAATACCGCCCAGCGCCATCTGCGTGGTTCACCTGATGCGTTTCTTGCGCAAAGGGTTCTCGTTGGCGAAGGGCGAACCGAATTCGGCCTGCTACGTGGCCTCGATGCTTGGTGGAGCCTGAAGGAAGAGGATTCGTTCGCCCTGCGGGGTGTGATTGCCATTGATGGTGGTGGCAACACAACTGCGCCGGTCATTGCCGAGCATCTGCTTGACCTTGGCTATGATGTTGCCCTGCTTCTCGACACAGACGAGCCCTCACCCCCGTCCTGATTAACAGCGTGAAAGAGAAAGGCGGCGCAGTCTTGGAGTGGCCGGACACTTGCTCGGCAGAGGAACGAATATTTCTGGACGTGCCGTGGGAGGCAGTCGTTACACTCGTAAAATACGCCGAGGAGTGTGAAGGAACTGGCAGCGTCAGAGACAACATTAACAACGTGTGCAAGACAAAATCGCTTCCTGAAATAACCGATCTTTCTCTTCCTAATAACCTTGATACCGATAATTTCCGTCGTGTTCTCGGAATGGCGGCTAAGAATAAAAACAGACCTTGGTTTAAAGACATCACTAGAGGGGAGCGGCTTGCCGATGTCATTGCGCCGTATCTCGTTCAAATTCCGGACAAGCCGTTGGCGAAGACAATCTCCAGTCTGCGACAGTGGATCGATGCGTAACGATCCGGACGCTGGAATAGCGGCACTTGCTGCTTCTGTGGCGCGTGGAAGCGTGGTCGCCGCCGCTGGCTGCGGAAAGACGGAGCAGATTGCGCGGGCGATGCAGATCGCCGGAGGCCGTAGGCTTATTCTAACGCACACCCATGCGGGCGTAGATGTCCTTCGCGCGCGGCTCAAACGACACAAGGTTCCGAGCGATAAATTTCGTATCGATACAATTGCCGGCTGGTGTCTTCGGTACTCAGCTTCCTTTCCAATGCGGTCCGGCCTTTCATGCGATTTCCCGAAAGACAAAGAGTGGAATGCCGTCTATGAAGCGGCTGCCAATCTCATCAAGAGTGGTGCAGTCAAAGGCGTATTGGCGTCTTCCTACTCTGGCGTTTTTGTCGATGAGTACCAAGACTGCACGGAACTCCAGCACCAAGTCATCAAGGCGATAGCTGCCCATCTTCCGGTATGCATTTTCGGTGACCCGCTTCAGGCTATTTTTGACTTCAAAGATCAGAAGCCTGTTGATTGGGACGCTGATGTGTTTCCTGTTTTCAGCAAGGCAGCTGAAATGACCACGCCTTGGCGGTGGAGGAATGCAGGGAATGCTGAGTTGGCCGACTGGCTTGTCAAAGTCCGCTGCACTCTCGAACAGGGCGGAGCTATTGACCTAACGAAACGTCCGGGATGCGTAAGCTGGGAACAACTTCCTGATGATCCACGGTTTCGGCAAGCCAAAATTGTCGGTATCTGCAAGAGTGTAATGGGCAAGGCGAGTGATGGGTGGCTGGTCGTGATCGGTGACCCGGCTAACATTAATGTTCGGGCCGCACTTGCCCAAAAACTTGCAGCAGCGGGTTTTTCCAACATTGAACCTCTCGGTTGCAAGCATCTGTATGAGTTTGCGAAGAAAATCGAAGCCGCTAAGGGGTTCACGCGTCTTGAAAGGGCTCTGGATTTCATCTGCGCTTGTATGATCGGCGCTGAAAAGACTGCCTTTCTCAATGCTGTGAAGTCTCATCAAAACGGCAAAAAGCTCGGGGCAACCAAATTTGGTGATCTGGTCAAAACCGGTACTACTGTTGCCGAAGGCGTTGCGGATGAAGCTGTGCTCGAATTAATGCAAGGTTTTCATGGCAGGGAAGCTACCCGTCTGTTTCGCGGAGAGATGTTCTTTGCAATGCGCTCAGCATTACAAGCCAAAGCCATACGGCAATATGACACGCTTACGGATGCTATCTGGGATGTACAGAATCGCATCCGTCATACCGGGCGCTCGATCGGGAAGCGCAGCATCGGCAGTACGCTTCTCGTGAAGGGGCTTGAGTTCGATCACGCAGTGATTATTCATGCTGACAATATGAGCCGGAAGGATTGGTACGTAGCACTTACGCGCGCAACGACTAGCGTAACGATTCTCTCCCCCTCCGAATGTTTTTTACCAACCGCATAGCCCGTGAGCGCAATTGGGCGAGCGCATGGAGCCGATTGAAATCCTGTTGGCACTGCGCCTATCCAGCGCATGCCGCGCTGGTGGTGCAGGTGTTTTGGTAGGCAACACAGTGGAATTGGGAGACTACAGTTTCCCAAAAACGCAGTGAGGCTTCACATTCCAAAAACGTCACTGCGACGCAGACGCGGTGCGTGCCACTGCCAAGCTGATCACGGCGCGGCAACTATCTTGACGCAGGAGGCAGATCCGCGGAGAAGTAGATCTTGGTGCCGAGCCTCCAGCTCGGCCCCGTGGTCGCGGCCCGGTCGGTGTGTTGGGATGATCCGCGCCACCGCACGCTGCCGCGCTATTACGCCGACCCGTCGTGCCCAGGTGCTGCCCCGCTGCGGGCCGGCGTCACCCACGGTTGCGGGGTGAACGGAAATCCTTGCCATGACCAAAACCCTGGCATCGAGAGCCCCGGCCATGATCAGCAGCAAACTGACCAACAAAGCGCGGACGACCATCCCTCAACCCGTTCGCGCCGCCCTGCACCTGGAGCCGGGCGACCAGTTGGTGTACGAGATCGTCGATCAGCGCGTGATCCTCACCAAGGCCAGGATCACCAGCAAGACGGACGACCCGTTTCACACCTTCCACGAGTGGAGCACCGAGGCGGACGCGAAGGCTTATGCCGAGCTTTAGGCCGGGCGACGTCATCAAGGTGCCGTTTCCGGACCCCGACCGCTCGACCCGGCAGTCCAGGCCGGCGCTGGTGGTATCCGCCGCCGGCCTCGAAGACGCCCACGGCCTGCTGTGGGTGGTGATGATCACCAGCGCCGAGAACCGGGGATGGCCCGGCGATGTGCCGGTGAGCCGTCTCGCGGCGGCCGGTCTGCCGGTGCCTGCGGTGATCCGCACCGCGAAAATCGCCACTATCGAAGCGGCCGACGCGGCGAAACTGGGCACTGTAGCCGCTGCGGTTTTCCGGCGGGTTGCCAACCGTCTGGCGCGGGCGCTGGATCTGGACACCATCCCGTGAACGTCCCTGCCGGGCTCGATTTGCGCTGGGGTTAAACCAGGCCGCGGAGCGCACCTGTTTTTCACGCGGGCCGCGCCAAGGGCGCCGCCCGGATGCGCGCAATTGGCGAGCTGGACGCGTGCCTCGATTTCCGCAGCATTCATTGACTCGGCCACCCGCAGCTAGATCGGGCGCGCAATGCCGGCAATAATCCGTTGTGCACCCAACCGTTGACCATCGACAACAACAATCTACCGAGAACACCACTATGTCGTCCGTCCGTACCGACCCAGTTACCGGCTTGAAAATCTTCAATACCCGCGCCGCCAAGGCGAATGACAAAATCACCGGCAAGGGCTACGCCGTCGTCAATGACGAAGCCCTCAAGGTGCTTCCCGACGCGCCGCCGGGGGCGGTGTTCAACGCCGCGGAGCAGGCCAAATACCGCGAATTCAAGGAGTCGCGCAGCGGCGCCGCCGACTACATCGCGCTGGAGGGAACCTTCGCCAAATACCTCGAAGATGTGCATTCGGTCGCCCCCGTGCCGCGCGAGGCACTGACCGACGAGTGCGAGATTCTCGTGGTCGGCGCCGGCTTCGCCGGCCTGATGCTGTGGTACAAGCTGAGCCGGGCGGGCTTCAAGGACGTGCGCTTCTGCGAGAAGGGCGGCGACGTCGGCGGCACCTGGTACTGGAACCGCTATCCGGGCATCGCCTGCGATGTCGAGGCCTACAGTTACCTGCCCCTGCTCGAAGAGACCGGCTACATCCCGACCATGAAGTTTGCCAGCGGCTTCGAGATCATGGAGTACTGCCAGACCATCGCCGAAAAATTCGGCTTCTACGACCACTGCCTGTTCCACACCACCGTCGAGGAAACCCGGTGGGACGACGCGGCCGGGCGCTGGCTGGTCGGCACCGATCGCGGCGACCAGATGAAAGCCAAATTCCTGATCATCGCCAACGGCATCCTGACCACGCCCAAGCTGGCGCGCATCGAGGGCATGGAGACCTTCAAGGGCCAGGCTTTCCACACCTCGCGCTGGGATTACAACGTCGATCTGACCGGCAAGCGGGTGGGCATCATCGGCACCGGCGCCACGGCGGTGCAGGCCATTCCGGAACTGGCCAAGATCGTGAAGGAGCTGTACGTGTTTCAACGCACGCCGTCGTCCATCGATGTGCGCGACCAGCGCGCGACTACCGCGGAGGAGATCGAAACCTGGAACAGCGAACCGGGTTGGG
>CBDDRG010000008.1:0-7077 GCA_965232975.1 uncultured bacterium
AATTTACCGCGCTTGTAGAGACGTGCTCGCCCCTGCCCTACCGGCTGGACGAAATTGCGTTCATGGGCCATGACCTGCCGGATCTCGGCGCGGTCCCCCGCGTCGGCCTGGGCATGACGGTCGCCAACGCCAACGCCGCCATCTCCGCCCACGCGCACTGGCAATCGACTCTCCCCGGCGGCGATGGCGCGGTCCGCGAGGCCGCCGAATTCCTGCTGCGCGCCCAGGGCAAGCTGGCCGCCACCGTCGCCGGCTACCGCTGAGCGCGGGCGCATCGAGCCGTGAAAAATATCCTCATGTTCGCGCTGGCCGCCATCGCCACCGCCGCGTTCGTGGTGTTCTGGGACACTCGGCCGGAGAGCTTTTTGCGGCCGAAAGCGGCGCCGCTTGCCAGCCTGCCCAAGGCGGACAGCTACATGACCGCCACGGCGACCCGCAAATTCGACCAGCGCGGCGAGCAGAGCGTCCTGTTGACAGCTGCCGGCAGCCAGTACTTTCAGAGCGCGGACCGCCTTACAATGGACCGCCCGCGGGTGGTGGTCGCGCACGGCGCGACGCCAGGCCCGCCCTGGCATGTCGAGGCCGCCAGCAGTGAAGTGTTTGCCGGCGGCAAGCGCATTGTGCTGCGGGGGGATGTCCACGCCTGGCGCGACCTCGATACGCGAACGCCCCAGCGCGCAAACGCCGGCCAAGCGACCGCGCGACGGCCGCCACCCACGACCTCCGGGGCAGACGCAATGCCCGGGAAGGACGAGATCAAGACATCGCTGTTGATCCTCTATCCGGACGACCAGCGGGCGGAAACCGACCGCAAAGTCGTGCTGAGCAGGCTCGCCAACACCACCGCCGCCACCGGGCTGAAAGCCGACTTCCGGCGCCAAACCTACCAACTGCTGAGCAAGGTGAGAAGTGTTTACGAAGCGCCCTGAGCGGCGAGTGACAACGGGCCTGCCCGCCCCTTTGCCGCGCGCCACACCTGGCGCGCGCGCAGTTGCCACGAGCCTGTCGAACTTGCGCGTCGGTCGCGATGGAACGTCCGATTTGAGGCAGATTTGGGGCAAATTTGCGGCGAACAATGGGATTATTCACACAAAAATTGCGCAAAATATGACCAAATTCGGCTTTTCCGCAGCAGGACGGTCTCCAGTCCGACAGCTTCCGTGGCTACCCCGCAAGTTGCGCTGCGTGTCGGTGGCGCAGATGGCGTTGACGGCGCTGCTGGCGGTGCAGGCCGGCGCCCTGTCCGCACTGCCCGCGCCGCGCACGGATCGTGACCAACCCATCGAAATCGAAGCCCAACGCGCGGTGCGCGACGACCAACAGGGCTTGAGTGTCTACGAGGGCGCCGTCACCGTCAGCCAGGGCACCACCAAAATCTGGGCGGATAAGGTCTCGCTGCACAGTCGGGGCGACAAAATCAGCCTGATCCGGTGCGAAGGCAAGCCCGCGCGCTTTCAGCAGATCGCGAAGCCCGAGGACGGCCCCCTGACGGCCACCGCCAACACGCTCGAATACGACCCGGATACGAGCGTCATCACGCTCATCGGCAATGCCAGGCTGGAGCAGCAGGGCTCCAGCCTGCGCGGTGAGCGCGTCCGCTACGACCTCACCAACGAGCGGGTCGAAGCCCAGGGTGACGATGCCGGCAACCAGCGCGTCCGCATTGTTATTCCCGCCGAGCGCACCCGGAGCAAACAGTGATGGCGAAGCTCGAAGCCCAACACCTCGCTAAAAGTTACCACAAGCGCGCCGTCGTCAACGATGTATCCCTCACCGTGGCCAGCGGCCAGATCGTCGGCCTGCTCGGCCCCAATGGCGCCGGGAAAACCACCTGCTTCTATATGATCGTCGGCCTGATCAAGCAGGGTCGCGGGCGAATTCTGATCGATGCCGAGGACATCACCGCCCTGCCCATGCACGGGCGGGCGCGCCGCGGCATTGGCTACCTGCCCCAGGAGGCCTCGGTATTTCGCAAACTCAATGTCGAGGACAACATTCTCGCCATTCTCGAAACCCGCAAAGACCTGGACGCACCGCGCCGCCGCCAGAAGCTCGAGGCGCTGCTGGCCGAGTTCCACATCACCCATCTCCGCCGCACCCTGGGCATGAGCCTTTCCGGCGGCGAGCGGCGACGGGTCGAAATCGCCCGCGCCCTCGCCATGGAACCCGCATTCATCCTCCTCGACGAGCCCTTCGCCGGGGTTGACCCCATCTCCGTACAGGACATCAAGCAGATCATTCGCCACCTCAGGGATATCGACATCGGCATTCTGATCACCGATCACAATGTGCGCGAGACCCTGGACATCTGCGAGTACGCCTACATCGTCGACGACGGCATCGTCATTGCCGAAGGTGCTCCCGCCGCTATCCTCAACAATGCTGATGTGCGGCGCGTGTACCTGGGTGAAAGCTTCACGTTGTGAAATTTGCCCATACCCCGCCGGCCGACGAGCGGCATACAAGTTGCTTGGCCGTTTGCCTGCCGCGTCGCGCACGGCTACACTGGGTCTGAACCCTCGGCGATCGCGGAACCACCCACCAGCCCATGAGACAGCGCCTGCATCTAAAGCTCGGCCACCAGTTGTCGATGACGCCGCAACTGCAGCAGGCCATCAAGCTGCTGCAGCTTTCCTCCCTCGACCTGCACCAGGAGATCCAGCAAGCGCTGTACGCCAACCCCCTGCTCGAATTGCTCGACGAGGTCGAGGAACGCGAAGCCGGCGAGGCCGAAGATCTGGCGGAACCGGACGCGGCGCCGGTGGCGAGCGAGGACGACTGGCACCAGGACATCCCCACCGAACTCCCGGTGGACGCCAGATGGGACGACATCTACCAGTCGATGCCGGCGCCGGCCGCCAATAGTGGCGACGGCGATAGCCGCGATTTCGAGAGCTACCACACCGTCACTGAGTCCCTTCACGACCATCTGCTGTGGCAGCTCAATCTCACCCAGATGTCGGATGCCGACCGCATCATCGCCGCCGCGATCATCGACATCATCGGCGATGACGGCCTGCTGGAAACCCCGATCGGGGATCTCTGCGCCAGCCTCAACGCGGCGGGCGGCGAGCCCGTCGATGTCGACGAGGTGGTCGCCGTGCTGCACCGGATCCAGCAGTTCGACCCCGCGGGGGTCGGCGCTGCCGATCTGCGCGACTGCCTGCTGATCCAGTTGCGCCAGTTTGCCGCCGACACGCCCCACCTGACCGCTGCCAAGCTGCTGGTTGACCAGTACCTCCCGCTGGTCGCCGAGCGCAACTATGCCGCGCTGTGCCGCAAGTCCAGCCTGGATGAGGAACAGATCAAGGCGGCGATCCTGCTGATCCAGACCCTCTCGCCGCGACCGGGGGATCTGATCGCCGGCGCCGGGCCCGACTACATCACCCCCGATGCCCGCGTGCGCAAGGACGGCGGGCGCTGGCTGGTCGCGCTGAATCGCGGCATCACGCCGCGGCTGTGTATCAATCAGGACTACGCGAAGCTGGTGCGCCGCGCCGACGACAGCACCGACAACGCCTTTTTGCGCAATAACTTGCAGGAGGCGCGCTGGTTTTTGCGCAGCCTGGAAAGCCGCAACGACACCCTGTTGCGGGTTACCCGCACCATCGTCGACCTGCAGCAGGACTTTCTCGAGCAGGGTCCCGAGGCCATGAAACCCCTGGTGCTCGCCGACATCGCCACGCGCCTGGACATGCACGAGTCCACTATCTCCCGCGTCACCACCCAGAAATATCTCGACACCCCGCGCGGCGTGTTCGAGTTGAAATATTTCTTCTCCAGCCATGTCAACACCGCTGCGGGGGGCGAATGTTCATCGACCGCGATCCGCGCCATGCTCAAGAAAATGATTGCCAACGAATCCCCTCTCAAGCCGTTGAGCGACAGCAAGCTCGCGGCGCTACTCCAGGCCAAAGGCATTCAGGTCGCCCGACGCACCGTCGCCAAGTACCGGGAGAGCCTGGGGATTCAGCCCTCCAGCGAACGCAGGAACTATCGCCACAGCGCCTGAGTCTCAAGTTATCGTCAACCCGGTGCGAGGAGTACCAGCCATGCAATTGAACATCAGCGGCCACCATGTCGAGCTCACCGACGCACTGCACGCCTACGTCACCAACAAACTGACGCGCCTGGAACGCCACAACCACCATATCACCAGCGTCACCGTCATTTTGTCGGTCGACAAAATGGCACAAACGGCGGAAGCCACCGTCCACGCCGATGGCGGGGAAATATTTGCCGAGAGCACCCATGACGACCTCTACGCCGCGATTGACATCCTCGCCGACAAACTCGACCGCCAACTGATAAAACGCAAGGAAAAGCTGCGCGGACGGTAGACCGGATCATGCACCCGTCGCCCCGCCATCGCCGCCCGCGTTCCAACCTGGGTCACCGTGCCGACGGACCGGTTTCCGGCCTGCGACGGCAGTGACGTGGCAACCCCGGCCATACGCCTGGTCGTCGTCAGCGGCCGCTCGGGATCGGGCAAGAGCACGGCGCTGCATGTGTTGGAGGATGTCGGCTTCACCTGCATCGACAACCTGCCGGCCGGCATGCTCGCCGGGCTGTTCGAACAGATCAAAGACAGCGCCACCACCCTCAAGATTGCCGTCGGCATCGACGCCCGCAACCTCATGGGGCAGCTCGACGAGTTCCCCGCCATCCTCGAAAAACTGAAGGCGACGGGCGTGAAGTGCGAAGTCCTGTTTCTCGATGCCAGCGCGGCAGCGCTGATTCACCGTTTCAGCGAAACCCGCCGCCGCCACCCGCTGAGTTCGGAAAAGATCGACTTGAAAACGGCAATTGCGCTGGAGCGCGAACTCCTCGACCCCATCGCCACCATCGCCAACCGCCTGATCGACACCAGCAACATGACGCTGCACCAGTTGCGGGATCTGGTCAAACACCAGATCGTGCCCGAGGCCGCGGGCGATATGGCGGTACTGTTTCAATCCTTTGCCTACAAGCGCGGCATACCCATCGATGCCGATTTCATTTTTGACGTGCGCTGCCTGCCCAATCCCCATTGGAAGACCGAACTGCGCCGTTTTACCGGCGGCGACCGCCCGGTGATCGAATTTCTCGAATCCCAAACCGAAGTCGCCGCCATGATCGCCGACCTGAACGGCTTTCTGACCCGCTGGATTCCCCGCTTTGTGGCCAGCAACCGCAGTTATCTGACGGTGGCGGTGGGGTGCACCGGTGGCCAGCACCGCTCGGTGTACATTTGCAACCAGTTGGCCGACCAGTTTGCCGACCGCTTCGCCAATATCCAGGTGCAGCATCGCGAGCTGGGCGACGTCGGACTGTCCAATCGCGACTTGACATGACGCGCTGCGCCACGCTTTGATGAATCGATGATCCGCGACCAAATCACCATCATCAACCGCCTCGGGCTGCACGCCCGGGCGGCCGCCAAACTGGCCACCACCGCGGGTCGGTTTGGCTGCGCCATCAAGACCGGCCGCGACCCTAAGCTGATCGACGCCAAGAGCGTCATGTCCCTCATGCTGCTCGCCGCCGGCCAGGGCACCGCCCTGACCTTCGAATTCGACGGCGAGGACGAACACGACGCCCACGCCAGTATCGCCCAGTTGATCGCCGACCGCTTTGGCGAGGAACAGTAAGGGGCCAGCTCTCTACAGGATGTTGAAAAGGGCTTTCCTGCCCTTTTCAACCCGGCTCGCTCGGCGAACGCGCCCATCACCGACAGCATCAGGTTCGCCATCGACGAGTCTTCGCCGGCTGTCCTGACCCCCGGTTAAGGTATAGCTCAATCTGACATTTTTCTTGACCGATTTAATGTTAATCATCATGATTGCTTAAATATCAAACCGCATCCGAAAGGATCGCGCTCGATGGAGATCCTCCCCCCAGCCGTTACGAACAACCAAAAGGACTCGGCCTGGGAACGCGTTGAGAACTATGTCGAGGAAGAACGGCCGCTCCAGCCGATCCGCAGCACCATGACCACGGCGTTGCCGGCTCCGGCACGATCAAGTTCCGATAGGAGGTGCAACATGACATCAGCAACCAAAGTACTGACCGCGCACGTGCCGCTTCCGCTGGCTGACAAGGTGGATCAGATGGCTTCACGCCTTGAACGCTCGCGCGGCTGGATCATGAAACAGGCGCTTTCCGCCTGGATCGCCCTGGAAGAGGAGCGCGACCGACTGACCCAAGAAGCGCTGGCTGACGTAGACGCCGGCCGCTTCATCGACCACCAAGCCGTGCAAGCGTGGGCGGAGAGCCTTGGCACCGACCAACCGCTGCCGGTGCCGCGTTGATGGAGTTGAAGTGGACCAGCAAGGCGCTTTCCGATTTGGCGCGCTTGTATGAATTCCTGGCTCCGGTGAACAAGCCCGCCGCTGCGCGGACGGTGCAGGGACTGACCAAGGCCCCGACCATTCTGCTGACCAACCCACGCATCGGCGAGCAACTTTTTCAGTTCGAGCAACGCGAGGTGCGGCGAATCCTGGTCGGCGCGTACGAGGTTGGCTACCAAATTCAGGATTCGGTCATCTACGTGCTGCGGCTGTGGCATACCCGAGAGGGCCGCTGAGACGGCTTTGCCACTAGCAGGACGCAGCGGACTTGCGGCTTAGCGTACGATTTTTCCCGTTTCGTGAGTGACCCCTGTAAGCGCCTGTTCAAGATCTCGATCAGATTCGTCCCGTCTCCTGTCACTTTCAGCGCCCCCCCAGTACACTAGCCGCCGACGACGGACCGGGCGGATGAGGGGGCTGCTATGCGCACCGCAGAAAAAGCCGATCAGCTCGCGTTCCTGATGCAGGGGGACACCCCTGTCGACGCCGCCACGCTGAATCGCCTGCGCCATATTCTCAACAACCTGGCGCCCGCCGATATTGCCCACCATATCGAATCGGCACCCGCCAAGTTCCGCCACTTCCTGTGGGAACTGGTCGACGCCGAGCTCGAAGGCGAGGTTCTCGGTGAACTCAGCGAGGGCGTCCAGCAGGAATTTCTGCGCGACATGGATTCGCGCACCATGGCGGCCCTGTTCGAGGGACTCGATCCCGACGACATCGCCGATATCCTCCAGCAGTTGCCGGA
>CBDDRG010000009.1:0-3628 GCA_965232975.1 uncultured bacterium
CGTGGCTGGTCAGCCGATCGAGCTCTTCGTCGACGTCGGCGCGCTGGGCGCTATAGACCAGCTCCTGCTCCAGGCGGTCGGCATCCAGGGCGGCGGTGAGCTCGCGCAGGCGATCGCGCAATTTTTGGCGCTGCGCGAGCAACAGTTGCGGCAGCGCCGCGCGAACCCTGGCGATTTCGACCTCGATGCCGGCGAGGCGGCCGGCGATGAGGTCGGCCAGTTTGTCGCCCTCGCGCGCGCGCATGTCGACCAGTTGCGCGAGCGCCTGCGCAAACAGCGCGAGGGCCTCCGCCCGCACCGCCTCATGGTCGATAGCGGGCTCCCCGAGCACCCCCGGCCAGCGCAAAATGTCCATCGGATCGAGGGGCGCCGGGCTGGCGCACAGCGCCGCGATGGCGGCGCTCGCGTGCACATACTCGCGGGCCAGTTCAAGATTGACGGCCACCCCACCCCGCCGGGTGCGCTCGAACTGGAGGTTGGCCTCGATTTTGCCGCGCTCCAGGTGCCCGCGCAGTTGCTCCCGGAGCGGCATTTCCAGCTCCCGCAGGGTTTCCGGCAGCCGGAAATGCGGTTCGAGAAAGCGGTGGTTGACGGAACGGAGCTCCCAGGTCAGGGTGCCCCAGGAACACTGGGCCGCGACCCGGGCGAAGGCGGTCATACTGCGGGGCATGGCGGGTGCTGGCGGTGGGGTGACGCGCACATGGTAGCAGAGCGGTTGCGCACCGACACCCCGGAACCGCCGCCGGCAGCGCCGGCGCCACGGCCGCCATGGTGATGGCGGCACGGCATCTTGCACCCGGTCTCGCAGCGCCGGCCGCAGGAGGTACAATGCCCGCCGCCCCGCCGCCCGCCTCCAGCCCAGCAGCAAGGATGTTCCATGTCTCGCCCCAGCGGCCGCCGCGCCGAACAGCTCCGCCCGGTCAAGCTCACCCGCCAGTACACCAAGCACGCCGAGGGTTCGGTGCTGGTGGCCTTTGGCGACACCAAGGTGCTGTGCACCGCCAGCGTCGAAGCGGGGGTGCCGCGCTTTCTGCGCGGTACCGGCCAGGGCTGGATCACCGCCGAATATGGCATGCTGCCGCGCTCCACCGGCGAGCGTATGGATCGCGAGGCCGCGCGCGGCAAGCAGAGCGGGCGCACCCAGGAAATCCAACGCCTGATCGGCCGGGCGCTGCGCGCCGCGGTCGATATGGCCAAACTCGGCGACAACACCATCACCATCGACTGCGATGTGCTGCAGGCCGACGGCGGCACGCGCACCGCGGCCATCACCGGCGCCTGTGTCGCGCTGGTGGACGCCATCGACCACCTGCGCGACCGGAAGCGCATCAAGGACAACCCCCTGCTGCACATGGTGGCGTCGGTATCGGTGGGCATCCACCAGGGCGTGCCGGTGCTCGATCTGGATTACGCCGAGGACTCCAGCGCCGCCACCGACATGAACGTGGTGATGAACAGCGCGGGCGGCTTTATCGAGGTGCAGGGCACTGCCGAGGGCGCCGCGTTCAGCGACGGCGAACTGGCGGCCATGCTCGGCCTGGCAAGGCGCGGCATAACCGATTTGATCAAGGTTCAGCAGATGGCGCTCGCCCAGCGCAAATAGCCGCGGGCCGGATGGCCGCGCGCAAGAGCCCGTTCACGATCTCGATCAGGGATGCAGCGCAACGCGAAACCGACCGCAAAAGCGCAGCCTACACGGCGTATCTGAGCATCCAGACGCCGGTCTCAACGCCGCGATGCGCCCTTCGGCGAGCTCTTGAACAGGCCCTAAAAAAAATCGTGCAGGTCGTAATCGACGATGACGGGGGTGTGGCTCGCGAAGGTCTGCGCCTTGTAGAGCACCGCGTACTCCACCAGCGGCACCAGTTCCCTGGACACGATCTGGGTGTCGGTGCGCCAGCCGTCGCCATCGCCAACCACACCCGCCGGCCACCAGCTGAACTCGTCGGTATCCTGATTGGCGACCCGGAACGCGTCGGCGTAGCCGATATCCTGATAGAGCTGGCGCAGCCACTGCCGCTCCTCCGGCAGGAATCCCGGTTCGCTGGCGTGGCGCGCGGCGTTTTGCACATCGCTGGCAGTGGGCGCTATCGACCAGTTGCCGCACAGGATGTAGCGGCGGCGCTTGCGGGTGACTTTTTGCAGATAACCCTGCAAACCGGTAAAAAAGCGCGCCTTGGCCTGCTGGTGTTGCTGATCCGGCCCGCCCGTTGGGGCGAGCACCGACACGATGCTGATGTTGTCGTAGTCCGCCTGCAGATAGCGGCCCTCCATGTCCTCCCCCGACTGCAGGCTAAAGCCAAACATCACCGCCTTGGGCGGCGTGCGCGCGTAGATGGCGACGCCGTTGATGTGGGGCTGCGGGGCATCGAAGAAGTAGCTGAAAAAACCGGGGAGCTCGAATTCGGGGCGGTCTTCGAGTTCACTCGCCTGCGCCCGCAGATCCTGCAAACAGACAATGTCGGCATCCTGATGGGCCAGCCAGCCAAACAAACCGCGATGAGTCGCTTGGTGGATACCGTCAATGGATGCACTGATGATGCGCATGGTGGTCCCTTTCTCGACAGGGCGTGCATGATACCTTACGCACGTAAATAGTTGAAAATTCTTCGCTCGCCGCGCTTGCCACGATCATTTGGAGACCTCCAATGAGCACCGGGCTCAGCCCCCACCAACGCGACTTCATCGCTCTTGCGCTGGCGCGCGACGCGCTCAAGTTTGGCCAGTTCAGGCTGAAATCGGGGCGTATCAGCCCCTATTTTTTCAATGCAGGCATGTTTCATACCGGCGCCGCATTGGCCGCGCTCGGGCGCTGCTACGCCGCTGCCATCGCTACATCTGACCTCGGGTTTGACCTGTTGTTCGGCCCCGCCTACAAGGGCATTCCGCTGGTCGCCGCGACGGCGATCGCGTTCAGCGAACAGCACCGCCGCGACCTGCCCTACTGCTTCAATCGCAAGGAGGTGAAGGATCACGGCGAGGGCGGCACGCTGATCGGCGCGCCGCTGCGCGGCCGGGTCCTGATTGTCGATGACGTGATCACCGCCGGCACCGCGATCCGCGAGGTCATGGGGCTGCTCGCCGCCCATGGCGCCGAACCCGCCGGCGTGGTGATCGGCCTGGATCGCCAGGAGCGCGGCCCGCACGGCCGCTCGGCGATCGCGGAGGTCGAGGCGACCTATGGCATCCCGGTCATCAGCATCGTCACCATTGGTCAGGTCATCGACTATCTGACTGAAGCCCCCGAGCTCGCCGCGCAGGCACCCGCCATTGCCCGATATCTGGTCGAATACGGCGCCTGATAAGGCGACATAAATAAGGGAACGTCATGCCCGTAAAGGCGGGCATCCAGTTTTTGCCCCGAAATCCAGCCGTTTTGGGGCGCCTGGGCTGGATTCCCGCATGCGCGGGAATGACGACGGCTGGTGAATGTGTCGAGACTTGCGTGCCGCGCTACTAGTACTCCGTTCCAATAATAGATTTACATATATATCCACTGGTGGCATGATGTTCTCCCGAGTCCCTTCAGGAGTCGGACATGGCCGGGAAGACCAAGCGCGCGCCGTTGACGCTGACCGATACGCACCGTTCGATGCTGGCCGAGTTGGCCGGCTCGCGCACGGCGCCG
>CBDDRG010000010.1:0-5011 GCA_965232975.1 uncultured bacterium
ATGTAGGATAAAAAATTGACCAGATCAAATACCGATTTGTCAAATTCGGCGGGCGACTGCGTGCCATTCACAGCCAGTGCATAGCTGCCGCAGGGGTCCTCGAGGATGGGTGCGCTGGTCAGCGGGTCAACCTTGATGCCACCGTTGCTGGCCAACACCGGCCCCGGTGCACAAGTCTGCAATCCCTGCAGATCGAGCAGCGCGTGGGGCATGGCGACATCCTTGAACACCTTGTTGTTCACACCGACCGGGCGGCTTGGATCGGCGTAGAAGTTGCGCAGATAGGTGTACAGCCACTCGGGCGAACGCGCCCGCGACACCAGCGTGAGATCGGGCGGCGGCGCGCCCAGCCATACCTTGGCGGATTTTTCAGGCATCGGAATGGCCATCAATTCGCCGATCTTCTGGCCGCTGAACACCAGATTTTCGAGCATCATGCCGTGGGGGATGCCGAGATCGTCAGCGACCCGCTCCCAGCGCGAATACTTTGCCGAATGGCAGCCCATGCAGTAATTGACGAACAGCTTGGCGCCCGACTGCAGCGACGCCTTGTCGCTTGGGTCGGGCTCGAACGCATCGCAGTGGATGCTCCCGCAATCCAGCTCCGCCTCTGCGCCCACCGCCTTCAACGGCAGCACCACCATCACCGCCAGCACGAACAGCACCGCCATGGTGCGCCAGAAACCCATGCCGCCATTCATGGTGACGCGCTCAGGCTCCGGCTTGGTCTTCTCGAGGCTGGTCCACACCGGCATGGCAATGAAGTAGGCGAAATAGAGCACCGTGCAGATCTGCGCCAGGAAGGTGCGCTCAGGGGTCGGCGCCTTGACGCCCAACACCCCGAGGATCACAAAGGACGCGGCGAAGACGATGATGGCGACCCGGCTGACCCAACCCTTGTAGCGAATCGATTTGACCGGGCTGCGATCGAGCCAGGGCAACACGAACATGATGGCGATCGCGCCGGCCATGATCAGGAAGCCGAAAAACTTGTCCGGCACCGCCCGCAACATGGAATAGAACGGCGTGTAGTACCACACCGGGGCAATGTGCGGCGGGGTCTTGAGCGGGTTCGCCTGTTCGAAATTGGCGTGCTCAATCAGGTAGCCGCCCATTTCGGGCATGAAAAAAACGATGAAGCAGAACACGAACAGGAACACCACGATGGGCACCAGATCGTGGACCGTGTAGTACGGGTGAAAGGCGACGCCGTCGAGAGGAATGCCATTGGCATCCTTGTGCTTCTTGATCTCGACGCCGTCGGGGTTGTTGGAGCCCACCTGGTGCAACGCCAGCAGGTGCAGCACCACCAGGGCCAGCAGCACGATCGGCACCGCCACCACATGCAGCGCAAAGAAGCGATTGAGCGTGATGCCGGAGATCAGATAGTCGCCGCGCACCCACTCGACGATGGCGTCGCCGACATAGGGAATGGCCCCGAACAGCGAGATGATGACCTGGGCTCCCCAGTAGGACATCTGGCCCCAGGGCAACACATAACCCAGAAAGCCCTCGGCCATCAACGCCAGATAGATGGCCATGCCGAACAGCCACACCAGTTCCCGTGGCGCCCGGTAGGAACCATAGAGCAGGCCGCGAAACATGTGCAGATAGACCACCAGGAAGAAGGCCGATGCCCCGGTGGAGTGCAGGTAGCGCAGCAGCCAGCCGTACTCCACATCGCGCATGATGTATTCGACGGAGGCGAAGGCCCCTTCCGCAGACGGCTGATAGCTCATCGTGAGCCAGATTCCGGTCAAGAACTGATTGACCAGCACCACCATCGACAGCACGCCGAAGAAATACCAAAAGTTGAAATTCTTGGGCGCGTAGTATTTGCCCATGTGGGTATCCCAGGCGCGCTGCACCGGCAGCCGCTTGTCCACCCAGGTCCACAATGCGAGCACCCAGTTCATGCCGAGGCCTCCTGATCCACACCCACCACGATAACGGTGTCACCTTCAAAGCTGTAGGGCGGCACTGGCAAATTGAGCGGCGCCGGAACCCCTTGAAACACGCGCCCGGCGAGATCGAACTTGGAGCCGTGGCAGGGACAGAAGAAGCCCCCCAGCCAGTCTGCGCCGCCTAGGTCGGCCGCGCCCACCTCCGGCCGGTACATGGGCGCGCAGCCGAGATGGGTGCAAAGCCCGACCAGCACCAGGTATTCCGATTTGATCGCCCGGTTGACCTTATCGACGTAGGTTGGCTGACTTGAACTGGCCGACTTGGGATCGCGAAGCTTTTCGTCGAGCTTGGTCAGCGACGCCAGCGCTTCCGGCGTGCGCCGCACGATGAAAACCGGCTGGCCCCGCCACTCTTCGGTGATCATCTGGCCCGGCGCGATCTTGCCGATATTGATTTTGACGGGCGCGCCGGCGGCCCTGGCCCTGGCGCTGGGTGTCCAGGAGCCGACGAAGGGGACCGCAGCCCCCACCACGCCGGCAGCCCCGACCACACAGGTCGCAGCGGTCAGAAAGCGCCGTCGCCCCTGGTTGATGCCATCACTGCTCATGCGAGCCCCCTGTTAGCGACGCCGGAAATAGATTAAGTGTGGATTTAGGTGCGTTGAGCTACGATTTCCAAAAGGCGCGCCATCCTAATTAAAAGACCGGGGCTTTACAAGCGGAGACCTTCCAAGTAGCTCGCAACATGTTGTTATGCCAAAGAAAAACGCCCAACATCGAGTTGGGCGTTGAGATTGACAGACAACCGGCGAAGCAATCAGCGCTTGGAGAATTGCGGCTTTTTGCGGGCCTTGTGCAGACCCACCTTCTTGCGCTCGACTTCCCGGGCATCGCGGGTCAGAAAGCCGGCCTGGCGCAGCGGCGAGCGCAGGCCTTCATCGTATTGCAGCAGCGCGCGCGCCAGCCCGTGCCGGATCGCGCCCGCCTGACCAAAATTGCCGCCGCCCTTGACGGTGGCCTTGATATCGAACCCGCCACTCGCCCCCACCAACTGTAGCGGCTGGCGCACGATCATCCGCGCGACCTCGCGGCCGAAATACTGGTCGAGGGAGCGCCCGTTGATGGTGATCTGGCCCACGCCCCGGGTCAAAAATACGCGCGCCGACGACGTCTTGCGCCGACCAGTGCCATAGTACTGGGTCTCTGCCATGGTCAGTCTTCCCTCAGAAATTCAGTGGCTGCGGTTGTTGGGCTGCATGAGGGTGCGCGTGACCCGCATACACCTTCAATTTTTTGAACATGGTGGTGCCAAGACTACCTTTGGGGAGCATGCCGCGAACCGCGTATTCAATGGCCCGCTCCGGCGCCTTGTCCATCAAACGCTCAAAACTGATCGACTTGAGGCCGCCGGGGTAGCCACTGTGGCTGTGATAGATTTTGTCGCGAGCCTTGTTGCCCGTCACCCGCACCTTGTCTGCGTTGACCACCACGATGTAATCGCCAGTATCGACGTGGGGCGTGAACTCGGGCTTGTGCTTGCCCCGCAGACGGGTGGCAATGCCGCTCGCCAACCGGCCCAGCGTTTTGTCAGTGGCGTCGATCACATACCAATCGCGCTGCGCGGTTTCGTTCCTGGCACTGAAAGTTTTCATGCTGAATCCTGTCCGGGTGGCCCGCCCGGGCCCGTCTCGATCCCGCGCCACGCAGCGGAACCCCGATAAATGCGAGCGCGAATTCTAGCGATGCACCGTCGGGCATGCAAGGAAAAATTTTCCGGAACCACAGTCGGGCCTGCGCGCTCCAGCCCGCCGGTCAAGGGCGATGCGGCCGGGCAAGATATTCGCGGGATTGCATCTCCAGCAGGCGGCTGCGGGTGCGCCGAAATTCGAACTCGAGCCGTCCCCCGCCATAGAGCTCCTCTAGCGGCACGGCGGCCGACAGGGCCAGCTTGACGCCGCGGTCGTAAAATTCATCGACCAGATTGATGAAGCGGCGCACCTGATCGTCCTGCGCCGCCCCCATCTTGGGCACCCCCGCGATCAGTACCGCGTGAAATTCGCGCGCCAGTTCAATGTAGTCGTTCTGGCTGCGCGGGCCATCGCAGAGCGCGGCAAAATCGAACCAGGCCACATCTTCGCCAACCCGACGGCAGGGAATGGCCCGGCCCTCGATCTCGATTGCAACCCCGACCCGCACCTCTTCCATCGCCGGCACCAGACTCGCGAACAAGCCGGCCATCGCCGCCTCGGCACCCGCGTCGAGCGGCGTGTAGTACAGCTCGGCGCGCGTCAACGAGCGCAGGCGATAGTCGGTACCGGCATCGACATTCAGGATTTCACAGTTGCGCTTGATCAATTCGATCGCCGGCAGGAAGCGCTGGCGCTGCAAACCGTCCTTGTAGAGTTCATCGGGAACAATATTGGAGGTCGCCACCAGCACCACTCCACGCGCAAAAAGTTGCTCCATCAGCGTACCGAGAATCATCGCGTCGGTGATATCCGACACAAAAAATTCGTCGAAACAGAGCACCCGCGTTTCGTTCGCGATGCCAGCGGCGACGCGCTCAAGGGGATTCTTGCAACCGGCGTGGAGTTGCATGTCGCGGTGAACGCGGCGCATGAAGCGGTGAAAATGGGCGCGCATCTTGTCGGCAAAGGGTAGACTTTCGTAAAAATTATCCATCAGGTAAGTCTTGCCACGCCCGACGCCGCCCCACAGATACAGACCCCGCACCGGGCGTGGCGCCGATCTGCGCAACAAGCGGCCAATTAACGCTACCCGGGGCTGAGCCGCCGCGAGCAGCCCGTCGTACACCGCCTGCAATTTTTCGACGGCGGCCCGTTGTGCCGGATCGGCGACAAATCCGTGCCGATCGAGATCGCT
This sequence comes from uncultured bacterium, assembly GCA_965232975.1. GTDB lineage: Bacteria > Pseudomonadota > Gammaproteobacteria > Pseudomonadales > Porticoccaceae > CBDDRG01. The sequence continues at coordinate 4,788 of CBDDRG010000010.1, forward strand.
CTGGTAACGCTGCAGAGGTGTTGACGACATGACGTTCCACACAAAAAATTGGCGCAGACTGTACTGGCGCCGACTCCGGCGCGCAACTTTCGGCGAGCAGTCAGATAAGAGCTTTGCGCAGCAGACCCATCACCGCCGCGCTCAGGTTGCTCAACTGGGCGTGAAAGAAGTGGCTGGCGGCGGGTATCAGTACACAGCTGGCCGGCGACCCCAGCCCCGCGACC
>CBDDRG010000011.1:0-18922 GCA_965232975.1 uncultured bacterium
CCGAACGGTGGGAGATCATGAGTGACATCGCGTGGGCGTCAATGTTCATCCCCACCCTCAGCCTGCTGGAAGTCGCATTGCGGGGGACTCTCGTCTATCTCGGCCTGTTCGTGCTGCTGCGCATTGTCCGCCGCGATCGGGGCGAGCTCGGCGTCGCCGATTTGCTGGTTATCGTCATAGTTGCCGACGCCAGTCAAAACGCGATGGGCGCCAACTATGAATCCGTGACGGAAGGAGCGGTTCTGGTTGGCACCATCCTGTTCTGGAATCATGCGCTGGACTGGCTGGCGTTCAGATTCCCGCGCTTCGGGCGCCTGGTAACGTCGAGACCCTTGCTGCTGATCAAGGATGGGCGAATGATCAGGCGCCACATGCAACAACAGATGATCACCCAAGAGGAACTGATGAGCCAGTTGCGCGAGCAGGGCGTCGAGAACATGGCAAGTGTAAAAGCCTGCTATCTGGAGGGCGACGGCAAGATCAGCGTGCTGGCCAATTCCTGAACCGGCTCATGGCGGTGGACAAGCGCGTGGCCACGCAGGCCCGACCTGTCAATCCGCGGCCGCATCGGCCGCTGGCGCCCCGCAGTCGACGTCCTGGCCCGGGCCGGTCTCGATCAGCGCCAGCAACGCCGCCGGAGGCACCACCGCAAACAGCGCCGCCGCCGCGGCGCCACGCAACAGCAGTGGTCCGGCCTGGGGCAGAAACGACGGATCCTTGAAGGTTCCGCCCACCACCAGCGGCGAGCGCACCGAGAAGGGACTGCGATCCTTGGGGCGCGCGATCACCTTCAAATCGAGTTGTTCGTCGCGCAAGTTGATAGTGCCAGCCGCCCGCAGAAAAGTATCCGACGTGTCGATCGCGAACGCCCGCGAGGTCATCAGGCCGCTGGCGACACCGAAGTCGGCGTAGGCGCAGCGCAGCTCGATCTGGCGATCCTTGCCGAGGGCGTAGCGCAGCGCCTCGGCGATGTCGAGTCCGGCAAGCTCGATCAACAGGTTGCTGACCTGACCTTTGCCGATGGCGACACCGACCTCGCCATTGGCCGCGGCGAGCATGTCGGCGACCGAGTTGCCCTGCATACGCAACTGTGCTTTCCCGGCCATGGCGCCGACGGCGTCGTCCATCAGGTCCGCGCCGGGCACCAGTTTGGCGAGCGTCAGGCCCTGCGCATGCACATCACTGGTCACCGCAATGACGTCGGCCCGCGCGTCGAGTTGTAGATAGCCGTCGATCTGGCCCCCGGCGATGCCGAGCTTGAACGGCTCCAGCCGCAGCAGCCCATCCGCCAGCTTGAGCTGTGTGGCCAGTGATTCTATGGGCAGATCCGGCGCATTGATTCGCGTCGCCGTGAGCTCGACGTCGGCGTCCATCGCGCGCAATTTGGTCAGATTGTAGGGCTTGTCCGGCAGCACGCGGGCCGCGGCCGCGAGTCGCTGCGCTTCCTGTTTCTGCGCCGCCGACGCCGCCTCGCCCGGACCGGTCTGCGGCGGCGCGCCGATGAAGCCGGCCAGGTCATCCAGGTCGAGCCGCTGCGCTTCGAGTCGCGCCTTAAAGAAAGGGCGCTTGCCGGCAAAGGCGATGCTGACATCGCCCGCGATATCCGAGTCGCCGACCTTTCCGGTCAGCTGGCGGTAGTGCCATGTTGCGCCGGTGCGCCCGATCCGGCCTTCGGTCCGATAGGGTGGCGTCGCGGGCAGCGCCACCCCGGCCAGCGGGTAGAGATCGGCGAGGTCGGCCCCGGACAGCGCCAGCTGCAGATCGAAATCCCGCAGTTGCAGCGGCGATCGCAGCGCGCCGTCGATGCGGGCCCGGGTATCGCCGGCGCGCGCGCTGATATCGAGGCGATAGGGTGCCTCGGTGCGTTGCAGCGACAGTGGCGAATCGATCTTGGCCGCGAGCGTGAAGGCGAACCCGCGGTAGCTGCCATCGCCGGTCGCCAGCAATGGTTTTAGCGCACCAGAGTTCTCGGCTTCGCCGCTGTGCACGGCCAGCCGCAGGTCGGTCTTGAATTTTGGCTCCAACACGCGGACTTCGCTATCGACGATATCGAGTTGGCCGATTTCTGGCGCCAGCGCGTTCTCCGCCGGCGGCTGGTCGTCGCCAAACTCCCAGTTGCCGCGCCCGTCGGCGTCGCGCTCGATCCGTAATTTGAGGCGCTTGGCATGGATCAAGGGCACTACCACCTGTTTATGCCAGAGCGGAAGCAACGCGATGTGGAGCTCCAGGGCTTCGGCGGTGGCCATGTCCGCGGTCGCCCAGCCCGGCGGATTGCCCAAACGGACATCGTGTACGCGCACGGCAGAAGTCAAGCCCAGATCGACATCGAGATCGCCAGCAATGACGAATTCGCGCCCGGTGGCGGAGCGCACGGCATTTTCGAGCGGGTGTTTGAACCAGTTCCAGTCAAACCACCAGATCAAAAGCGCCAATGCCGCCAGCAGTGCCACGACCAGCGGTGCCACGACCAGCAGGCGGCGAGAGCGGCTGGCGGGGGGGTGGGGATTAACCATGGCGTGGCCCTCTTCGCGGGAGTCCGTGCCGGCGGGTGCCAGCGAACTGCGCGGGTGCGTGGCGCCGCTGGCGCGCCGGCGGTTCATCAGCGGTAGACCGCGGGTCGAAGCCGTTGGTTCGCCACACTCCTGCGAATGGAGAAAGCACCGCTATCAGTGGCTCAGTCGGCGGCGCTTGTGTCGTCCGCAACCCCGCCATAGGATGGCCATCGCTGCCAGTGGCGGCGCGGGCATCCGGCGGCAGTCCGCGCGCCGCCGCGGTCACCGCTTTCACCCCCTCAACCCGTCAAGGTAACTGTCTGCATGACATGGGAAACCGTTATCGGCCTCGAAGTGCACACCCAGCTGGCCACCCGTTCCAAGATATTTTCTGGCGCCAGCACTGCTTTTGGCGCCGCGCCCAACACCCAGGCCTGCGCCATCGATCTAGCCATGCCCGGCACCCTGCCGGTGTTGAACGCCGAAGCGGTGCGCATGGCGGTGATGTTTGGCCTCGCCGTTCACGCCGACATCCGCCGGGAATCGGTGTTCGAGCGCAAGAACTACTTTTATCCCGATTTGCCCAAGGCCTACCAGATCACCCAGCTCGAAAAACCCATCGTCGGCGCAGGCCACGTCGATATTCAGCGTGCCGACGGCAGCAGCAAGCGGATTCGCATCCACCACGCCCACCTGGAGGAGGACGCCGGCAAGTCGGTGCATGAAGGGCTCGGCGGCCTGGGCGCGGCGATGACCGGTATCGACCTGAACCGCGCCGGCACCCCGCTGATCGAAATCGTCTCCGAGCCCGATCTGAGCAGTGCTGCGGAGGCCGTCGCCTTCGCCAAAAAACTGCATGCGCTCGTGACCTCGCTCGGCATCTGCGACGGCGAGATGGCACAGGGCTCCATGCGCTTCGACGTCAACATCTCCGTGCGCCGCCCCGGCGCGCCGCTCGGCACCCGTACCGAGACCAAGAACCTGAACTCGTTCCGCTTCATGGAGCGCGCCATCGAGCTCGAGGTCGCGCGCCAGATCGAGGTGTTGGAGGACGGCGGTACCATCCGCCAGGAGACCCGCCTCTACGACGGCGACAACCATGTCGCGCGTGCGATGCGCAGCAAGGAGGAGGCCAACGACTACCGCTATTTCCCGTGCCCCGACCTGCTGCCGCTGGTGCTCGACGAGGCCTATATCGACGCCGTGCGCGCCAGCCTGCCGGAGCTGCCCGACGCCCGCCGGCAGCGATTTCAGGATCAGTACGGCCTGTCGACCTACGACGCCGATCAGCTCGGCGACAGCGCGGCCATGGCGGCCTTTTTCGAGGCCACCGCCGGCCACTGCGGCGACGCCAAGCAGGCCGCCAACTGGATCATGGGTGAACTCGCGGCGCGCCTGAACAGCGCCGACCTCGGCATTGCCCAGTGCCCGCTCACACCGCACCAGCTCGCCACGCTGATCGCGCGGGTCAAGGCGGGCGCCATCTCCAACAGCCAGGCCAAGCAGGTGTTCGCGGCGGTCTGGGATGGCGAGGGCGAGCCCGATGCGATCATCGCTGCGCGCGGCCTGCAACAGGTGTCCGACAGCGACGCCATTGCGGCACTGGTGGATCAGGTGATCGCCGCCCATGCCGACCAGGTCGCCAGCTACCGCGGCGCGGACGCCGCCAAGCGCGGGAAAATGTTTGGCTTTTTTGTCGGTCAGGCGATGAAGGCGTCGAACGGCCAGGCCAATCCGCAGCAGGTGAATGCAATCCTGCGCGCCCGGCTCGACGCCTGATCTTGCGTTGTCCAGCGGGGCCGCCGTCGACCATCGCCGCCGCTGGCGAGCCCGGGGTTTTGGTGAATGCCGTCGCGCAGCTGGGGAAGCGGTCGTAACGGGGGAAGTCTCAATTGCCTCGCCGCGACAACCCGACCCGGCGGTGGCGGGCGCGTTGGTATATTTGGCTGTATGCTCATCAGCACACCCTAACCACCACCCATGGACGGGCGCCTGCGACCGTCCCCCACGGAGGAAAAATAATGATTACCGGAATGCCCCGCATCGCCATTGCCGCGCACGATTTCGGCGCGCTGGTCAGCCTGTTCAAAGACAAGTTTCACATGCCCGTGCTCGATCTCTCGGAGACGAGCCGGAAGGAGTATGGCGCCGCCCTCGGCATGTGCGTGCCCGCTGGTGGCAGCAATATCGAGCTGATGTCCCCCGTCGATCCGCACACCCCCCTCAGCCGAAGCTTGCAGGGCTTCCTCGAACGGCGCGGCGAGGGTCTGTTCGCGTTGATGCTGGAGGCGCCGGTGCCGGACGATGAAGCCAAGGAATTGGCTGCTCGCGGCCTTAACGTCATGCCGCTGATGCCCGGCGCTTTTGGGCGCGACGTGCACCCAAACTCCACCCACGGGGTATTGATTCGCGTCTATCCGGTCGATTCATTCAAGGGTCAATACCGGGGCGAGCGGGACGACCGCGCACCGCGTTGTTCCGGTATCGTCCGCGTGATCGTTGCGGTCGAGGATATCGACCACGCGGTGGCGGTCTACGGCGGTCAGTTCAAACTCCCTATGGAAAATATCGTTGACGACGCGGAGCGGGGCGTCTATGCGGCCATCTGCCGCCCACCGACCGGTGGCGCGATCGAGCTGGTGGCGGTCAAGGATGCATCCAGGGCCTTTGCCAGCAACATTCAACGGCATCTCCAGGAACAGCGAGAGGGCATGTACGCGCTGGTGCTGGAATCACCCGATCTACCGGCGACGGCCAAATCCCTGGCCGGTCACGGCATCTGGGTCAGCCCGGCCGGCGATGATCCCCGGGTGCTGGAAGTTCCTCGCGCAGACGCCTTTGGCGCCTTGATTCGTATCGAAGCGGCCTAAGAGCCTGTTCAGGATCGCGCTGAAGGCGCGCACCGCGGCGTTGAAACCGGAAACTTACCCAGGGCTACTGTCTACCCGCCAAGTACGTCATCCACACGGCGGGGCCTGACGCGGACTTGAGGCTGTCCTCCTGCGGAAAAGCCGAATCTGGTCATGTGTCGCGTAAATTTTTGTTGAATGATCCCGCGCCATTCGCCACAAATTTGCCCAAAATCTGCCTCAAGTCCGACAGGCTCACAGGCACGCAACGGCGGCTGTTTGGCATTTGCCCAGGTTTCGCCGCACAATTTCGCCGCACCCTGACGCTGCGCGCCAGACCCTAATTTCGCCGCTGCCGGTTTGGCGGCGGCCATCAGCGGAGCTTACCCATGTCCCATATCGGCGTTCTCATCTTTCCCACCGACTATTCGATTCAACCGGTCGAGCTGGCCCAGGCCATCGAGGAGCGCGGTCTCGATTCGCTGTTCGTTTGCGAGCACACCCACATTCCGGCCAACCGGGTTTCGCCCTGGCCGGGCGGCGGCGAACTGCCGAAAGAGTACTGGCACACCCTCGACCCCTTTGTTGCGCTGGCGGCAGCGGCGGCGGTGACCAAGCGCATCAAGCTCGGCACCGGCATCTGTCTGGTGGTGGAGCGCGACCCGATCCAGCTCGCCAAGGAGGTCGCATCGCTGGATCTGATCTCGAACGGTCGCGTCATCCTCGGCGTCGGGGCCGGCTGGAACGCGGAGGAGATGGCCAACCACGGCGTCGAGTTCAAAAGTCGCTGGAAAATCGTCCGTGAAAAGGTCAAGGCGATGCGCGAGATCTGGACCCAGGAAGAAGCCGAATACCACGGCGACTACGTGAATTTCGACCGCATGTGGTCGTATCCCAAACCGGTGCAGGCGGGCGGCCCGCCGGTGTGGCTGGGCGCGCAGTCGAGCTGGGCATATCCGCGCGTCATCGATTATTGCGACGGCTGGATGCCGATTGGCTTCATGCCCGGTCTGGAACAGGGCATTGACACCCTGCGCCAGGAGTGTGACAAGGCCGGCAAGGATTTCGCCGCCCTCGACAAGGCGATCTTCGCCGCGCCGACCGACGAGACGCGCTCCGCCGAGTTGCTCAAGTGCGGCTACACCCACCTGATGTACCCGCTACCGTCCGGGCAGCGCGACCAGGTGCTGCCGCTGCTGGACAAGTACGCGGCCATGGCGAACAGGCTGCGTGGTTAATCAAAGCGGCAATCCCGGAAAGCGCACTAACCCCGCCGCGACGGCTTTAAACGTCGCCCCTGCCTGCCAATGACGCCATTCTCGTGTCAGGCGCCTCAGGGCAACCTGAGGTTAGCGGTGTCCCTAGCCCGCACCACGCGCGGCCCCAGTGTTTTGGCAGTCAGGCGGAGAACTTTCGCGGCGGTGGCGCGATAGCCCGTGAGTTTGCCGCCGTAGACGGCGACATAGCGGGGAGCGCGGCGATCGTCGGTGATCAACTGCACTTCGCGGCTGCGCTGAAACGGGCGGTCGCTGGCGCGCGGCAGCACCCGCAAGCCGGCCATGCGCGCACTGACCACGGGGGTCGCGGCCGGAAAGTAGTGGCGGAGGACGGCGAGCAGATAGGCCTCTTCTTCCGGTAAGGGCGCGACCGCGTCGGGATCGCCGGTGAACAGGGTCTCGGTGGTGCCGAGCAGCGATCCGCCCCGCCAGGGCAGCAAAAATACTGCGCGGCCGTCAGCCGGTGCCTCCAGGTAGTAGCAATGGTCGACGACGGGTTCGGTCAGCACCAGATGGGTGCCCTGCACCAGATCGACGGCGACACCCGGCGGCGTTGGCGCAATGCGACCCGCCATCTGATTGATCCAGGGCCCGGCGCAGTTCACCAATACCCGACAGGCAAGCTGTTGCTCGCCGGTGGTCGTTTGCAGCCGGAGTCGGTAGCCGCTGGCGGTGCGTTCGGCGTCGATCACTGCGGCCGGACACCATAGCCGCGCGCCCAGGCTCGCGGCTGAGCTGACCACGGCGCGGGTCAGCGCGACGTCGTCGGTGCGGGCATCCCAGTAGCGCCAGACGCTGCGCAGTTCGTCCGTGCGCAAGCCGGCGAGCGTCGTCCAGCGGCATTTGGGCAGCCGCGAAAACCCGCAGTGACGGCCGCCGCCGGCGAGTGCGGCGTACAGCGCCAACCCCACCGCCAACTGCCAGGAGCGCAACCGCGACTGCCGATACAGTGGAATATGGAAGAGTTCGCTGTGCACCAGTTGGGGCGCGATGCGCAACAGCGTGGCGCGCTCGCGCAGGCTTTCGCGCACCAGGTGCAAGTGGCCACCGGCCAGATAGCGCAGGCCGCCGTGGATCAGCTTGCTGGATTTGCCGGAGGTGCCTGCCGCCCAGCCGGTTTTCTCGATCAGGGCGACGCTGTAACCGGCCGCTGCCGCCGCCTGGGCGACGCCGGCGCCTTGAATGCCGCCGCCGATAACGGCGATGTCGAGGTTCAAGTGGTCAGTCAACGTCCGTGCCGCTGCGGGTGTCAGAGTGCGCGCTGCGCGAGAGCGTCGATCATGCCGCCGATATCGAAGGTTTCGATCAAATCGACGCCGCGCCGGAACCAGGCGATGGCCGCCTCCGGATCGGCGATTTCATAGACCACCAGCTTGGCCGCAAGCGCATCGAGATCGGCGCGGCGCGGCACCTTGCGGGCGTCGCAAAACAGGTAGTCGGGGCGGCTCGCGCCGACATCGTCACCGGTCAGATCCCGCCATTGCTGCAACACCACGCCGCAGCGCTGCCAGCCCCTGTGGCGCGCGTACGCCATGAAGGCGTGATCGAAGCTGATCAGCACGCAGCGGCCGGCGACCGGCGCCAGCACACGCTGCACCGCCGCATACACCACCTCGGCGCCGGCAAAGGCAACGGCCTCGGCCTTGATCTCGACAAAGGCGGTCACCTGCGGCTGCTCGCGGAGCAAGGCGACAAAGGCGCTCAGAGGGGCGATGGTTTCGGTGCGGAAGCGATCGCCGAAGCGGCGTGGCTCGTGGGCCGGTATCGCCATCAGCTCCGCCAGCGACTTGTCCTGTACCTTGGCGCGACGGCCGCTCACGCGGCGCAGGCCGGGATCGTGGTACAGCACCGGTTGCAGATCGGCGCTCAACAGAATATCGGTTTCGACACAGTGCGCGCCGGCCGCAATCGCCTGCTTATAGGCCAGCAGCGTGTTCTCGGGGTAGCACTTCTGAAAGCCCCGGTGGGCGACCAGGCGATCCTGCAACATCGTCTGCCCTCAACGGCGCTCGGTCAGATACAGCGCCATGTCCACCATGCGGTTGGAAAACCCCCACTCGTTGTCGTACCAAGCCATGACCTTGACCTGGCGGCCATTCACGCCGGTGTGGTTGGCGTCGAAAATACAGGACGCCGGGTGGTGGTTGAAATCAATGGAGACCAGCGGTTGGTCGTTGTACGCGACGATATCGCGCCAGGCGCCGCTTGCGGCCGCGGCCATCAAAGCGTTGATTTCGGCGACGCTGGTGGCGCGCGCGGCGGTGAAATGCAGATCGATCAGGGACACGTTCGGCGTCGGCACGCGCAGCGCCATGCCGGTCAGTTTTCCGGCGAGCTCCGGCAGCACCAGACCCACCGCGGTGGCGGCGCCAGTGCGGGTCGGGATGACGGATTGAACGGCGGCGCGGGCGCGGTAGGCATCGCCCTGGGTCTTGTCGAGCAATTGCTGGTCGTTGGTATAGGCGTGCACCGTCGTCATCGCGCCGCACTCGATGCCGATGGCGTCGTGGAGGATCTTGGCGACGGGCGCCAGGCAGTTGGTGGTGCAGGAGGCGTTCGACACGATCAGGTGCTGTGGCCCGAGCTCGGTGTGATTGACGCCGAAGACCACGGTCTTGTCGGCGTCCTCCACCGGGTGGCTGACCAGCACCTGCGGCGCGTTGGCGCTCAGATGCCCGGCCAGCTGCTCGCGGCGTTTGAACTTGCCGCTGCACTCGAGCACCAGATCGACGCCCAGCGCGCGCCAGCTCAACTGTGCGGGCTCTTTGTGCTGGCTGACCGCGATGCGCCGGCCGTTTACGTGCATGGCGTCGTCGGCCCAGGCGACCTCGGCGTTGAAATGGCCGTGGGTGGAGTCCACCCGCGTCAAATGCACCATCAACTCCGGGTTGGCGAGATCATTGATGGCGACGATCTCGAGGCGATCCTGCAAGCCGCGTTCGTGAATGGCGCGCAGTACGCAGCGGCCGACGCGGCCGTAGCCATTGATTGCAATGCGGGTCATAAGCCTCTCCTCAACAGCTTGTGGGAACACCGGAAAATAGCCGATGAGCAGGGATTTAACCAGACCGCCGCCACGGGCGACCCGTCGGCGTTGCCGGCCGGTTCGGCGGCCGCGCGCGCACTCGGCGTTCAGTTTAACAGGCCGTTGAAAAACGCTTTTCAGCGGCCTGTTAAAGCGAGCCAAGGATGGCTTGCACGAAGATCAAGCACGCTAAGTGCTTGATCTTCGGAGGCCTTGGCGGGCGCGTACCGCGACTACGAGCCGGGTTGAAAAAGGGCAGGAAAGCCCTTTTTCAACATCCTGTTAGGGATTGGCTTCCAGGCTGGCGTCGGCAATGATTTTTCGCCAGCGGTCGTAGGCCGCCTGGTCAACAGCCTGCGGGCGAGTGTGATAGGCGAGCATGTAAACGCCGTCGGTGCCGCGCACGAAGCGGCGCACCGCCTTCTCGCGAAAGGCCGCCGACTCGTACTCGACGGTGATAGAGCCATCGGCGGCGGCGGTTTGGGAATATCTGGCCTGGGGATCGGCCGCCGCCAGCTCGGCCTGCCAGTTGGCGACAAAAGTGGCCACCGGCAGCGGCGTGAAGACGGTGTGCAGCGCGACCATCTCGCTCCAGCCCGTGATGTCGTCGCCCTGGGGCACCAGTTCGATCAGTGCGCCCTTGATGCTGGCATCGCGGAAACCGGGCTGCCAGTCGCGTTCATCCTCATCGATGGCGAGAGCGATGATCATCGCGGGCCTCGGCGGCTTGGCCGCCGCGGGTTGGACTGACGCCGCCGCGGCTTGCGCGATGACCGGGCGCGCCGGCTGCGGGGCCGGCGGCGCCGGTCGAGCAGTCGATGGGGAGCTTGCCGGCACAAGCGCGGGGACATCTGCCACGACCTGGGCCACCGGCGCGTCGGGGACGGGCTTCGCCGCCGGCGCGGCGGCGGCTACCGTTTGCAGCGGAATAACAAAGCTGGCTGGGTATTCCCGATGTTTGTCAGTAAGGGCATCAACGATGCCAAGATCCAAAAAGACTGCGCTTGCGACTATTTTTGCGCTAATCGTGCTCGGAATGGTGCCAGCCGTTTTACGGCCATCGGGCGTCTTGCAGTCATACCTCAAGGCGTCATCTGACCTGCGAAACCACTGCGTCGTTGGAACCGAGACATGCCACACCCCACGCTTGTTCTGAAACATGCATTCTCCGCTTGTTCCATCGCTAAAGGACAGCGCCACCGGTGTCGTTGCATCATTTGTGATTGTCGCGCAACCCACTGAAAGCGATGCAAGCATTGCGATTACGATTGTTCTCATTTGTTGTCCCCTCAAATTTTCAGAAAAAACACCTTTGCCCAATCTCTTTGAAACCATTGCTGCCATCACCTGCATTGAGCCGTGCGACGAATCAGCGCGAAGACTCCTGAGGCTGCCACCGTGGCCAGGAGATTGAGGCAAATTTCGGCGCGCGCTATCACAAATAAGTAACGGTTACTCAAAATAACGGGGTGCTGCCCGCCTCGACGCGCAGCCACCTGTTCATGCGCAGTGCTCTATTCTCGCTTGGCGCGTCAACTGGAGAATTTTGCGACGGCGATGCTGAACGCCCCGGCCATGGCTCCAGCGGCAGCGCGCCGGCCGCGCTGTCGGGATCCAGCGCCTGGGTGACAAAACCCCGGCCGTTGAGCTGGGCCGACAGGGTCGCGGTGAGACAGTTCGCGACGGCAGTTCGCGCGCCTACAGACGCATGTTGTCGCGTTCAAAAGCCTTGCGCAGAATGACCACGTCGGGCGGCAGCACCAGCAGTCGCCGGGTCGGGCGCGCTATTAGTCATTTGCCTCTAGGCTCGCGCCGGCCACGATGGTACTCCAAAGCGAGTAGGCACCCTGATCATAGGTTTGCGGGCGGGCGTGATAGGCGACCATGTATACCCCATCGCTGCCGCTCATGAAGCGCCGGATGCCCTTCTCGTGGAGCGCGGGCGACTCGTAGCTCAGGGTGATTGAGCCATCGGCCGCCGTGGTCTGCGCAAGTGTGGCCTGGGGATCCTTGGCCGCCAGCTCGGCAGTCCAGCTGGCGACCAGGTCGGCAACCGGATGCGCGGAAAAAATGGTGTGCAGCGCGACCATTTCCGACCAGGCCTTGCTGTCCTGACCCGCTGGCACCAGCTCGATGAGCGCGCCCGCCGCACTGGCATCTCGCAAGCGCGGTTGCCAGTCGCGGCTGTCCTGATCGATGGCGAGAGCGATGATCATCGCGGGCGTCGGCGGCTTGGCCGCGACCGGCTGGACTGACGCCGCCGCGGCTAGCGTGACGACCGGGCGCGCCGGCTGCGGGGCCGACGGCGCCGGTCGAGCAGTCGTAGTCGACGGCGTGCGTGCCGGCACAAGCGCGGGGACATCTGCCACGACCTGGGCGACCGGCGCGTCGGGGACAGGTTTCACCGCCGATGCCGTGCTCGCGACCAGCGCGCGCCGCGCGTGCGGCAGCGGAAATGTCTTGAGCAACGCAGTGAGATTCTCGGTATCCGCGTTGGCAAAGCCGATATTCGTCCACAGCACGTCGCCGGTGGTGCCGTCCACCAGTGCCACCTCTGTAACCAGGCCGCTGGTGGGTTGCACCAGGGCCTGACCGGTCAATGTTGCCAATAGAGTTGCAGCCACGACATCCTTCGCGATCATGCCGCGAGTCTTTTCGAAGCCGTTGCCACGTACCAGCACCAGCGCGTCCGCGTCGGCGTAATCGGCGAGGCGATTGACCACCGGGCCCAGAGAAGCGCGGATGCTCGCACGCTTGTCTTCCGGCAAATTAATCTGCTCGTACAACTGCTTGGATACGCTCTCGTACGCGGTGCGCACCTGTTCCGTGACAAAGCGCAAGTCCGGCGCATCGGTAACGGCGTCCAGATCCAGCAATTGCGTCGAGTGCCCACGCTGAGTCAGCAGTGCCGGCACCAGGCGCGCGAGATCGGCAGTGACCGCGGCCTCACGCGCCGGGATGCGGGCATTGTCGCCGGTAAAGCCGACTTGCATGATCTTGACGTCCATTGGCAGCACCAGCAGGCGCTCGGTGGCGCGCTCGCGGCGCGCGAAATCCGGATGCACCCGTTCCGTGGTCGTCGCGCACCCCACCAGCAAGGACAACGCAAGGACGGTCGACCCAATCCGGCTACACGTAAAAAAGCTTTTCACCGCACTTTCCTCAATTTTTAGTCGGTTGACAGCAAATACTCGATGTAGCGACGATCCCGCGCCTGGGGCGTCAGCGCCAGGTAGCGCGCGAGATGTTCGCGCATCGCGGCGGTCTCGTCGCGCGCCTGGGCAACCAGACCCAGGCCGCGATAGGCCGGGCCGTAGTCGGGATCAATAACCAGCGCTTCGCCGTACGCGGTGGCCGCGGAATCCAGCCAGAAATGCTGCTGGCGACGCATCTCTGCCACCAGCTTGTCGCTGCTTTGGGTTCGCCGCAGCAGCGCCTGTTCCGCGGCGGCGAGTTCGGGCTGCGCCGCCATCTGGCGCCAGGCCTCCGCCATCAGATAGCGGCCCTGGGGATCATCCGGGACAAGCTCGGCCAGAGTGACGGCGGCACGGCGGGCAAGTTCGTAATGCCCGACACCGAGCTTCAATTCGGTGCTCTCGCGGAGCGCCCGCAGGCGCACCGCCAGGTAGGCGCTGTCGGCCGTTGCGGCTGTTGCGTCGTCGGTCGCAGGCAAACGCGCACGCAGCGCGGTCTCGCGGTCGGCGCTGTAGGGATGGCTGGCATAGATCGAGCCGAGCACGGATTCGGCGGCCGGAATTTCGTCCAGCACCGCGAACAGCCGCACCGCAGCCTGGGCTTCGTAGCCCGCAGCGAGCAGGTAATCGAGCCCGGCGCGGTCGGCCTCCGTCTCCATCTCGCGGCTATAGCTGGCAATGGATGCCACGAACGGCAGATAGGCGACCGATGTACCCATCAGCACGAGGTCGGTGATATGGGCAGCGACTATCTTGCGGCGGCGGCTCTGGTGCCCTTGCAGGGCGTGATGGTGGGTTATGTGGGCGGCTTCGTGACCGAGCACCAGCGCCAGTTGCGCCTCGTTTTCCAGGCGCGCGAGCAGTCCCAAAGTGACGTAGATGCCCCCGCTGGGCAACGCAAAGGCGTTGGCTGTGGGGTCGCGCAGGACGCGGAACCGCAACGCCACCGGCGGCGCCGCCACCGTCGCCGCCACCCGCGCGCCCACTGCCGCGACATAGTCATGGACCTGCGCCTCGCCGACCACCAGGCCGCGCTGATCCAGCTCCCGCTCGAATTCAATCGCGCGCGCGACCAGCTCCTGCTCCTCGGGTGTGGTAGCCGCCACCGCGGGGACGCCGGCAATGACCATCGCCAGAATGAGGCTGGCTCCCCCTCTCCCCACTAACGACCGGACGCGCGCGCGTGGCCCCATCGTGATGCTCCATGCTGTTGTAACGCTAGCTGCCTGCGGGCACGCTCGGCCCATGCATGCTGACCATGGCCACAAGCTTGGCACCAATTTCAGCGCGTGGCAGCACCAGTCAGTAACGGATACGAAATTTTGCCTGTATCACTGGCGGTCGGTGCTCGGCAGTTGGCGCAGTTGGCTATTGATTCATTTCCAGCGTAGCGTCGGCGATGATGCTGCGCCAGAGATCGTAGCCGGCCGGATCAAAATGCGACTGCTTTACCTTGTAGGTCGCTGTATAGACGCCGTCGGTGCCGGCGATAAAACGGCGGATCGCCTTCTCGCGCCGTGCCACCGATGCGTACTCGAGGGTTATCGCGCCATCGTCAGCAACACTTTGCGAATAAGTCGCCTGAGGGTCGGCGCCATGCAGTTCGGTCAGCCAGCCGGCGACGAACGCAGCCGGCGTCGCGTCGGTATACGTCGTTTCGAGTACTACCATTTCGGTCCAGGAATCAAGCGTTTGACCGCCGGGTAGCAGCTTGATCGACGCCCCGCTCGGGGTCAGTTCGGCGGGTTGCTGCGCCCATTCGCGAGGATCCTGATCAATCGCGAAAACGATGACCATTGCCGGCGCGGTTCGCATCGCCGATGCCGCCGCGACCGTCGATATCGGTGCGGCGGCGCGGGGTACATTGGCGGGGGGTTCGGCCGGACCATCGTCGCGCTGCGAGGCCGCCACGTTGTCGGCAGCAGGCCCTTCCATCCGCGCCAGGTCCACGGAGATTTGATCGGGGTGGAGGTTATACATCTCGCCCTTGAAAGGATCGACTAGAAACCACCCGATCAGCCCTCCGAACACCGCATTGCCAGCGATGTACCAGCCCGTTGGGCTGGCGGTTATCGGGAAGACCCGGGACTCGTAGCCCGCTTTGGAAACCTCAACTGTGTAAGATTTCTTACCCCAATAACTGCCGTCACTCTTGGGCAGATTCGCGATGACGGGCGTCGTTGCCTTGAAGACCTTTACCCCCTTCTCGTCAGTGATCTCGACGGCGGCGTCACCGGGCGTGCTGTTGACCCGTACCACCTCGGTCGAATCGCCAACGATCGTCGCGCAGCCCCCGGTGGTCATCAGCAGCGCCAGCAGAACGGCTGTCAACAAGATGTGTCTTTGCATCGGTATTTCTCCTTCCATTTTTAATTGTTGTGCGATAACTGCCCCGAACTACGCCGATGGAGACCGCCTCGGTCAGCGCCAACCCACGCACGGAGCGTTTCGGGCGCAGTCTACAAGGCGCGCCCGAGGAAAAAGTCACTGATGGGTCACCTATTGCAGAAGTCGGTGCGCGCCGACCAACGGCTCGCCGTCCCGCGGGAGGGAACCGGTGCCATCGGCCGTAGGATCGCTAACAATCGTTGTTGGTTGCTTGTTATCCTGGGGCACCGTATGAGGTGGAGAATTGTCGATGGCGATACTGAATTCATCCGGCCAGGGCTCTGGCGGCAACGTGCTCGCCGCGCTGTGCAGTTTCTTTATTCCCGGGCTCGGCCAGCTGCTGCAGGGGCGACTGCTGATGGCGATCGTCCAGTTCGTCCTCGCCGGCATACTGTGGGTATTTTTGCTGGGCTGGATCATCCATCTGTGGTCGATCATCGACGCGGCGCGCTTCAAGCCAGAATCTTGACAATAAATTACAACGAGGGGCCCCTTCCCATGACCAGACAGGTGCTGGAGTACTGCATCACCGAACTTGACGGCCATATCCTGACCGTCACCATGAACCGCCCGGAGGTGATGAATTCGCTGCACCCGCCGGCCAATCTCGAGCTGGAGCGCGTGTTCAATGCATTCGCGGCCGACCCCGACCAGTGGCTCGCCATTCTCACCGGCGCCGGCGACCGCGCCTTCAGCGCTGGCAACGATCTGAAATATCAGGCCGGCGGCGGCAAGCGCGAGACAGTGGCCACCGGCTTTGCCGGCCTGACCAGCCGCTTCGATTGCAACAAGCCGATCATCGCCGCCGTGAACGGCGTGGCCATGGGCGGCGGCTTCGAGATTGCGCTCGCCTGCGACCTGATCATCGCGTCCGAAAGCGCCGTGTTCGCACTGCCGGAACCGCGCGTCGGGCTTGCCGCGCTCGCCGGCGGGTTGCAGCGGCTGCCGCGCCAGATCGGCCTCAAGCAGGCGATGGGCATGATTCTGACCGGCCGCCGCGTCAGCGCCGCCGAGGGCAAGGTGCTGGGTTTTGTCAACGACGTGGTGCCGCAAGCGGAGTTGCTGGCGACAGCCCGCCGCTGGGCCGGCCAGATTAAGGAATGCTCGCCGGTGTCGATCCGCGCCAGCAAGGCGGCGGTGATGGCGGGGCTGGACACGGCGGATCTGCAGCAGGCGCTGGGCGCCAAGCTGCCCGAGGTGGATGCATTGTTCCGCAGCGCGGACTTTGTCGAGGGCCCCAAAGCCTTCGCCGAGAAGCGCAAACCCAACTGGCGTGGCGCCTGAAGCGGGGATGAACCCATGACCAATTCCAGCACCCCAGCCGTGGTGGTCGCCGATAGTGCGCGCGTGCGCACGCTGACCCTCAATCGCCCCGCGGCGCTCAACGCCTTCAACGACGACCAGTACGATGCCGCCAGCGCGGCGCTCAACGCGGCCGCCACCGACGACGGCATCGCCGTGGTCGTCATCACCGGGGCGGGACGCGCGTTCTGTGCCGGCCAGGATCTGGCCGAGATGGCCAGCCCGCGCCGCCACGGCGACGGCAAGCCCCACGGCTTTCCGCATTTCATCGACACCGTGACCGCGTTTCCGAAGCCGCTGATCGCCGCCGTCAATGGCCTCGGCGTCGGCATTGGTCTGACGCTGCTGCCCCATTGCGATCTGGTGCTGATGAGCGCCGACGCGCGGCTGCGCGCCCCCTTCGCCACACTGGGCGTCACCGTCGAAGCAGCCAATTCCTACCTGTTGCCGCAGCTCGTCGGCTGGGCCAACGCCGCCCATCTGCTGTACACCGCCGAGTGGCTCAGCGCCGAGCAGTGCGTGGCGATGGGGCTGGTGTGGAAGCAGGTGCCGGCGGCAGAATTGCTGGCCGAGACCGGGCGTCTCGCCGCCCAGATCGCGGCGATGCCGATCGCGTCGCTGGTGCACACCAAGAAGCTGCTGCTCGCCGCCCGCAACGACGCCGTGCAGGCGGCGCGCGCGCGCGAGACCGATGCCTTCCGCGGGCTGCTCGGCGGCCCCGCCAACCGCGAGGCACTGAGGGCCTTCAAGGACAAGCGCCCGCCGGACTTTACCCGGCTGGACACGGCTGGCTAGCCTGCGTCCGCGCGTCCGCGGACGAGATCATCCGCAAGGCGACCGAGCTGCTGGATCTGGTGCAGTTGGCGCACCAACAGCGTCATGATCGTATTCGCCGACCAGGTAGCAACGCTGCGCGGCGTGAACGGTACGGTGCTGGTGATCACCGACAAAGCCCAGGCCGACATGCTGCGGGGCTTGTTTGAGATGATCTGGCTGCAAGCGCCGGCGCCGGGGAAGGTTCCGTCATGAACCGGCTGACCGCGCTGTCGGTGATGAATGCCATCGATAGCGATGTCGCCAATATCACCGGCGCCCTGACTGCAGATTTGCAACTCGCTGGCACACTCGGCGCGCCACGGTTTAGCGGCCAGACTGCGCTGGAAGGACGGCAGCATCGAGGTGTCCGAACTGGGCATCCGGCTGCGCGACATCCAGCTTGCGCTAGCGGCGGCGGACGGCAACGTCGGCATCCAGAGCGCGCTGCGCTCCGGCGACGGCACCTTGCAGATCACCGGCAACTTGCGGGTCGACCCGGCCGCCGGCTGGCCGCTCGACCTCAGCCTGACCGGCACCGATCTGCTGGTGGTGGACACGCCCGAGGCGACGGCGACGGCATCGCCACAACTGAAGCTGAAGACCGCGCGCGAGCGCATCGACCTGAGCGGCGAGCTCCGCATTCCGCGGGCAAAACTGACGCCGCGCAAGATCCCCGTCGGCGCGGTCAAGGTGTCGCGCGACGCCACCATCGTCTCGCGCGCAACCCCGGCGCGCACTGCGCCCGACCAACCGCTGCCCATTCACGCCCAACTGCGCATCATTCTCGGCGACCGCGTGCAGTTCGACGGCCTGGGCCTGCGCGGCCGGATCGACGGCGAGCTGGTGGTCGTGGACACCCCCGACCAACCCACGCGCGGCCGCGGCGGGCTCAGCATCCACGATGGTTTCTACGACGCCTACGGCCAGAATCTGGCGATCAGTCAGGGGCGCCTGCTGTTTGCGGAGCCGGTGGACAACCCCGGGCTCGACATCCGCGCCGTGCGCACGGTCGGCACCGTCACCGCCGGCATCAATGCCAGCGGCACACTGCAAGAGCCCAAAGTCGAGCTGTTTTCGCCGGCGATGGCCGACGCCGATGCGCTGGCCTACCTGCTGCTGGGCCGCCCGCTGAAACAGACATCAGGCTCGGACGGCAACATGCTGATGGCCGCCGCCACCAGCATGGGTCTCGGCAAGGGTGAAGACATCGCCAAAAGCATCGGCCGCTCGCTGGGCCTCGACGAGGTGCGGGTCGATTCCAGCGGCGACACCGGCGAGATGAGTCTGGTCGTCGGCCGCTACCTGGCACCCAAGCTCTATGCGCGCTATCTGGCCGGTGCGTTCGGGAAAACCGGCTCGCTGCAGTTGCGCTATCAACTGCGGCCGAATCTGGAATTGCAGACCGAGAGTGGCGACAAGGCCGGTAGCGACATCTTTTATCCTATTTCCGGCAGTTGACAGTGCACAAACCGGCTACAAGCTAGACTGGGAGCCAGTTTCAACGGATTTATCGAGGTCACCCAATGGGTGAAGCAAAAAGGCGTCAACTTGCTGTCCAAACGCAGGCACTGGAGGCCAT
>CBDDRG010000012.1:0-19403 GCA_965232975.1 uncultured bacterium
AATTTGGTCCAGGTTCCGTGTTGGCGTGTTTATTGCAGTGCGGTTTCCGGCGTGCTTGCCGCCCGGCGAGGTGTGGGGCGCAGTGGTCGCCGCAGGTTTGACCGGGATCTGATGGCGGACAGCCGCTCCCGCGGGCGGCAAGGAGGTGCGCAGAAGGGCTTTGCGCCCACTCGGGTCTGACTGCACGGTCATTTAAATCGGCTCTGGTGTCTCGCTCATCTCCACAAAATCAATGACCTATAAAGTCGATGGCGGGATGCGGAATGCACCCCTCCGGGTTCGGCTGGTGGTAAGATGCCGGCTTTTTTACAGCCGCACCCTTGGGAGGGCAAATGCTCATCGGGCTTCTGAAGGAAACGCTTCCCGGCGAGCGCCGCGTGGCGCTGGTGCCGGCGCAGCTCGCGCTGCTCGCCAAGCAGCGCCACGAGGTGCTGATCGAGGCGGATGCCGGGGCCGCCGCCGGCTACCCCGATGCCGATTACGTCGCCGCGGGTGCCCGCGTCGCCGCGCGCGCCGAGGTCTTCGCCAGCGCCGAGATTCTGGTCACCGTGCGCGCGACGGCCCTCGGCGATCCGGCGGGAGCCGCTGATCTCGCCCAGCTCCGCGCCGGGCAGATACTTATCGGCCTGTGCGATCCGTTGGCGCAGCCGGTCGGGGTGCAGCGTCTCGCCACCACCGGCGTCACGCTGTTTGCACTTGAGCTCGTGCCGCGCACGTCGCGCGCCCAGGCCATGGACGCGCTGAGCTCGATGGCGAACCTCACCGGCTACAAGGCGGTGCTGATGGCGGCGAATCAGGCGCCGCGCATCCTGCCGATGATGACCACGGCCGCCGGCACGCTCACAGCGTCAAAAGTGCTGGTGCTCGGGGCCGGTGTCGCGGGCCTGCAGGCGATCGCCACCGCCAAGCGGCTCGGCGCGGCCGTCGCCGGCTACGACATCCGCCCCGAGGTGGCGGAACAGATTCGCAGCGTCGGCGGCAAATTCGTTGATCTTGGCCTGACTGCCGAAGCCGACCAGGGCGGCTACGCCAAGGCTCAGTCCGCTGATTTCATCGCCCG
Source organism: uncultured bacterium (assembly GCA_965232975.1). GTDB lineage: Bacteria > Pseudomonadota > Gammaproteobacteria > Pseudomonadales > Porticoccaceae > CBDDRG01. The sequence goes on from CBDDRG010000012.1 coordinate 1,061, forward strand.
TCAGCAGGAAGCCCTCGCGCAGTTCGTGCGCGCCGCCGACATCGTCATCACCACCGCGCAGGTGCCGGGGCGCCGGGCGCCGGTGCTGATCACGGCAGCCATGCAGAAGGGCATGAAACCCGGTTCCGTGGTGGTCGATCTGGCTGCCGAATCCGGCGGCAACTGCGAACTCACGCAATGCGGGAAAACCGCGCTGGTCGACGGCGTCACCATGATGGGACCGGTCAACCTGATTTCGGAGCTCGCGTTCCACGCCAGCCAGCTCTACAGCCGCAACATCGTCAACTTCATCGCCAACCTGACCACGCGCGAGGGTGCGCTCGCGAATAAGGAGGACGACGACATCCTGCGCGCGACGCGGACGGCGCAAGGCGGCGAAATCTGCAGTGAACGGGTCAAGCAGCTGCTCGGCACAACCTGAGGAACGACCATGGAATCGCTCAACCTTATCGACAGTCTGTTCGTCTTCATGCTCGCCGCCGTGGTCGGTTATCACGTTATCCACAAGGTGCCGCCGCTGCTGCACACGCCGCTGATGTCGGCGACCAACGCGATCTCTGCGATCGCCGTGGTCGGTGCGTTGCTGGTGGCCGGCGCGGGTGGCAGCGAGCCGGCGACGGTGCTCGGCACGATCGCCGTTGCCGCCGCCGTCACCAACGTCGTCGGTGGCTTTCTGATCACCGACCGCATTCTCAAGATGTTCGGCAAGAAGAAAGCCAAATGAGTACGCAAGCCTGCATTCAGTTGATTTATCTCGGCGCCGCGGCGCTGTTCATTTTTGGCCTGAAAGCCATGAGCTCGCCGCGCACGGCGCGGCGCGGCATGTTGATGGCGGCGGCGGCAATGGCCGCCGCCATCGGCGGCACGCTGCTCGATCCGCGCGTGCTGAACTACGAGTGGATTCTGGTCGGCGTCCTCGTCGGCAGCCTGCTCGGCGGCTGGATCGCGATCGCGACGCCGATGACGCACATGCCGCAGCGAACCGCGCTGTCGCACGCCTTCGGCGCGCTGGCTGCGTCCCTGGTCGGCATCGCCCACTATTACGACCATGCAACCACGGTCACCCTGGTAGAGCGCGTCGCGCTCGGCCTCGAAGTGGTGCTCGGCAGTCTGACCGTCACCGGCAGCCTGCTCGCGTTCGCCAAATTGCAGGGCTGGGTCCGCGGCACCCCGGTGGCCTACCCGGGGCAGAACGCCGTGAGTCTCGTGCTCGCCGCTGCCATCCTCGCGCTCGCCGGCTGGTTCATCGCCGATCCCGCGGCGACCTGGGCGTTCTATGGGATGGCGGCGCTGGCCTTCATCTTCGGCATCACGCTGGTGATGCCAATCGGTGCCGCCGACATGCCGGTGGTGATCGCGCTGCTGAACAGCTACGCCGGCCTCGCCGCTGCGGCCACCGGTTTTGCGCTCGACAACAACATCCTAATCGTTGCCGGCGCGCTCGATGGCGCTTCCGGTCTGATCCTCGCGGTGCTGATGAGCAAGGCCATGAACCGCCCGCTGACGAACGTGGTGTTCGGTCGCATCGATGCGGGCACGGCTACAAATGCCGACGATGTCTACGCCGGCAAGGTGCGCTCGACCACGGCGGACGAATTCGCGCTGCTGCTCGAAGACGCCCGCCGCGTAGTGGTCGTCCCGGGCTACGGCATGGCGGTCTCCCAAGCCCAGCACGCCGTGCGCGACCTCTATCTCGCGCTGGAAAAGCGCGGCGCTACGGTCGAATTCGCCATCCACCCGGTCGCCGGTCGCATGCCCGGCCACATGAACGTGCTGCTCGCCGAAGCCGATATCCCCTATGAGCGCATGATCGAGATGGACACCATCAACCCGACCTTCGAGACGGTCGATGTCGCGATTGTGATTGGCGCCAACGACGTGGTGAACTCCAATGCGCGGGCGTCCGACAGCCCCATCGCCGGCATGCCGATTCTCGATGTCGACAAGGCGCGCATGGTCATCGTGGTGAAGCGCTCCATGAGCCCCGGTTTCGCGGGTATCCCGAACCCGCTGTTCGCCGCCGATAACACGCTGATGTACTTCGCCGACGCCCAGGCCGGTATTCTCGACGTGGTGCGCGAGGTCAAGGCGCTCTGAGCGCCTGTTCAAGTTTTCGCTGAAGGGCGGTCTTTGACGCCCATCGTTCGTCCCGATGGGGGGATAGCGCTAAATGGGGGCCCGGGTTCGGAAAGCCTTTGGTCTGGATCAGTTCGGCGTCGGCGCGATCTTCACCACGTTCTGCGAGGGGCCGCGCCAATGGTTCCGGGCGGCGGCTGTGCCGCGGCGCGCTGCAACCCAACTGCGGCGCCGGGTTGAAGAGAGCCTGGCGATTCGCGCTGATAAGCGGTGTCTGGAAAGCGGGGGTCAGGAAGGTTGTGGGTGGCTGTCGATGTGCTCGCCATCCGGTATTTTAATCAGCAATACCAGCAGTGTGCCGACCAGCAAAAAGGCTGAGAACAGGTAAAAAACCTCCTTATAGCCGCCAAACACGTCGCCGCCATAGCCCGTCAGCACAATGCCCACGGCACCGAGCAAGGTGCTGAGCAGAATGCGATAGGACAACAGCGTGGGCGTGTTGGCAGGCCCGTAATAGTTGGCGAGCATGGCGGTGGAACCCACCAGCCCCAGGCCAAAGCCCAGCCCGAACAGCACCACCGAGGTGTAGAGCAGCACGGGGTTGTGCGCATTGGTGAGAATAAACATGCCGAGGCATTCCGACGCCATGCCGGCCAGGAACAACGTGCGCGGTTCGATCGCGAAATCCCCCAGCAAGCCAGAGGCAAAGCGTCCGCCGGTGGTGAACACCCCCTGCACACCGAGCGCAGTGGCCGCGAGCACTGCCGTCATACCCATATCGGCGACATGCAGTACCAACTGGCTACTGACAATCATCTGTCCGGTGACCGCCAAGGATCCCGATGCCAGAATGACCCAGTAGGTGTGATCCAGAAAGGCCTCTTTAATCGTCCAGTCGCGATGGGTTTTGTACACCCCGGCCGGCTTTGTGGTGCCGGGTTGTGGGTCGCCACCGGCATTGCCTGTGACGCCGTCCAGGTGCTGGCCGACGTCGGCCGGCGCGTTGCGCACCAGCAGCCAGCTCAGCGCCGATGCCGACAGCGACACCGCACCGACAAACAGCCAGACCGGGCGCCAGTCGCCGGCCAGGTGAATCAACCAGGTGAAAGTGGGCGCGCCCACTACGCCACCCATGCCGCCCGCCGCCATGAAGATGCCAAGCGCCATGGAGCGGCGTTGAAAAAACCACCGAGTGACCAGTTGCGTGCCGGGTAGTACCGCTTGCATGGTCATGCCCGAGCCGAGGATAACCGCGCACAGGTAGTAGACCGGCAACGAGTGGAAGCGGTACAAAATGCCGGCCCCGAGCGCGGTGACAAAACCTCCGAGAATAATCATCGTGCGCGGGCTGATTCGCTTCATCAGCGCGGTAACCACCGGCCCGGCAAAGCCGACAACCAGCGATAAAATGGCGAAGCCGGTGGTGCCCTGGGTGCGGGTCCAGCCCAGATCGGCGATCATTGCCGGCATCATCACGCTCAGGCCGTAAAACACAGCGCCGACGCAGACCATGTAGATCGCACTGATCGCGCCTAACAATATCCAGCCGTAATACATAGCGTGCCCCACTGGTTAGCAGGCTGTTGAAAAACGCTTTTCAACGGCCTGTTAAAGCAAGCCAAGGATGGCTTGCACGAAGATCAAGCACGCTAAGTGCTTGATCTTCTGAGGCCGTCGCGGGCGTGTACCGCGACGAGCCGGGTCGAAAAAGGGTAGGAAAGCCCTTTTTCGACATCCTGTTAGTACGCAAGCGTACAGGCATCTCGGTCAGGCACCTGTGCCGGGTAGCGGCCTTTCTCCGACAGGGGCGCGGAACTGGTGGTCACCGCTCGTTAGCAAGGAAGTCGGGACAGCAACTGTCTTTGCGGGATAACCGCGCTAGCTTTGCGGGGTAACCGCGCTAGTATAGACAGCGACGAATTGTAAGCCCCACTAAAACTACGATAAAAAATACCGAGGTCCGCCAGGGCCGGGAGGCTACCGTGTCCACCACCCAACTCAAGCATGTCCTCGACGGCTACAAGGTTCTCGACTTCACCCACGCGTTGGCGGGGCCGACCGCGACCCGCCTGCTGGTCGAAATGGGCGCCGAGGTGATCAAGATCGAGATCCCCCCGGTGGGCGACATGACCCACGCCTTCCCCACCGTGCGCAACCGGCGCAGCGCGTTCTATATCCAGCAGAACCGGGGTAAAAAAAGCCTGTTCATCGACGTCAAGACCCCGCGGGGTCTGGCGCTGATCAAGGCCATGGTCAGGGAGGTGGATGTCCTGGTCGAAAATTTTGCGCCGGGCGCGATCGCGCGCATGGGGCTCGATTATCACACCCTGTCCACCATCAACCCGGCGCTGGTGATGTGCTCCATTTCCGCTTTCGGCCAAACCGGACCGCTGGCGGCGCGCCCCGGCTATGACTTTATCGCCCAGGCTTTTTCCGGAGTCACTCATGTCATCGGCGAGCCCGACCGGCCACCGTCGCTGCCCGGGCTGGGCATAGGCGATGTCATGACGGGCGTGCACGGCCTCGGCGCCATCGCCTGCGCATTGCTGTACCGGCATAAAACCGGCCGCGGTCAGCACATCGATATTTCATTGCTCGACAGCTACTACCACTGCCACGATCTCAATGTGCAGCTCTACAGTGCGTCTGACGGCAAAATAAACCCCAAACGCACCGGGTCCCATTTGGGCGCAGGGGCGCCGCTCGGCATATTTCACGGCAAGGGCGAGGAGGAATACATCGCCATTGCCTGCCCCACCAACCGCCAGTGGCGCCAGCTCTGCTCCGCCATCGATCGGGAGGATCTGGCACGCCATCCCGATTACAAGGACAACAGCGACCGCGTGCGGCAGAAACAACACATCATCGCGCTGCTCAACGATTGGATCGCCGGCCACGACACCACTGCCGCCGCGTTGGCCAAGCTCGATGAACACCGCGTCCCCTATGCGCCGGTGCTGGACATCGGCCAGACCATCAATCACCCCCACCATCGCCAGCGCGGCACCGTGCGCACCATCAAGGATGAGGATTTTGGCGATTTCGAGGCGCCCGGCTTTCCGTTCCGCTTTTCCGAGTTTCCCGGGCAACTGGATTTGCGCGCGCCTCGCCGCGGTGAACACAACGCCGAGGTATTGAAAACCTATCTCGGGTTGAGCGACGCAGATATCCGCATACTGGAACAGGACGGCGTTCTAGTCACCGAAGCGACCAAAAACCCCAAGGGTCAGCGTTCGAGTCCCGGCGCCGCGCCGACGCGCAACTAAAACGCGCAACTAAAACACCTGCAGATAATCCGGAGTTTTTATGGCGGACGAAGAAAAACGGAAAAAAGGCATCGCGTTTTTTAAAAAACTGGTGGCGGGCCAGGAGCGCCCGGCCGACTCGGTGAGAGCTGCGATGCCGGCAAAGTTTACCCAATACACCATGGAACATCTGTTTGGCGATGTCTGGCAGGGCGACGAACTCCCGCTGGAGCTGCGCTCGCTGCTCACCTGCACCATTCTGGTGGCACTCAATCGCGAAGCCGAACAGCGCATTCACTTCCGGGGCGCCAAAAACCTGGGTGTGGAGCGTGAGAAACTCGAAGCGATGATCATCCATGCGGCGCACTACGCCGGCTGGCCGGTCGCCGCCAGTGCGTTTCGCGTGCTGGCCGAGGTATGGCCGCCGGTAGCGGAGGCTTAGAGCCTGTTCAAAATCTCGCTGAAGGACGCATCGCGGCGTTAAAACTGGTCTACCAACCCCTTGTCGCCGAACAATCGGTTCCAGGGGCGGGGCGCTCCCGCCTGGCGCGAGCGCCCCTGAACTTCAGCGCGATATCGCCACTTTCGTGCCCGCTGCCTTGTGTCGACAAGGCCGACGCGGCCCCGCGTTGCTAGAATGCCCACCTTGGGTGGTGCGTCTGCGGAGCGCGAAGTTGTGGCGAAGATCGATTTGATGACGTTGCCCGTGGCCGGGGTGCCGCGCCGGTTGGCCGCCCTCGTCTACGACGCGCTGCTGCTGCTGGCAATCGGTTTTGCCTATACCGCCGGCATTCTGCTGATTCAGGTGCAGCAGTTTGGCGCCCGCGAGGGTCAGCCGCTGGGCTGGCTCGGCTTTGCGGGGCTGTGGTTGTGCCTGTCGCTCTATTACGTCTGGTGCTGGCGGCGCTCCGGGCAAACCCTGGGCATGAAAACCTGGCGGCTGCGCTTGCAGCGAGTGGATGGCGGATCGCCTTCGTGGATGCAGTGCTGGCTGCGCTGCGCGATCACCCCCGTGGTGATCCTGGCCTGCGGCATTGGCTACTGGTGGGCGCTGTTCCGCCCGTCCGGCAATTGCCTGCAGGACATCGGCAGCGGCACCCGCGTTGTCGTGCTACCCAAGCCGCCCCGCAGGCGCGAACCGACCGTCCCCGCGCCCTGACCATATCCCCTGCCAATACCCGGAGTCCGTTGTTGGCTATTGACGAATACTCTAACGAGTATTAGATTCATAGCCCATGACGACACGCGCCCTAAAAGATCCCCTGTACGAGCAGGTCGCCCGCATCGGCAAGGCCATCGGCAGCCCCAAGCGGCTGGAACTGTTGGAAGTGCTGATCCAGGGCGACAAGACCGTGGACGCGCTGGCGGCCGAGCTCGGCATCGACATCCGCCTCGCCAGTGCCCACCTGAAGGCGCTGCGCGAGGCGCGGTTGGTGGTCGCCCGGCGCGCCGGCAAGCATGTGATCTACCGACCCAGCGGCGTCGATGTCGCCGGGCTGTGGGTCGCAGTGCGTGAAGTCGCCGAGGCGCACCTGGTTGAGCTGCGCGCGGCGCTGGCGACCATCGCCGGCGATCCCCTGCACCTGGTCGCACTGGATCGGGCCGCGCTGCTGGCGCAGGCGGAGCGCGGCGAGATCGTCATCATCGACGTGCGCCCAGCGGATGAATACGAGACCGCGCACCTGCCCTATGCGCGCTCCCTGCCCCTGGCCGAGATCACCCAGCGCCTCGACGAATTGCCGCGCGATCGCGACATTGTCGCCTACTGCCGCGGCCCGTTCTGCCTGTTCGCCGATGCCGCGGTGCGGCTGCTGGCGCCGCGAGGCTTCCGCGTGCGCAAGCTGCGCGACGGGGTCGGTGAATGGCAGGCGGCGGGCCTGCCGGTCGAACGTGCGGGTGCCGGTTGAACGGCGAACGCCATGCGGAGGAAACGATGCGGAGGAACCGACTATGACCCACACCCTGTTCATTCTCAACGACGCTCCCTACGGCAGCGAACGCGCCTACAACGCGCTGCGTCTGGCCGGCGCTCTCACCGGCTTGGAGGGCCAGCGGGTGCGGGTGTTTCTGTTGGCCGACGCGGTGACCTGTGCCCGCGCCGGGCAGCAAGTGCCCGCGGGTTATTACAACGTCCAGCTCATGCTCGGCAAGGTGCTGCGCAATGGGGAGCTGGCCCTGTGTGGCACCTGTATGGATGCCCGCGGCCTGCTGGATACGGATCTGATCGAGGGCGCGCGGCGCTCGACACTGGCGGAACTCGCCGACTGGACTGCCGCCGCCGCCAAAGTGCTGGTGTTCTGAGGAGGTCACTATGTTTTTCAAACAGCTCGCCACGAAAGAAGCTTCCCTGTCCTATTTCTTCGGCTGCGCCGGCGTGGGCCGCGCGGTCGCGGTGGACGTGGTCGCCGGCGATGAGGACTGGTTCGTCGACCAAGCCCGCCAGGCGGCGGTCGAGATCGTTTATGTCATCGACACCCATGTCCACGCCGACCACTACTCGGGCGGGCGCGAGCTGGCGCGGCGCGTCGGCGCGCCCTACTGCCTGCACGAGGCGGATCGCGGTCGGGTCGGATTCGATTTCATGGCGCTTGCCGACGGCCAGTTGCTCGATGTCGGCAACGTCCAGGTGCAGGTGCTGCACACGCCCGGTCACACGCTGGACAGCATCTGCCTGCTGGTCACCGACCTGCGCCGTGGCGCCGCGCCCTGGTTCGTGCTCACCGGCGACACCCTGTTTGTCGGCGCCATCGGCCGCCCCGACTTGGCCGGCCGGGAGCGGGAGATGGCCGGGCTGCTCCATGACAGCCTGCATGCCAGGATTCTGCATCTGCCCGCCGAAATCGAGATCTACCCCGGCCATCAGGCCGGCAGTGCGTGCGGCGCGGGCCTGTCGGGCAAGCCGGCCTCCACGCTCGGCTTCGAGCAGCGCTGGAATCCGGCACTCGCCATGAACCGAGCGGATTTCGTCGCCTACCTCACCGCAGACATCCCGCCGCGCCCGGCGGACATCGCCGCCATGGTGCGCGCGAACGCCGGGCTCGCGCCCTGATGCAGCCGGCGCCCGCCATCCGTCTCGGTCTGCGCGAGAACCTGCCCCAGTTCGCGCTGCTGGTGGTGGTCAATGCCTTCGTCGGCGCCATGGTGGGGCTGGAGCGCAGCATCCTGCCCGCCATCGCCGAGCAAGAATTTCGGCTCGTCGCGCGCGCCGCGATCCTGTCCTTCATCGTCGTGTTCGGCGTCACCAAGGCGCTGACCAACTATTTCGCCGGCCGGATGTCCGACCGCTACGGCCGCAAGCAGGTGCTGGTCGCGGGCTGGCTAGCGGCTGCGCCCGTCCCCTTCCTGCTGATGTGGGCACCGAGCTGGAACTGGGTGCTGGCCGCCAATGTGCTGCTCGGCGTCAGTCAGGGGCTGACCTGGTCCACCACGGTGATCATGAAGATCGACCTGGTCGGCCCCAAGCAGCGCGGGCTGGCCATGGGGTTCAACGAATTCGCGGGCTACCTCGCGGTGGCGGCCAGCGCACTCGCCACCGGCTGGATTGCCGCCCGTTACGGCCTGCGCCCGCAACCCTTCTGGCTGGGCGTGGGTTATGTGGCGTGCGGCCTCGGGCTGTCGGTATTGCTGGTGCGCGACACCCGCCACCATGTCGCCCACGAGGTGCGCACCCATCACGCCGCCAGCGCTACGCCTCTGCCGAGCCAACGCGAGATCTTCCGCCGCACTTCGCTCAGCGACCGCAACCTGGCGAGCGCCAGCCAGGCGGGCCTGGTCAACAACCTCAACGACGGCATGGCCTGGGGTTTGTTTCCGCTGTGGTTCGCCGCCGCCGGCATGTCGCTCCACCAGATCGGCGCGCTCGCCGCGATCTATCCGGCGGTGTGGGGCATTGGCCAGTTGGTCACCGGCGCCTGGTCCGATCGCATCGGCCGCAAAGGCCTCATCGTGTGGGGTATGTGGGTTCAGGCGGGCGGCATCGCGGTGACCGCCAGCGCGCCCGGCTTCGCGGGCTTTGCCGCCGGTGGCGCGCTGCTCGGCCTGGGCACGGCGATGGTCTATCCCACGTTACTCGCCGCCATCGGCGATGTCGCCCATCCGTCCTGGCGTGCCTCGGCGGTGGGGGTTTATCGCCTGTGGCGGGATATGGGCTATGCGGTGGGTGCCCTGCTGGCCGGCCTGGTGGCGGACGCCTTTGGCCTCAGCGCCGCGATCTGGCTGATCGCTGCGCTGACCTTCGCGTCCGGCGCGCTGGCGGCAATGCGCATGACCGAGACTCTGGCCGCGCGCACCAACACCTGAGCTTGTTCAGAAGACGCAGTCGAAGCCCTCGAACTGGGGTGGCCCCAGATACAGCGGTTTGGAAGTGCCGGCGTTGGCGTGGGCCTTGCGAAAGGCGTCGGAGCACGTCCAGGCCTCGAATGCCGCGCGCGACTCCCACACCGAGTGGGACGCAAACAGGGTGTGCTCGGCCGTCGTCGCGCCGCGCAGCAGGTGGAATTCGCGGAAACCCGGCACGCCCGCCAGATGGCTGTCGCGAGAGCGCCACATTTCTTCAAACGCGTTTTCCTGACCCAGCGCCACGCGAAATCGGTTCATCGCGAAAAACATGCTGATCCTCTCCTGCATCGATGGGCAACGCCGCCATCATAGGGTGCCTGCTGGTGCCCTGTCCCACTTATCATCAGCGCAAGACTTGCATACAGACGGAATGTCGCCACGAGCGGGGCGATACCTGATGCGAACTGGGCGACCCAAAGCCGAACTGGTGCTGAGCGAGGTGAGCGTGCGCAGTTGCCGTCGCGGGCGTGCTCCCGCTCGATGTCTGCGTCAACGGGACACTGGATGCATATCGTGTGGAGCTGTGCCGATGGCGGAGCCAACGCATCGATCGCCCACCGCTTGCGCCTGACGGCGCAAGCGGTGGGAAGATGGCCTGGGCGCTTCGCGGAACGGCGTACTGCCGGCTTGCACGATGATCTCAAGCCGACCAAGCCGCGGTCGTCGCTTATCACTGGCACAGGACACTAAGCCTGTTCGAGTTCTCGCTGAACGGCTCATCGCGGCGTTAAAACCGGCCTCAAAATGCTGCCGTACGCCATGTGCGCTACGCTTGTTCGGCCAATTTTGCCTTGCGCTGCGTCCCCCGATCGGGATCTTGAACGGGCTCTTAAAAAAATGGTACCAGAGGCCGGACTCGAACCGGCACGGGTTTAACCCCAATGGATTTTGAGTCCATCGTGTCTACCAATTTCACCACTCTGGCGCAGGGCGCGAATTATAGCAGTGCGTCGATGTCGGTCAATTGAGTGGCGGAGCGCCGCCACCGAGAGCACGAGCGGGTGTCGCTCGCGCAGCATCTCGCTGGCCAGCGTCGGGCCAATCGGCGTGATGCCGCCGCACCGGCGCCAGCACCGATGCCCGCAGCGATGCCGACAGGCGCCAGTTGCTGGGCTCGCCCCGCCGCCGGGACACCACGCCGCCTCGCGCTGCCGAAGCCTCCGCCCGACCAGCGCCTGTGCTGCCCGCAACCGCTCCCCCCCTTCGCCGTTGTCAATATTCTTTCGTCCGCCAGCGGCCCTGCGAAAGGAGACGTTACGACTTGGGGGCCTACATCTTCGCCCCTTTGCCTTGACAGATCCCCGCAGTGCATCTATAGGTGCCTGGGGATATTTTTATAATTCCAACAGGGGGAGGTGCATCTTGTCCGCGTCCAATGCTCGGCACGCGTTTGTCCGCAATTTTTATATCGGCACCCAAAGTGCTTCCGCCGGAGGCAAAGTCGCTGGCGGCGTCAGTCGTGCGCGACCGAGTCTGCTTGCCGCCGGTTGCGCGCTCGCGCTGGTCTCGCTTCAAGTGCAAGCGTTTGAGTTGGAGTTTGAGGATTCATCCTGGACTGGTTTTATCGACAGCACCTTCACCGCCAGTGCCGCGATGCGCGTGCAGGGCGCCGACCACAAGGGGTTCGGCAGCAGCGGTTTCACGTCGATGTCCACCGGCAACCAGACCGTGTTTCCGGATGCGGGGGACTTCTACAGCACGCCGCTGTCACTGCTGACGGAAATCGGTTTGCAAAAGGACAACTATGGCTTCTTCTCGCGGCTGTCCTATCTCTATGACCGCGCGATCCTGAGGAAGGACTGCAGCAACTGTTTCGGTACTATTTCGCCGCCCTCGCCGGCCGGAATAGCAGGTGGGGCGCCGCGCCCGGACGGCATTGCCGATGACGCCCAGAATACCGCCGGCAATCAGTTTCGCGTGCTCGATGCCTTTGTCTATGGCAACTGGGATCTGGGCGCCCACCCGCTCAATGTCCGCGTTGGCAAGCAGGTGGTGAACTGGGGCGAGAGCAACATCATCGGCGGTGGCATCAGCCAGATGCAGAACCCGATTGATCTGGGCAAGACCACGGTGCCGGGCACCGAGGTCAAAGAGACATTGATGCCGCAGGAGATGGTGTACAGCTCCATTGGTGTAACCGACGAGGTCACACTGGAAGCCTATTACGTGTGGAACTGGCGCAACACCATTTTCATTCCGGTCGGCACGCTGTTCAGCCCCTTCGATTTCATCGGCGACGGCTTCAATCCAAATCTCGCCGGGGGCGCGCTCCCTAATGATGGCTTTGCCGGTCGCAACGAGCCCGACGGCGGTCAGTGGGGGCTGGCCGTGCACAGCCTGATCGACAGCCTGAACAGCGCCGACCTGGGATTTTACTGGGTGCGCTCCCACGCCTTTGTGCCCTATTTGGGGGTAACCCCCGCGGCGGGCGGCTATCAATGGATCTACGCCGAAGACGTGGACACCTATGCGGTCTCGCTGTCCGGCGAGATTCCCGGCAGTCTGGGGCTGTCGTTTCAGACCGAGCTGAATTTCCGGCCCAATTATTACGATACCCGCCAGTGCCAGAATCCAGGGTTTGGGTTGGCTGGGGCGCCGTTCACTACCAGCCCCATTAGTGGCAGCAATGTGCTCGCCGGTTGCGACATCGGTGCCGGTGACGTCTGGACCTACATCGGCAGTCTGACGCGGTCGGCGGGCACGTCCTGGTTTGGTGCTGACAAGCTCAACACCGTGCTCGATGTTCAGGCGCAGTGGATCGACAACCTGCGCAGCGGCGATCCGACCGACCGTATGCAATCGGGCAGCCCCATAGATCGCGGCAATTTCCCCGGCGTCGATGCGTTGAACCGGCCGATCACCGATTTTTCCTGGGGCTATGTGGCGGTGGCGCAGCTGGAATACAACAACGCCTTCGCCAATATAAATGTGAGCCCGCAGATGGTGTTTATTCACAACGTCAACGGGTACGAGCCATTCTCGACCGGCGCGCTGGTCGAGGGGCAGCGCGCACTGCGCACAAGCGTGCTGTTTACCTATCTGTCAAGCCTCTCGTTCGAGATCGGCTACACCCGATTTATCGGGTCTGCCGGTGTCAACGAGGATCGGGACAACGTGTTTGCAACCCTCAAATACAGTTTCTAAGGAGCGTCTAAATGTTGACGACAACGCTTGACAGGGCGATGAAGGCGCTGGTGCTGGCTGGCATCCTGGGCGCCGCCCTGACATCCCCCGTTTTTGCCGCGGCAACGCCCGTGGAGATGGCGAAACTCGGGCTGGAAGGGACTGAACTCACGCCCGCCGGCGCAATCCGCGCCGGCAACGCCGCCGGCACTATTCCCGCGTGGAAGAACGTGCCGCTCAAGCCGCCGGCGGATTTCAAACCTGGCACCTTCCACCCCGACCCCTTCGCGGGCGACAAGGTGCTGTTCACCATCACCGCGGAAAACTACCAGCAGCATGCCGACAAGTTGAGCGAAGGTCAGAAAAAGATGTTCGGGACCTATCCCGACTACAAGATGAATATCTATCCGAGCCGGCGCAGTGCCGTGTTTCCCGACTATATTTATCAGGCGGCGCTCGCCAATGCACCGCGTGCCGAGATTATCGGGTCAGCGAAATACCCCGGCATGGTCGCATTCAAGAATGCGGTGATTTCCTGGGCGTTTCCGATCCCCCACAACGGCAACGAAGCCTTGATGAACCAGGCCACGCGCCCGGTGCAGCCCTGGTCGGACACTTGGGACAACATCGCCGCCGTGACCAGCAATGGCTCCTATGAGGTCAACAAGCTGTCGGTGCAGATCCACTGGCGCTGGAGCGACCCCAACAACACGCTGGAGAACTACAATCCGAATGAACCCGGGGCGGGCTTCTCTTACTACCAGCTCACTACTGCTCCTGCCAAGCAGGCAGGCCAGGTGGTGCTCGCCAAGGATCCAATCGTCTTTACCGACCAGTTTCGCCAGGCCTGGAGCTATAGCCCCGGCCAACGGCGGGTCAAGCGCGCGCCCCAGATCGTCTATGACAATCCGCTGACTTCAAGCGATGGTTTGGCAACGACTGACCAGAAGTACGGTTTCAATGGCCCCAACGACCGCTTTGAATGGACGCTGGAAGGCCGGCACGAGATGTACGTCCCCTACAATGCCTACAAGCTGCACACGGCCGATATCAAGGTCAAGGACATCATTACCAAGGAGGGCCGCCTGAACCAGGATCTGGCGCGCTACGAGTTGCATCGGGTCTGGAAACTGGTGGGGACTTTGCGTGCAGGCACCAATCACGACTACGGCAAGCGGGTGTTCTACCTGGATGAGGATACCTGGTGGCCGGCGCTGGCCGATGGCTACGACCGCCGCAACGAACTCTGGCGCCTCTACGAGCTGCACTCGGTGGTCTACACGGATACTGGATTCATCGCCTCGACGATCGAAAATCAGTACGACATGAACGCGGGCCGGATGGTCATCCTCGGTCTGGACAACGAGGACGCCGCCCCCGACTTCAGCTGGCGGGCGGAGTCGTCCTACTTCACGCCGGGCGCCATTCGCAGGAGCGGCGTGCGTTAAAGGCAGAGGTCCGGGGGGCGAAACATGGCTGGCGATCCCAGCCATGTTCTTTTAGGGCGCGGATATTCTGTGGGCCTTCCCGGCGGCGAAACAAACCACCAGCCAGATTGTTAACGAACTACGGCAGCCAGCGGGCGCCGGGGGCTGCCGCCGCGATCACGTTCTTCCGGAGACAACTGATGGAATCCAGAGCTTGGTACGCGCCGCCCGCGCGCAAAACGGGCGCCCCCGACAACCGCCGCGTCCGCACGCTTGCCGGGCACTGGCTGCTGGGCGCGGTAGCGATCTTGGCGGTCTCCGTCGGTTCAGCCGCGTCGTTGCAAGTGCCGGCGATGACCTCGGCGCTCGCGAGCAGTGCCCTGTTGACGGATTCCGCGGTAGCGGGCCGTCGGGTCGTCGCGGTCGGCGCCTACGGCAACGTGGTATACGCGCCGATGGACGGTAAAGACCTGGTGTGGCGGCAAGCTGGCGTGCCCACGCAACGCTTGTTGACGACCACGACCTTTGTCAATGAGCGAGAAGGCTGGGCCGGTGGCCACGATTCCCTGATTCTGCACACCACGGATGGCGGCGAAAACTGGATCATTCAGCATGAAGACCCAGTCCCCGGCGGCGATCTGCCGAAACCGATTTTGGATGTATTGTTTAGCGACAACCGGCACGGCATTGCGGTCGGCGCATTTTCGCTACTGCTGGAAACCACCGATGGCGGCAAGTCCTGGACCGCGGTTGATACCAGCGCGCTCTACGACCAACTCGAGGCCGCGGAGCAGGAACCCGAGCCAAATTTCAATGCGATTGCCAAGCTCGGCGACGGTTATCTGATCGTCGGCGAGCTTGGCACCCTGCTGCATTACCGGCCGCGGGCACCGGCCGGCGAAATCTGGCGCATCATGCCGTCGCCCTACGCCGGGTCCTTCTTTGGCGTGAACGCGTTGTCCACCGGCGAGCTGCTGATCTATGGCCTCCGCGGCCACGTGTTTCGCTCCGCGGACCTGGGGCAGACCTGGGTTGAGGTGGCGACCAAGGTGGTAACCAACATCAACGACAGCCTGGAACTGGCGGGTGGCGACCTGATCCTGGTTGGCGCCGAAGGCACCATCCTGCGGCTGCAACCCGGCGCGACCGCTACGCAAAAAATTCCCTACCCCGGCTTTTCCACTTTTGCCGCCGTCGAAGCCGGCGTCGACGGTCGGCTGCTGCTCTTTGGCAGTGCGGGCGCACAGATTTTCAAGCTGCCGCCGACGCCATGACAACTCGACAATCAATAGGGGAAAGCATGATGGCCTGGATCGTGAAACTGATGTTCGGCAGGCGCGCGCTGATTCTGGCGATTTTTGCCGGACTGACGGTTTTCATGGGTTACAGCGCGCTCAAACTGCGCGTCGACTCGGGTTTTATCAAGCTGCTCCCGGCACATCACGACTACATCAAAACCCTGCTGCACTACCAGAACGATTTTGGCACCGGCAATCAGATCATCGTCGCGCTGATGCAGAAAGACGGCACCATCTTCAACCCGGAGTTCTTCAGTGCGATGAAGCTCGCCAACGACGAAGTGTTTTTTTTGCCGGGCGTCGCGCGGTCCACGGTAACATCGATCTTTACCCCCAATGTGCGCTTTATCGAAGTGGTCGAAGACGGGTTTTCGGGCGGCAACGTGGTGCCGGCCGAGTTTCGCCCGACCGACGAATGGATGTCCATCGTCCGCAACAACATCATCAAATCGGGGCGTCTGGGCAATCTGGTCGCCAGCGATTTCTCCGGCGCCCTGATCCGCGCCGAGCTGATCGACCGCGATCCCACCACGCGCCGGCCGCTGGATTATCAGAAGGTCGCCCAGGATCTGGAAAATAATATCCGCGCCAAATTCGAGTCCGACAAAATTGAT
The DNA here is from genome assembly GCA_965232975.1 of uncultured bacterium. Lineage (GTDB taxonomy): Bacteria > Pseudomonadota > Gammaproteobacteria > Pseudomonadales > Porticoccaceae > CBDDRG01. The sequence continues at coordinate 17,182 of CBDDRG010000012.1, forward strand.
GTCCGCATCATCGGCTTTGCCAAATCGACCGGCGATATCGCTGACGGCGCCCGTGGCGTGATCGGCTTTTTCGCCATCACTCTCGTCATTACCGCGGTCCTGCTGTGGTGGTATTCACGCTCGCTGTGGTTGACCTTGTTGCCCCTAGTGGCGGCGACGATCGCCGTCGTGGGTCTGCTGGGCTCGTTGCCACTACTGGGCTACGGGCTGGATCCGATGACCATCATGGTGCCCTTTCTGGTGTTCGCGATCGGTGTCAGCCACGGTGTGCAGATGGTCAGTGGCTGGATGGGCGAAGTGATGTATGGCGGCGACACCGATGCCCAGGGCCAGCCGCTGGTCCCCGCGTCGGCAACGCCGCGCGGGGTTGGCAGCATGGAGGCCGCGCAGCGCACCTTTCGCCGTCTGCTGGCGCCCGGCGCACTTGCCGTGATCGCCAATGTCGCCGGCTTTGCGACGCTGCTGCTGATCGACATCGGCATCGTGCAGGAAACCGCCATCACCGCCAGTGTCGGTATGGCAATCATGCTGTTCACCAAGATGATCCTGCTGCCCGTGATGCTGTCGTTTGTGAAACTGAAGAACGTCGATGTCTATCGCGACCGGCACCGGCGCGCAGAAGCCAAACGTGACCCGCTCTGGCGGCTGGCCGGCAAGCTGACCCACACCGGGCCATCCATCGCGATTCTGGTGTTGGCGGCGGCGGCAGGGGCCTGGGGGCTGTACAAGAGCGGTGACATGAAAATCGGCGATCTGCATGCCGGGGTGCCGGAGCTGCGCGAGGGCGCCCGCTACAATGTCGATAGTCGCGCCATTGCCAGCAAGTTTTCGATCGGCGTGGACAAATTGTCGGTGATCGTCGAGGCGCCGGCGAACGCTTGTGTCGACTACGAGGTGATGCAGGAGCTGGACCGCTTCGCATGGTATGCCCGCAACCTGCCGGGCGTGCAGTCGGTGGACTCCCTGGCCAGCGCGATGAAGACCATTATCGCCGCCAACAACGAGGGCAGCCCGCGCTGGTACGACCTGTCGCGCAACAGCTACAGCATGTCCTCGACGCTGTACCACATGGGCGGTGGCGGCAAGGAGCTGATGAACGCGGCCTGCGACGCCATGCCGGTGCACATCTACACCGTCGACCACAAGGCGACCACGATCGACACCATCATCGCCGGCATCGCCGCGTTTGAATCCAGGTTGCCCCCCGAGAAATTCAAGCTGCGGTTGGCGGCCGGCAACGTCGGCATCATCGCCGCCACCAACCAGACGGTAAGGGCCGCCGAGATTCCGATGATGCTGTGGGTCTATGTCGCGGTGACGGCGTTGTCGCTGCTGACCTTTCGCTCCATCGGCGGCACCCTGTGCATCGTGATCCCGCTCGCGTTGGTGTCGGTGCTGTGCAATGCGCTGATGGCCGTGCTTGATATCGGGCTCAAGGTCAATACGCTGCCGGTAGTGGCGCTCGGCGTCGGCGTCGGCGTCGACTACGCGATTTACATCTACCACAGCATGCACGGGTTTTTGAAGGTAGGGGATTCCCTGGCTGACGCCTACTACAAGGCGATGCGCCTGACCGGCAAGGCGGTCATCTTTATCGGGCTGTCGCTGGCGGTAGGGGTGTGCACCTGGATTTTCGCGCCGCTGAAGTTTCAGGCCGACATGGGCATCCTGCTCACCTTTCTGTTTGTCACCAACATGCTGGGCGCCATCATCATTTTTCCGGCGCTGGCGCGCTGGCTGTTGCGCGGCAAGGTGAATGCGTCTCGCGGTGCGATCACCGCTCCGGTTTGAACCTGGCCGCGGCGGACTTCAACGCGGGCGTCAAAGACGGGCGATGCGCTCCCGCTGCGCCTGCAGTGTCTCCCGCGCCGCCGCCGCCGCCGCTGCTTTCTCGCGCTCTTTGGCGACCACCGCAGCCGGCGCGTTGGCGACGAACTGGGGATTGTCGAGCTTGGTGAGCAGGCGCCCGCATTCGGCCGCGAGTCGCGCGATCTCCTTGTCGAGGCGGTCGAGTTCGGCGCCCGTGTCGATCAGGCCCGCGAGAGGCACCAGTATCTCCATCGCCCCGGCCAATGCGGTCGCCGCCGCCGGCGCCTCGGCGTCGGCTTCGAGCCAGACGATGGATTCCAGATTGGCGAGCCTGGCGAGGAACTGCCGGTTCTGGTCGAGTCGCCGCCGATCCTCGCCGTCGCCGTTGCGCATGTAGACCGGCAGCGCCTTGC
>CBDDRG010000013.1:0-2757 GCA_965232975.1 uncultured bacterium
ACAACCGGAAGCGGTTGCATTCGACGCTCGGCTATAAGTCGCCTGCGCTGTTCTTGCAGGACTGGCTGACGGCGCAACAGATGGAAAAACAGGTAGCATGAACACCGCTCGTTGGAAGACGAAAAACCGAGGGAAGCTCACACTACTGATAGGGTTTCTTGAACGACTGGAGAGAATGGCGGGATCACGCTGAAATGCAGTGCCCTACGGACAGTCAGATCAGGCCCGTCATTTGACCCGCCTCGCCGATTAGGCAAAGCTGGCACCGCAAAATAATCGTGGGGCCTGGCTCCGCTTCATTCAACCGGCGAAGGCGTCCTGTACGGCAACGCAACGTCACCAGCACAGAACCCAAAGCCAAGGCCAGCAGCACAAAAAACATCGACAATAAAGCCTGCAAATGGGGTTGGCCCGCTGTGGGCGGCAAATACTCGTCTTCGCAGGGAGCGCGATGCCTTAAAAAAGCGACGGCGTACTTGTGCCCTTGAGGGTGCTTCGTCGCTGCGTCCACGCGAGCGCAGACTGGCGCCCCAAAGAGCGCCAGTCACAACACGAGTGAAAGCGCCAGCTAACGCGCGGCGGCGATTTGTTGCCCGACCGGCACGCCGTCTTCGATCTGGTCGAGATACTCCGACAGGCCGTAGCCGACGTGGCCGTTGCAGCGGTACTCGGTCATCGCCTCGGTGATGCGAGTGACCAGTTCCCTGCCGTCATCGGTGACGCGGCGGTTGCGCAACGGAATCAGCGAGATGACCTTGCCGGTGATGTTGTACTCCGCACCGCTCGCGGTGCGACACCACGCGCGCATGCCGGTCTGGTAGAAGTTCTCGTCCCAATCGGATTCGACGCGGGCGTCGGTAATCAGGTCGTAGCGGCCGTTGGCGAACACCATACCGCCACAGTCGAAGTCGCCATCGCGCGTGCCCATGGTCATGATCATGGCGCCGAAATCGCGCCCGAGGCTGATGGGCAGCCAACGATACCAGTGGATATTCTGCCAATAGCGCGGCCCCCAGGAGTGATCGCGCAGGCCCAGACCGTCGATCTGCCAGGTCTGATCGCCGACGCGGATGTGCCCGGTCGCGGCGACATGCTGCTCGAAGTGGGCGCGCGCCAGCGCGGTCTGGCTATCGAGCTCGATCGGCGAGCCGTCGGCGTTGAAGTGTTCGCCACCGTACATGGGCGACAGGCCGATGTAATCGAGGGCGACGTCGCAATCCAGCATCGGGTTGTTCTTGAAGGCCTGGCCGGGGTTGATCATGTCATTGGGGTTGGCGAGCACGGCGATCTTGCCTTGATAGGTCACCCGCAGGCGCTTGAATGGCTCGATGATCTCGAAGCGAGCACCGGCGGCGCGGTGTTCGGCATTGCTGGTGATGGTGGGGCGATGGTACATGAACCCGACCTTGCCATCGGGTAGGTAGATGCAGATCGATACCTCGGCGTAGCCCTCGTTGACCCGGTTGCCGATGCGGAACCAGCCGCCCACCTTCTGCGTGGCGTCATAAATATTGTAGTAGGCGCTTTCATTGAAATTTGAGACCGGCTCCACTTCGTGGTTGTACTCGTCCCTCGGCTCGAGTTGAACGTTGTCGCCGGGCTTGGTGATGAATACGTGCTTGATCATGGCTTGTCCTCGGGTTCCGGGGTGCGGGAAAGGGGCATTGAAAAGGGGGGTTGGTAGATTGTCCGCCAGCATAGGCAGGAATAACTTGGCTGGCAACGGCCGCCCCCGGAGCAGTTCAACCGCGACGCGGGTTTTCGCAAAATATGACCAATTCGGCTTTTCCGCAGTAGGACAGTCTCAAGTCCGACAGGCTCCTCGGACGGGGTCGGCGCGATCCGACTCACGCTGAAGAGCCTCAGCCCTGCGGCGCAAAGCTGACGCTTTTCACCAGCGCCCACACGCGCTGCCCGACCATGAGCCCGAGCGCCGCGACCGCCTCACGGGTGATCCGCGCGCGCAGGTGCTGCGCTTCTGCCTCTGTCACACCCCCCTCCGTAGCGCTTGGCTCGGCGCCGAGTTGCTTGTCACGTTCAAGGCCGAGCAGTATCTCCGCATAGGCGGAGCCTGCTTCTTCGGTGATCCGCAACACCCTTGCCGGCAACTGGTTGCGGATGCTGATGCCCTCGATCCTCTGGTGGGCGATGGCGACGTCGCGCGCCCGCACGCGCAGACGCACCTGTGCTCCGATCGGCAGATCCACACCCGGCACGCGCAATCGCTGGCCGGCGACGTCGATCTCGGTGAGCGCAAATTCCGTGGTTCGGGCGTGCACGTGGCCCGTCAGCAGTGCGCCGGCCTCGAAGGCACCCGACACCGCCTCGGCTGCGGGCAATTCCAGCACGGTGTGAACTTCGCCGCGCGCGACGACCCGACCGGCGGCGAGAATCAGCACCTCGCCGGCGAGCTGGGCCACTTCCTCCACGGCGTGGGAGACATACAGCAGCGGGATGCCGAAGCGCGCCGGCAGTTGGCGGATATAGGGCAGTAGTTCCGCCCGGCGTTTTAGATCGAGCGCGGCCAGGGGTTCGTCCAACAATAGCAGACGCGGGTTGGCGAGCAGGGCGCGAGCGATGGCCACGCGCTGGCGCTCGCCACCGGACAGGCCCGCGACCCGCCGCGCAAGCAGGGGCGCCAGCGCGAGCGCGGCGACCACGGCGTCGAAGTCCGGTGCGCCGGGCGCGGGCCGCGCCCGCGCTTGGGCGTAGCGCAGATTGCCCGCGACACTGCGGTGCGCGAACAACCGCGCATCC
>CBDDRG010000014.1:0-9254 GCA_965232975.1 uncultured bacterium
TGCGCACGATCGATAAGGCCGTACCCGCCAATCTGGAGCTGCACGTCATCGTCGACAACTACGGCACGCACAAACATCCCAAGGTCAAAGCGTGGCTGGCTCAGCGCCCGCGCTGGCATCTGCACTTCATCCCGACCTACAGCTCCTGGCTCAATCTCGTCGAACGCTTCTTTGCCTTGATCACCGACAAAGCGATCCGCCGGGCCTCCTTCACTTCGGTCAAGCAACTGGTCGGCAAAATTGATCACTTCGTCACGCACTACAACAAAGACTGCTCGCCGTTTGTCTGGACCGCCACCGCGGATGCCGTCCTGGCCAAGATCCAAAGACGTACGTCACTTATCACTGGGACAGGACGCTAGCGTGCTTGATCTTCGTGCAAGCCGTCCTTGGCTTGCTTTAACAGGTCGTTGAAAAGCGTTTTTCAACGACCTGTTGATTGGGGCGTCAATGCCGGTGTCAGGGTCTCTTGACGCTCACAGCGGCGGTGGCGAGCAAACGATTCAGGTAGGCCTGATAATCGCGCACCGCCAGGGCTTCCCCGGCGGCGGATGTCAGGCGTTCCCGCTCGGTTGCAGATAGTTTGCCCCGGGACCCGGGACGAATCCCTGTAAGCGACAGGACGAGATAGTCGCCATTGCGATTGGCGAAGGTGACCACACTTGGGTTCTCAGCGGTGCCCGGCGGCGACGCAAACGCGCGCTCGCGGATCTCCGGATCGGCATTTGCCCCGTAGCGTTTAGTATCCCTGCGTTCCTGCCAAACCAGGCCCTCCGCTGCCTGACGCAAATCTTCACCGTTGCGCACGCGCGCGGCGATAACCTTTGCGCGCTCCGCCAGCAACAGCTGCGCACGCTGATTTTTGAGCTCGGCAACGATTTGATGGGCGACTTCCGCCAGCGGCTTCACGGCCGCCGGTTGGTGCTCTCGCAACTTGAGCACGAGGACGTGGTCATCGCCCAGTTCCAGCAGCTCGCTGGCGTAGCCCTTTTCCAGCACATCGTCGCTGAAAGCCGCGGCGAGGACGGCCGGGTGGGCGGCGATATCCTCGCCACCGGCGCGCCCAAAGGGCTTGGATATTTTAAGCCGCAGCTTCAGGGATTTCCCGACATCGGCAAGGCTGTCGGCGTTGTAGGCAAGCTCCTTTAATTCGCTGATCTTGGCCGGCAGCAACTCGTCGGCCGCCTGCCGTTGCAGCTCATGTCTGATCCGTTCGCGCTCGTTGGCAAAAGCCGGTGCCGGCTTTTGGTCGATGTCCAGCAGCTTGATTAAATGTAGACCGCTGGGGGTTGCCACTGGCGCCGAGACTTGGCCGGGCGCGAGCTGGTTGGCGGCGATTGCAAAGGGTTCCGGAAACGCCCCCGCCTCCATGAAGCCCAGGTCGCCACCCTGCGCGGCGCTGCCTGCGTCGTCGCTGTAGATGGTCGCCAATTGTGCGAAATCTTCGCCAGCCGCGAGTTTTGTTTGCACCCTGGCCAGCTTGACCTTGTCACTGCCGTCCGCGCTGGGCGCAATCAGAATATGGGCGATGTGGCGGCGTATGGCGGCCGCCTGCGCGGTAACTTCAGCGTCATAGCGCTCACGCACCTGGGCGTCATCCACGGCGATTTGCGCCATGATTTCGCTTGCGGTCACTTCCAGGTATTCGACGACGACCCGCTCTTCGGCTTGGAACGAAGACTGGTGGTCGCGATAGTAGGTCTCGACGTCGGCGTCGGATACCTGTATCTGCGCCAAAATCGGGCCCTTGGGGATGACCACATACTGGTAGTCCCGCCGTTGCTCGATGAGTTCGGTAAGCAAGCTGGCCTCTTGGTCGGTCAGAAACTGGCTGCCGGTGAGTCCGCCGGCCAATTGGCTGATCAATAGCTGGCTGCGCAAAAAGCTGCTGTAGGTTTTAGGTGTGTAACCGATTTGACGCAAGAACAAGGTATAGCGATCGCTATCGAATCGGCCGTCCACCTGAAACGCCGCTTCTTTCTTTAGCAGTTCGGCGATGGTGACGGGAGCCACCACCATGCCGTTGCTGCGCGCACGTTGGTCGAGCAATGTCTCGCGGATGAGGCGCTGTTGCACGCTGCGGCGGAGCTGCTCGTCATCAGGCATGGCCCGGCTATCGCCAAGCTGATTGAGGATCCGTTGCTTTTCGATCGCGAGCGCGCGCTTGAGCTCGATTTCGGTAATGTCGTCGCCATTTACTTCGGCAGCTATGTCATCCGCCGCCCCCTTCGAAAAAAAAGAATCGACACCCACAAAAACGAAGGGTATGGCGATTAAGACAATAATGAGGGTCGAGATACCCTTCAGGCGGTCACGCAGGTTTTGCAGCATCACTGTCCCTGGGGTGTCGAGAGGAAGCGGTCTTCGGTCGCGCGATAGCGGTCGCTGCCGTTCCGGGGCCGGTCGAAGACATCATTCGACGGGGCGAAAGTGGTGCAGTTGCCGGCCAGCTTTAATTGACCGCGTCGCGGAGGGCTTTGCCGGCCTTGAATCCGGGCACGTTGCTGGCGTCGATTTTGATTTCATCGCCACTGCGAGGATTGCGCCCGACCCGTGCTGGGCGATGTTTTAACGCAAAGGTGCCAAAGCCAACCAAGGCCACGGCGTCGCCCCTCTTTAGGGCTTCGGTTATCGTGGCGAGAGTGGCCTCCAAGGCACGTCCGGCAGCGGATTTGGAGATGTCTGCGGATTCTGCGATGGCGTCGATCAAATCCGATTTGTTCACAATGAAGCCTCGATTTGGGTTGGCTAGATTTTGGGTTGGCTGAAGTTGGTGCCTGTGGCGGCGGAACGCGGATATCGGCCTACAGGCGCGCAGAACAAATTTGGCACCCTCGAGTCCGCAGCGCGGGCTCGAGGGTGCGGACAAGCAGGTTAAATGCTCAGTGTGTGCTGATGCGTGACGTCGACTCGGATCCATTTTTGTCGTCGCCGACGGGCTCTTTGAGGGCGTCCTTGTTGTACTCCTCGTCGGACAGGGGTTTAGGCGGCGACTGTAATGCAATGGCCAGCACTTCGTCGATCCACTGCACGGGAAATATTTCGAGATCCGCCTTTATATCGTCGGGTATTTCTTTCAGATCGGCCGCATTGCTGTGGGGAATGATGACTTTGCGGATGCCCCCCCGATGAGCGGCAAGGAGCTTTTCCTTGAGCCCGCCGATCTTAAGAACCTGGCCGCGCAAGGTGATTTCCCCGGTCATGGCAACGTCGGCCCGAACTGGTATCTGGGTCAATACGGACACAAACGCCGTACACATGGCGACGCCGGCACTGGGGCCATCCTTGGGTGTGGCGCCTTCGGGCACGTGAATGTGCAGATCGTGCTTCTGATAAAAATTGCGCGCAATGCCGAGCACCTGAGCGCGACTGCGCACCACGGTGAGCGCCGCCTGGATCGACTCTTGCATTACATCGCCGAGTGAACCGGTTTTGATGATGCCCCCTTTGCCAGGGAGCGCAGACGCCTCGATGGTCAGCAGTTCGCCGCCCACCGATGTCCACGCCAGTCCCGTGACCTGGCCGATCTGGTTTTGCTCCTCCGCCCGCCCGAAATCGAACTTGGGCACGCCGAGCAGCGCTTCGAGCTGGTCGGCGTCTATCTCTGCAGTTTGGGACGCGCCTGTCTTCAAATGCCGGGTAACAATTTTTCGGCAGACTTTCGCCAGCGAGCGTTCGAGGGCGCGGACGCCTGCCTCGCGGGTGTAGTAGCGGATGATTTGGCCGATGGCGTTCGCGGTCATCGTCAGCTCTCGCCCCTTCATGCCGTTGGCCTTGATTTGCTTGGGCAACAGGTATTTTTCGGCGATATTGATTTTTTCGCGCTCGGTGTAGCCCGGGATGCGGATCACTTCCATCCGGTCCAGCAGCGGACTGGGAATATTCAGCGAATTGGCGGTACACACAAACATGACTTGCGACAGATCGTAGTCGACCTCCAGATAGTGGTCGTTGAAGCTGTTGTTCTGCTCGGGATCCAGCACTTCAAGCAGTGCCGACGCGGGATCCCCGCGATTGTCCATGCCCATCTTGTCGACTTCATCGAGCAAGAACAGTGGGTTCTTGACGCCAATTTTCGCCAGCTTCTGGATTATGCGCCCGGGCAGTGAGCCGATATAGGTGCGTCGGTGGCCGCGAATTTCGGCCTCATCGCGGACGCCGCCCAGGGACATGCGGATGAATTTCCGCCCGGTAGCGCGGGCAATGGATTCACCGAGGGAGGTCTTGCCGACGCCAGGCGGCCCGACCAGACAGAGTACCGGCCCCTTGATTTTCTTCACGCGTTTTTGCACCGCGAGGAATTCGAGCACGCGCTCCTTCACCTCTTCGAGACCGAAGTGGTCTTCATTGAGGATGCGCTCGGCGCGGATGATATCGTGGTCGACCTTGGTGGCCTTTTTCCAAGGTACGTTGACCATCCAGTCGATGTAGCTGCGCAAAACCGAGGCCTCGGCTGACATCGGCGACATCATTTTCAGCTTATGCAATTCAGCCTGGGTTTTCTCCAGCGCGGCCTTGGGCATTCCCGCCGCCTTGATTTTAGCCTCCAGGCGATCGATTTCATTGGGCGCGTCTTCGATCTCACCGAGCTCTTTTTGAATGGCCTTCATCTGCTCGTTGAGGTAGTACTCGCGCTGGCTTTTTTCCATTTGCTTTTTGACCCGCCCGCGAACGCGCTGCTCGACCTGAACCAGGTCGAGCTCGCCCTCCATCAATGCGAGGATTCGCTCCGCCCGCTTGGCGCCGTCGGCGATCTGGAGAACCTCTTGCTTTTGCTCCAGCGTCAGCGCCATGTGGGTGGCGATGGTGTCGGTGAGTCGCCCCAGTTCATCGATGCTGGCGATGGTGGTAACGATTTCGGCGGGAACTTTTTTGCTCTGGTTTGCGTATTGCTCGAATTGGGCATTCAGCGTCCGCACCAGGGCGCCAGTATCGGCGGCGGGGGCGACCGCGTCGACGACAATCGCGAAATCCGCCGCGTAGTAGCCAGCCGCTTCTTCGATGTCGCGGATATCGACGCGCTCGTTGCCTTCGACCAACACCTTCACGGTGCCGTCGGGTAACTTGAGCATTTGCAACACCGTCGCCAGGGTTCCGAAGTTGTACACGTCGGCGATGCCGGGGTCGTCTTGGGCGGCGTCTTTTTGCGCGACCAGCAATATCTGTTTGTGTTGCTGGCCCATAGCGGCGTCCAGCGCCAGAATGGATTTTTGGCGGCCGACAAAGAGGGGAACGACCATGTGGGGATAGACCACCACATCGCGGAGGGGCAGCATGGGCAGTCGGTTGGCGGGCGGATTGGTTTCCTGTCCCATCTTGACCTCGTGCGGGGAGTCCCGGGTGATTGGGTTCGGCAATGATCTGGGGGCGTCGAGCGAAAAAACAAGTGGCCTCGACCGGGCTTGAACAGAAGCGTGGTGCCCTCCCGCGCTTGGACTCCGCCGATGGTCTACTTGTCTTCGCTGGCGACCTTCACCTTGTCGAGGCTTTTCGCTTTATCGGGGTTTTTGTAGACGAGCAGGGGCTCGGACTCGCCGCGAATGACGGCAGAGTCGATTACCACCTTGTGCACGTCCCGTTTGGAGGGAATGTCGTACATGGTGTCGAGGAGGACGTTCTCTAGAATGGAGCGCAGCCCGCGCGCGCCTGTTTTGCGTTCGAGAGCCTTGGTGGCGATGGCATCCAGGGCGTCCCGGCGGATGTCCAGATCAACGCCCTCCATTTCGAACAGTGCGGCGTACTGTTTGGCGAGGGAGTTTTTGGGCTCGACCAGTATGCTGACCAAGGCTTCCTGATCCAGTTCTTCGAGGGTGGCGATGACCGGCAGACGACCGACGAATTCGGGTATCAGCCCGTAGCGCACCAGATCCTCCGGCTTGACGTCGGCGAGCATCTCACCGATGTTGCGTTGTTGTTCCTTGCCCCTGATGTTGGCGCCGAAGCCGATCCCGCCTTTCTCTGAACGATCCTGTACAACTTTTTCGAGCCCCGAGAACGCGCCCCCACAAATAAACAGAATGTTCGCGGTGTTGACCTGCAGAAATTCCTGTTGCGGATGTTTGCGTCCTCCCTGGGGGGGAACCGATGCGATCGTCCCTTCAATCAGCTTCAGCAATGCCTGTTGCACGCCTTCGCCCGAAACATCCCGAGTGATGGATGGGTTGTCGGATTTGCGGGAGATCTTGTCGATTTCGTCGATATAGACGATGCCGCGCTGCGCTTTTTCGACGTCGTAATCGCATTTCTGGAGCAGCTTTTGGATGATGTTCTCGACGTCCTCACCCACATACCCGGCCTCGGTGAGAGTCGTGGCATCGGCAATGGTAAAGGGGACATTGAGCAATCTGGCCAGGGTTTCGGCGAGCAGCGTCTTCCCGCTACCCGTGGGCCCAATCAGCAGAATATTGCTTTTGCTCAGTTCGACGTCGCCACGACCGGTTCGCCCACCGAATTTGAGGCGTTTGTAGTGGTTGTAGACGGCGACCGACAGCACCCGTTTGGCGCGCCGCTGACCGATAACGTATTGATCGAGAATGGCGCTGATTTCGTGAGGGGCGGGGAGCTTGTCTCCACCCTCGCCCGCATTTGTTTCCCGGGTTTCTTCGGTGATGATGTCGTTGCACAGATCAACACACTCATCGCAGATGAATACGGACGGGCCAGCAATCAGCTTGCGAACCTCGTGCTGACTCTTGCCGCAGAAAGAACAATAGAGCAGTTTGCCGCTATCGCCATCGCCACTCTGTTTGGCCACCGCCCGCTCCTCCGAGGATAATAAAACGCGCTTCTCAAATAGCGATTGATGCTGATTACCGGACCTTGCGCGCGGGGGTGTCGCTTACCCCTAGGCCCGCTTATCCAGCACCGCATCGACCAAGCCGTACGCCTTGGACTGCTCGGCATCGAGAAAGTTGTCGCGCTCAGTGTCGGCAGCGATTTTCTCGATGGACTGCCCCGTGTGATGGGCCAACAATTGGTTGAGGCGCTCGCGGATTTTGAGGATCTCCTGGGCGTGGATAAAGATGTCCGATGCCTGACCCTGCGCGCCACCACTCGGTTGATGGATCATACACCGCGAATTGGGGAGGACAAAGCGCTTGCCCGTAGCGCCCGCAGCCAGCAGGAATGCGCCCATACTGGCGGCCTGGCCGATGCACATGGTGCTCACGTCGGGTTTGACGAAGTGCATGGTGTCGTAAATCGACAGGCCCGCAGTGACCGAGCCGCCGGGCGAATTGATGTACAAGTGGATGTCTTTGTCCGGGTTTTCTGCTTCCAGAAACAACATCTGCGCGACGATCAGATTTGCCGAATAGTCTTCGACCGGGCCGACCAGGAAAATGATGCGCTCTTTGAGCAGGCGCGAGTAAATGTCGAAGGACCTTTCGCCCCGGGCGGTCTGTTCAATGACGATAGGTACCAGCCCGCCGGCACCGCGCAGCGCCTGCGCAGCACCTAAACTGTCGTAAGTCATGTCAATTCTCTGCAATACAGGCGAACCGCATTGTAGCGGTGCCCGGGGATAAGACAAGCCGCCCGCGGTTGGGCCACCAAGTGGCGACACGGCGGTTTACGCATCGTTCACGGGCGTCGGTTTTGGTGCGGAATCAGGTTTGACGGCGGCTTCATAGCTGACCGACTCCTCGCTCAGCGTGACACAGCTCAGCACATGCTCTACCGCCTGCTCTTCCAGCACTGCCGACTGCACGCTCGCCAGCAGCTGCTGGTTGTGGTGATAGTATCGCACGACCTGTTCCGGCTGCTCATAGGTCGCGGCGATATCCTCTATCTTGGCGCGCACCCGGTCGTTGTCCAGCGCGATATTGGCAATTTTCACGATTTCGACAATGAGCAGTCCCATGGCCACCCGGCGCTGCGCGCGCACCATGAACAGATCAATGGGGAGTATCGACGGATCAAGGCCCTGCTCGCCGCCCAACTGATTCAGGGTCTGTTCGCGCAGGGCCAGTGCTTCATTCGCCACCAATGCCTTGGGCAACGGGATCTGATGGCGGTCATAGAGCTGGTTCATCAGGCGCGTTTTCAGTTTGTTATTGATCGCGTTGGTGAGCTCCCGCTCCATGTTTTTGCGTACTTCGCTGCGAAACTTGTCTTCGCCACCGTCGCTGACCCCGAACCGGGCGAAGAAGGCATCGTCGAGACCGGGCAGTTGCTGGCTGCGCACGGCGTTTACCTTGATCGCGAACCTGACCGCGGCGCCTTTCAGTTCCGCGTTGGGGTAGTCGGCGGGAAAGCTGAGCTCGACGTTTTTATCGCCGCCAGCCAGCAACCCCACGATGGCGTCCTCGAAGCCCGGGATCATGCGACCAGACCCCAGTATCAGATCCATACCCTGGCCCGTTCCGCCCTGAAATTGGACGCCGTCCCGGGTGCCGGTGAAGTCGATATTGACCTGATCACCAGTGGCGGCGGCGCGCTCCACATCCACCCATGTGGCATGTTGTTGGCGCAGCATGCCGATGGTCTTTTCGACATCGGCATCGGTTACCACTGCGTGCGGCTTGGTGACGGTAAGGGTCGCAAAATCAGCCAGCACGATCTCGGGATAGACCTCAAAGACGGCGGCGTATTCGAGGCTCTGGCCGGGGACATCGGTGACCCGGTCGATCGTTGGCCGGCCGGCGGGTCGGAGATTGTGCTCGGTGACCGCATCGTAATACGACCGGTTGATGATCTCTTCCACCACCTCTTGCCGAACGCTAGTGCCAAAGCGTTGGCGAATGACGGTCAGGGGGACTTTGCCGGGGCGGAAACCATCAATGCGCGCCGTCTTCGCGGCCTTTTGCAATCGTGCCAGCACCTCGTTATCGATCTGTTCGGCGGGCAGGCCAACGGCCAGCCGGCGCTCCAGTACAGAGGTGTTCTCGATCGAGACCTGCATGCTTTGCCCTCGTCAACCCGCTAAATTGATTGGATTTATATCATGGTGGTGCGAAAGGAGAGACTCGAACTCTCACGGGTTACCCCACTGGAACCTAAATCCAGCGCGTCTACCAGTTCCGCCACATTCGCTAAGCGCCCAGGGTTAAACCACATTTGCCACCGAAAAAGGGGGCGAATTCTGCCACACCCGCCTCGCAGAAGGCAACCTGCTAGTGTCCTGTCCCAGTGATAAGTGACGTAAGTCTTTGGATCTTGGCCAGGACGGCATCCGCGGTGGCGGTCCAGACAAACGGCGAGCAGTCTTTGTTGTAGTGCGTGACGAAGTGATCAATTTTGCCGACCAGTTGCTT
>CBDDRG010000015.1:0-2555 GCA_965232975.1 uncultured bacterium
CCGTCTGCATGTTGGCGAGCTTCATCTGGATCAATTGGTTCGCCGCCAATGGCCGGTTGAACTGCTTGCGATCCAGCACATATTGCCGCGCCGTGTGCCAGCAGGTTTCGGCGGCGCCGAGCGCGCCCCAGGAGATGCCGAGACGGGCGCTGCTGATACAGCCGAACGGCCCCTTCAACCCTTTGACGTTGGGCAGCAGGTGATCCTCGGAAACCAGCACATCGTCCATGACGATTTCGCCGGTGATGGACGCGCGCAGGGCCAGCTTGCCCTCGATCCTGGGTGCCGACAGACCGGCCATGCCCTTGTCGAGCACGAAGCCGCGAATGGTGTCGTCATCGGTCTTGGCCCAGACCACGAACACGTCGGCGATGGGCGAGTTGCTGATCCACATCTTGGTGCCGGTCAGCCGGTAGCCGCCCGGGACGCTGCGCGCCCGCGTCGTCATGCCGCCCGGGTCGGAGCCGTGGTCGGGTTCGGTCAGGCCGAAGCAGCCGACCCACTCACCGGTGGCGAGCTTGGGCAGGTATTTTTCCCGCTGGGCTTCGCTGCCGTAGGTATGGATGGGGTACATCACCAGGCTCGACTGCACGCTCATCATCGAGCGGTAGCCGGAATCGACCCGCTCGACTTCGCGCGCGATCAGACCATAGCTGGTGTAGCCGACACCCGGGCAGCCGTAGCCGTCGATGGTCGCGCCGAGCAGGCCGAGGGCGCCCATCTCGCGAAAAATGTCGCGGTCGGTGGTCTCGTCGCGAAACGCCATGCGCACGCGAGGCAGCAACTTGTCCTGGGCGTACTGGCGCGTGCTTGCCATCACCATGCGCTCTTCATCGCTGAGTTGGGCTTCGAGCAGAAAGGGGTCTTGCCAGTTGAACACGGCCCAGTCGCCGGCCATCGGAGCCTCCTCAAAATACGGGCGGGAATTTGCGAGCGCGGATTATACTGCGCCGACGCCTGTCGCGCGCCGACACACCCATTTTTACCGGCTGCTTTCACGGGCTCGCCACGTCCGCCGCCGGACGCGCCTTGACCAACACCGGCTGCCGCGCCCACCGCCCGGCGCGCCTTGACCGATGCCAACACGGAACCCTGTTCGCCCATGAGTCGCCATGCCGAGGCCGTGATCAACCTCGCCCATTTTCGCCACAACTATCAGGTGGCGAAAACCTACGCCGGCGCGGCGCGCGTGCTCGCCGTGCTCAAGGCCAACGGCTATGGCCAGGGCGCGGTCCAACTTGCCCGGGCACTGCCCATGGCTGATGCGTTCGGTGTCGCCTGCCTGGAAGAGGCCCTGGAACTACGCGCGGCCGGCGTCACCCAGCCGATCCTGCTGATGGCGGGCTTTTTCGCCGCCGCCGAACTGCCAGCCATCATTGCCCATCGACTCGATCTGGTGATCCATAGCCGTGAACAGGTGGATGCGCTGCTCGCATTCCGCCCTTCCGCACGATCCGCAGGAACACTTACGCTGTGGTTGAAGCTGGATTCGGGCATGCACCGGCTCGGGCTGACACCTGGCGCCTTCCGCAGCGTATGGCAGCGCCTGCGCGCCTGCGCTCTGGTCGGCGAAATCCGGCTGATGAGCCACTTGGCGAGCGCCGATGTGCCCGGCGATCCATTCGTCGCCGAACAGATATCCATTTTTGAGGCGGCTACCGCCGGCATCGAAGGGCTGATCAGCCTCGCCAACTCGGCGGCGCTGGTGGCGCTGCCCCAGGCGCGGCGGGACTGGGTGCGCCCCGGCATCATGCTCTACGGCGCCAGCCCCTTTGCGGTGCCCCACCCCGTCAGCGCCGATCTGAGGCCGGTGATGACACTGCGCGCGCGGCTGATCGCCGTTCGCGAAATAGGTGTGGGTGAGAGCGTCGGCTACGGCCATACCTGGCAGGCGATGCAACCGTCGCGCGTCGGCACGCTCGCGATCGGCTACGGAGACGGCTATCCTCGCCACGCTCGCTCGGGTACGCCGGTGTTGGTCAATGGCCGGCGCGCAGCCTTGGTAGGGCGGGTGTCCATGGATATGCTGACGGTGGATTTGACCGATATTGCTGCCGCTCGGGCTGGCGACACTGCCATTCTGTGGGGCGAGGGTTTGCCGGCCACCGAAGTAGCCGCCTGGGCAGATACCATCAGCTACGAGCTGTTCACTGGCGTCAACCGGCGCGTCGAATTTTTGTATACCACAGGCAGCTGACTATTTTTTTCGCTTCAGCAACAAGTGATCGATACCGGCGCCAGACAGGGCCGCGCGCGCCGCCGCCAGCTTGTCACCGGCGTCGAAGGGCCCGACCAACACGCGATACCAGGTTTCCCCGGGGCGGGAATTCACCACTTCGAGGCTGGTCTGCAAATTCAACAGGATAAGCTGCGCCCGCCGGCCTTCGGCTTCCTTGCCGCTCTTGAACGAGCCGGCCTGCAACAGATAGCGATAACCGACCTCGGTCGGCCGCGTTGGCAAGCGCTCGGTCTCCTGTGCATCGGGGACTATGACCTCGGATTCCCGCAGCAGCGTGTAAAAGTCGAAGCGCGGTTTGATGGCCGCGTCGCCGGAT
>CBDDRG010000016.1:0-3531 GCA_965232975.1 uncultured bacterium
AAGCCCATGAAGCACGGCAGCGAGATATACAACCATCTGCAGTTGTATGAAACCTACATGAGCAGCGGCCTGCCCCTGACGGCGCCGGCCATGCGCAACTAGGAATAATCCGGATGTACTGAAACCCGGCGCGAGGTAACGCCGGGTTTTCTTTTTCAGGCAGCTGGGGGAATACGTGATTGCCGCCTGGCGTCTTAACGGAATGCAGCCGATGATACTGTTCCTCTGACACAATACCCACCGATCACAGGATGATGAGACTGATATGAGCCTGTCCCGACGTGAATTCCTGCAAATGCTCGCCATGGGCGCCGCCGCCGGCCTGGTTTACGAGGGCGGCCCGGGCAGCCGCCCGGCTTTCGCCAGCGGCAAAAACCCCGGCGGCCTTTACGACGTGCCGCCGTTCGGGAATGTATCGCTGCTGCACATGACCGATTGCCATGCGCAACTCCAGCCAATCTATTTTCGCGAACCCAGCATCAATATCGGCGTCGGTGCCGCGCGCGGGAAACCGCCGCACCTGGTCGGCGAGGCCTTGCTCCGGCATTTCAAGATCGCGCCGGGCTCGATCGAGGCGCATGCCTTCACCTACCTCGATTTCGAGCAGGCCGCGCGCCGTTACGGCAAGATCGGCGGCTTCGCCCATCTCGCCACGCTGGTGAAAAACCTGCGCGCCAGCCGCCCGGGCCGCACCCTGTTGCTGGACGGCGGCGATACCTGGCAGGGGTCGGCAACGGCACTGTGGACCAAAGGGCAGGACATGGTGGACGCGCAGAAGCTGCTTGGCGTCGACATCATGACCGCGCACTGGGAATTCACCTACGGCGCCGAACGCGTCAAGGAAATCGTCGACAAGGACCTGAAGGGGCACATCGAATTCCTGGCGCAGAATGTCAACGACGCCACCTGGGGCGAGCTCATCTTCAAGCCTTATGTCATCCGCGAGATCAACAAGATCCCGGTGGCCGTCATCGGCCAGGCGTTCCCGTACACGCCGATCGCCAACCCGCGCTACATGATTCCGGACTGGAGCTTCGGCATCAACGACGACCACATGCAGAAAATGGTGGACGAGGTGCGCGCCAATGGCGCGCAGGTGGTGGCGGTGCTGTCCCACAACGGCATGGACGTGGACCTCAAGATGGCCAGCCGCGTGCGCGGCATCGACGTGATTCTCGGCGGGCACACGCATGACGCCATACCGGCCCCGTCGCTGGTGAAAAACGCCGGCGGCAAGACGCTGGTCATCAACTCCGGCTCCAACAGCAAATATCTGGCGGTGCTCGATCTCGACGTCAGGAACGGCAAGGTGGCGGACTATCGCTTCAAAATGCTGCCGGTATTCGCCAACCTGCTTCCGCCCGACAAGGAAATGGCCGCCTATATCGAGAAAGTGCGCGCACCCTATGCCGGCAAACTCGGCGAGAAACTCGCGGTGACGGAAAGCCTGCTCTACCGGCGCGGCAATTTCAACGGCACCTTCGACCAGCTGATCATCGATGCGCTGCTGACGGTACAGGGCGCGGACATCGCCTTCTCGCCGGGCTTTCGCTGGGGCACCACCCTGCTCCCGGGCGACACGATCCTGATGGAACACCTCATGGATCAGACCGCGATCACCTATGCCACCGCCACCGTCAACCAGCTCACCGGCGAGCAGATCAAGGTCATCCTCGAGGACATCGCCGACAACCTGTACCACACCGATCCCTACTACCAGCAGGGCGGCGACATGGTTCGCGTCGGCGGCCTGCAATACACGCTCGACATCAACCAGACTCACGGCAAGCGCATCCAGAACGCGACCGTCAGGGGCAAGCCGCTCGATGCCGGCAAGAAATACAAGGTCGCCGGCTGGGCCAGCGTGCAACCGATCGAGCCCGGCAAACCCGTCTGGGACGTGGTGGCCGAGTACCTGCGCGCGGCGAAGACCGTGCGCGTCGGCCAGCCCTATATTCCCCGGCTCAAAGGCGCCTCCGGCAACCCCGGATACGCTGTCTGAAGCCTGCAACGGCTGTGCTGACGTCGCGGCGGACGGGGTATCCGCCATTGACCCGGCAGGCAAAGCGGCCACGATGGACATTGCCCGATATCCCGTTACGGACGTGCCAGGTCAATAGCGAAAATCTCCATCCCTGAGGTAGAATGTGCCGCTTTCCGTGGCCTGAAGGAACTCAGCGATGTCCAAGAAGCACCCGATCATCTCCATCACCGGCTCGAGTGGCGCCGGCACCTCCACCGTCAAGGTTGCGTTCGAGCATATTTTCCGGCGGGCACAGATCAACCCGGCGATCGTGGAGGGCGACAGCTTCCACCGCTACAACCGCGCCGAAATGCGGCAGGCGATGATCAAAGCCGAGGCCGAGGGCAACCGCAACTTCAGCCATTTCGGTCCCGAGGCCAACATTTTCGAGGAGCTGGAAAAACAGTTCAAGACTTACGGCGAGACCGGTACCGGCAAGAAACGTTACTACCTGCACAACGACGATGAAGCCGCCCTGCATAACAAGCGGCTTGGCACCTCGCTCAAGGGCGGCGAGTTCACGCCGTGGGAAGACATCCCCCCCGGCACCGATCTCCTGTTCTACGAAGGCCTGCACGGCGGCGTGGTGGACGCCAAGGCTGGAGTCGACGTCGCCAAGTGGGTGGATCTGCTGGTCGGCGTGGTGCCGATCGTCAACCTCGAATGGATCCAGAAAATTCAGCGCGACACCGCCGAACGCGGTTATTCCGCCGAGGCCGTGGTGGATACCATCCTGCGCCGCATGTACGACTACGTGCATTACATCACGCCGCAATTCTCGCGCTCGCACATCGACTTTCAGCGCGTGCCGGTGGTGGACACCTCCAATCCCTTCATCGCGCGCGACATCCCCACCGCGGACGAGAGCCTGGTCGTGATCCGTTTCCGCGATCCCAAGAACGTCGATTTCCCCTACTTTCTGAGCATGATCAACGGCTCGTTCATGTCCCGCCCCAACACCATCGTCGTGCCCGGTGGCAAGATGGGCTTCGCCATGGAAATCATCCTCACGCCGATAATTCACAAACTGCTTGAAAACAAAAAGAAAGCCTGAACCGTTCCCGCCTTCCCGACGGTGAGAATAGCGCCAAATTGGCGCGATTCTTGCTGCTATCTTTATGATATGAAAAAGAAGATTGCCGTTCAGGATCTTCAGCGCGGAATGTATGTCTCCGAGCTGGTGGGGCGCCATTGGCGCGAGACGCCGTTCCTGTTCCAGGGCTTCGAGATCCAGTCGGACGACCAGATCGAAGAAATCGGCCGCTATTGCCAGCACGTCTACATCGACACCGAACAGGGCAAGGACGTCGCGTCGCGGCCGCGCCCGGCTGCCAGCGCGTCGCCGGTCCTGATCGTGCCTCCGGAGAAAAAAGAACCCGTCATCAAGTTCGAAAAGGTGATGGAACGGTTTGCGCCGGGTCACCGGCGCCCGCCGCGCTACCAGGACGTCACCGTACTCGAAGAGGAGATCGGCCATGCCCGGGAGATCGTGACCGAAACCCGCGAGG
>CBDDRG010000017.1:0-6645 GCA_965232975.1 uncultured bacterium
CCACCTTGCCGCCGGTGTCCACGCCCAGCGCCTGCCGGATGGACTTGGGCAGCGTGATCTGACCCTTGGAGGTCAGCGTCGCGACTTCGTGAATTTCGGGCATGGTGGCACTCCTGATGGCAATGCCCGGATGGTAAGGAGAGCTCCTTACCTTGTCAATCTGGGTGTGCATGATGCTCTGTCCGGTTGATGAAACGGCTCCATCGTAGGGGCGGCACAGCCAGCCTTCCCGCATCAATCCGACCTGGGCCAAGCCCGCATTGGTTATGGCCCGGCAGGGGTCGTTGCCCTATACCCAAAGGCTTCGCAAAGGCCAAAGGGCTGGGAAGGGGCAAGGGAACGGGGCCAAGGGAACGGGGCCAAGGGGAAAGGCCCTACCCGAAAAGGCCAAAAGGCACCCCTGAGCAGTCCCTCATCCGAGGTTCGCCATGCTCTCGCTGTTTCGCAAACGCATGCTGCCGGCCTCCGGCGCACCATCCACTCCCTCCACCGAGACACCCAAAGGGCTGACGCGGCCGGAGTCGGCCGGATCGCTGCTGGCAACATCGCGCCGGCAGAAGCTGCTGGAACACATCTGGCAGCGCACGTCTCTGTCGCGCGGGCAGTTCGCCACGCTGTACCTGGCGCCGCTGGAACGCTACGCCGAACTGGTCCAGCAGTTCCCTGCGTCCGAAAGCCACCACCACGCCTATCCGGGCGGAATGCTGGACCATGGCCTCGAAATCACGGCCTATGCGCTCAAGCTGCGGCAGTCGCACCTGCTGCCTGCCGGCGCCACGCCGGAGGCACGGGCGGCCCAGGCCGAAGCGTGGACGGCCGGCACTGCCTACGCCGCACTGCTGCACGATGTCGGCAAGGTCGCCGTGGATCTGCATGTCGAGCACGCCGACGGCAGCGTCTGGCACCCTTGGCACGGCCCGTTGCAGCGGCCGTACCGCTTCCGCTACCGCCCCGGCCGCGAATACCGTCTGCACAGTGCGGCGACGGGCCTGCTGTATCGGCAGGTGCTCGATCAGCAAATCTTCGACTGGCTCGTTGGCTATCCCGACCTGTGGGCCGCGCTGCTGTACGTGCTGGCCGGCCAGTACGAGCACGCCGGCACGCTCGGCGAACTCGTCGTGCAGGCCGACCAGGCATCGGTCGCCCAGGAACTCGGCGGTGATCCCAGCAAGGCGCTGGCGGCGCCCAAACACGCGCTGCAACGCAAATTGCTCGACGGCTTGCGCTATCTGCTCAAGGAAGAGTTCAAGTTGAACCAGGCCGGCCCGGCGGACGGTTGGCTGACCCAAGACGCCTTGTGGCTGGTGAGCAAGACGGTCTCGGACAAGCTGCGCGCACATCTGCTGTCGCAGGGCATCGACGGCATCCCGGCGAGCAATACGGCCGTGTTCAACGTGCTGCAGGACCATGGCATCGCTCTGGCTACGCCGGACGGCAAGGCGATCTGGAAGGCCACCGTCACCAGCGACACCGGCTGGTCGCACAGCTTCACCTTCCTGAAACTCTCGCCGGCGATGATCTGGGATGCCGCCGACCGGCCGGCGCCGTTCGCAGGCCGTGTGCAGGTCGAAGAGGAACAGGCGGAGCCGCAGGCGCCGGCGGTGGCCGATGTGCCGCACGCGGAAGGCATCGATGCTGCACCCGCGAGCACGGCGCCGATCGCATCCGCAGCCACAGACCCGGGCGTGGCCGCGCTGCTCGACCTGCTGGGAGACACTACTCCACCCACAGCACCGGAGATCCCGAGTTGCCCTGTTGCCGAGCCCGAGCCCGCCCCTTTGATCGTGCCACCGCCGCAGATGAGCCTCGCGCCTGCCCAGGATCGCGCAGAGCCCTCCGGGGCGCACTTCATGGCCTGGCTGCGTCAGAGCATCCAGACGCGCAAGCTCATCATCAACGACGCCAAGGCTCTGGTGCATACCGTCGCCGGTACGACCTACCTCGTCAGCCCCGGCGTGTTCCAGCGCTACGCGCAGGAGTATCTTCAAGTCGCCGCGCTGGCCAGGCAGGAGAAGCTGGAGGGGTGGCAGTGGGTGCAGAAGCGCTTCGAGAAGCTGGGGCAGCACCGCAAGCAGCCCAGTGGGCTGAACATCTGGACTTGCGAAGTCACGGGTCCGCGCAAGTCGCGCCGGCTGCATGGCTATCTGCTCGCCAGCCCGGATGCGCTGTTCCAGGAGACGCCGCCAGACAACCCATACCTGCGGCTCCTCAACGAGGCCGCAAAGCGCGAAGACTCAGCCCTTGGCGGCAAGGACAACGACGATCAGGGGTAGGCATGCGACCGCTGCGCTGGCCGGCTTCAATCCGTGGATCGGGCAGACTCCGCCAGCCTGGCTTCGGTCAGAGTCATCAAGTGGGCGGCACTGCATTTCAGCGCACGGGCGATCTTGAGGATGAGAGGGAGCGTGGGGACATGCTCGCCGCGCTCGATCTTGCCCATGTGCGACCGTTCGATGCCGGCCATGTGGGCCAGCGTTTCCTGAGCGATACCCTGGTTGGTTCTTTCTTCCCGCACGGTAGCCCCAAACGCGATGGCTGGTTCCGCTTCGTAGGTAGTGGTGCCGGTGGGGCGGCCCCTTTGGATCGAACGCTTTGGCATTGCCAAGAGCGTCGAACACGGTCACGATTTAAACCACGTTAAACTTAACTCATTCAATGGCTCCGAGATTAGTTGGCACGACATTCACCGCCTGGGGGAGCTGGACGTGGAATCGAGCGACATCACCGCCGAAATTCGTCTGGCCGTCCTCGGCGAATGGGTGCCCTCCCAACCGGCCGACGTGCTGGCTCTGCAGCGCGCCGAAGAGCCCGAGACCACCGCCACCCTGGTCGGACGGATCACCACCGCATCGATGCAGGAACTGCCGGGCAACCGCTTCGACTTGGCCCTGTCCACGGCCGCGCGGCAGTGGCCTGGCTGGGAATGCGAACCGCTGTGGCACGACACGCTCGCAGTCGCGGTCGCCAAGCGCTCACACCTGTTGGCCTACGGTGAGGTGCCTTGCCAGGAAGTGCTCAAGCAGGCGTTGATCTGCGCGCGGTCAACGACCGATGAACCGTGGCGCTGGACCGTACAGCGCGTATTCGGTAACGCACTGCACGAGCGAGAGCAAACGGTGGCGACATTCGATGTGGCGATCACGCTGGTCGCCGCCGGGTACGGGATCGCCATTGCGCCTGCCGCGAGACTGGCGAGCTACCTGCGCCGAGGCATCGCCCTGCGGCCGCTGGCCGGCGCACCAACGATCGTGATGGCTTACCTGCTACGTCCCTGCATGTCCTTGAACGGGCCCCAAGAGAGGTTCATCCAACGCGCTCGCTCGATGTCCTGAACACCTCTCACGGGTATTACTCCCGCTCGATGACGTTCAGCAGTGCCCTGCGCCGCTTCGACAGCGGCCCAAAGGCATCCATGATCTTGCTCATGGACTCACCGCCGGCCAACGCATCCAGGATGTCCGCCCAATCCTGCATGATGATGGTACGCGAGGCGATGTACTTGGTGTGGTCATACGGCGCGCGCGAGGAATCCTTCTTCCGCTTCGAGTGCGCCAGTTGCAGGTCGACCCGGTTCTCGGGATAGCTCAACAATCCAAGCAGCGTCGTCGCCGTTGAGCGGAAGCCGTGCGAGGAGAACTGACCGCCGTAGCCCATGCGCTCCAGCACCTTGTTGAGCGTCGTGGCTGACATCACTTCTCCTGGCTTCCGATAGCTGGGGAACAGCACCCTGCCCCCGCCAGTCTGCGTGTGCAGTTCCTTCAAGAGCACGATCGCCTGCTTCGACAACGGGACGATATGAGGCTGGCGCATCTTCATCCGGCCTTCGGGAACCGTCCAGAGGGCATTGTCCAGATCGAACTCGGACCAATACGCCTTGCGCAGCTCGGCGGTGCGAACAAAGGTCAGAGCCATCAGCCGCAGCGCGATCACGGTAGTCCGGTAGCCCGCATCGTCCACGCTGTTCAAGAACTTCGGGATGTCCTGCCACGACAACGGCGGATTGTGTCGGACCCTCGGGCGCTTCACCGAACGCTTCAGCAATGCCGTCGGGTCGCTGTCGCAAAGCCCTTCCCCCGATGTGTATGCGAAGAGCTGACCGCACCACTGCCTGATCAGGATCGCCACGGTAGGAGCACCGCGCTCAACCACGCCGTGCATGATGGGCCGAAGGTGAGACGCCTTGATGACTCCGATGGGCAGCTTGCCGATCTTGGGAAACACATCTTTCTCGAAGTAGTACGCGACCTGATCGGCGTACCCCTCGGACCACTGGATGTTGGCCTTCATCCACGCGCGAGCAACAGCCTCGAAGATGTGCTCGTTCTGCCCGACTTGATTGGCGACCTTTACTCGCTTCTCCAGGATCGGGTCACGGCCTTCGCGAACCATCGCACGCGCCCAATCACGTTCCTTTCGTGCAGTCTCCAAGGTCACCTTGGGGAAGATGCCGATAGAGTAGGTCTGTGCGGCATTTCCGAGGCGATACCGATACCACCAGAGCTTGGTTCCATTGGGTTGGATGCGCACGAACAGGCTGCCGCCGTCCTTCAGCAAGTACGGCTTGTCCCTGGCCAGGGCGGTTTCGATCTTACGTACGGTGAGGAGGTTGAGTGCCATGTGTATAACGCCCTCCGGTAGGATCGTTACACACACTGTTATACACATGCGCAGTGGCTTGGTCTAGTCTGTGGCAGACATCAGCAGAAAATATTACCTTATAAATCAATGATATTTACAACATCCCTGGAACTCGACAGCCATCTATGGACGCCAATCGTAATTATCGATCATCAGAATCATCGGTATACGCTGTCCCACGTAGTGATCCCCTTGGTCAAGGATACGCCGCAGTGTCCGGAATTGCTCGCACTCAGTTGCGCCGCCCGATGCCGGCCACTCGCCCATCGGCGTTTCGGCGCGCGTCTTCAAGCAGCCGGGCGGGCCGAGTTAGAGCCTGCTCAACACCCGATCAGGGGATGCAGCGCCAGGCAAAACTGACCGAAAAAGCGTGGCATGCGGGGGCCGTATATGAGCATTTTGAGGCCGGTTTTAACGCCGCGACGCGCCCTTCAGCGAGATCTTGAAAAAGCTCGGATTCAGCCGGGTCGATTGCTCACGCCTGCGGCCGGTGCGGCGGCAGGGCGCTCGTACAGGATGGCCCGATTGCGACCCGCGCTCTTGGCTTCGTACAGCGCCTCGTCGACGGCGCTGAGCAACGCGCGGATGTCGCGGTCGACATCGGCAGGCGCCGAGGCGACGCCGAAGCTGGCGGTCATGCTCAGACGCTCAGCGCCGACTTCGATCACCATTGCCATGATGTGTTTGCGGATCCGCCCGGCAATGCCGAGGGCGGACTGGCTGTCGGTATCCGGCAGCAGCAGCACGAACTCCTCGCCACCGTAGCGGCTCACCAGATCGTAGCTGCGCGCGGTCTTGGCCAGCGTGTCGGCGACCGCGATCAAGGCGCGGTCGCCGACCGGATGACCATAGGTGTCGTTGACGCGCTTGAAGTGGTCAATGTCGAGGATGATGCAGGCAATGGGGGTCTGGCGGCGCTCGCTGCGGCTCAATTCGATCTGCGCCCGCTCGATGAACGACTGCCGGTTCATCAGCTTGGTGAGGCCGTCGGTGGTGGATTTTTGGCGATAGCCCTCCTCCCGGATCAGCCAGCGGCCCACCAGCGCGATATTGATATAGACCGCGACGGCAAAAAATACCGCGACCGTGGCTTCCACCAGCAGCCAGCTCAGCGGCGTGCGGTCAACGCTCGGTAGCGCCGGCAGGTTGAACAGGGGCGCGTGGGGAATGTCGCCGCGGACATCCAATGCCATCAGGCCGAGAATCGCAAAGGTCGCCACCAGATTGGCAATCTTGACCTTGCGGATGTCGAGCAGAATGGCGCCCAGAGTCGCCCCCAGGAACCAGGCCATGATGCCGAAGCCAAAGTAGCTGCTGGTCACATAGACCCCACACAGCACTACCACGAGATAGGCGTAGATGACGACGTATTCCATGGCCGCCCACTCGTCTTCGCGCGTTCTCCTGCTCAGCGCCGCAAGCACACAGCCGAGCACGACGACGCTCACCGCGCCGCAAAAGGCGGCAGTCGCCCAAGCGACCGGCACGTTGAGGTAGCGGAGTTCGCTCGCCACCTGCTGTTCCAGCCGTAGCGCACCGGCGAAAGCGCCGACGACCGCGAGCAGGAACAGCCCGAGATAGCCGCCGAACAGCAGCAGGCGGTCGATGGCGGGCCAGTCCAGCGGACTGGGGGTCGATGGCGGGTGTTTGCGTCCGGGTGGCAGCTCTGGCCTCTCTTTCATCGGGCAACGCTTGTTGATCGGGCAACGCTTGCTGTCTCCCCGCGGCTGGCCAGGGAGTCTGTCGCAGCGGTCGCCGCCTCGCGGCCCGACGACGGCGCTCATTATACGCCAGGGTCCGGAGACCTCGGGTCTTAGGAATCCCGTCATCATTCGAGTGATGACGGCCTTCAGGCTCATCTCACCTCGGCTTCACGCCCCCGTCCAGGCCGGAGCGTGTCAACGATTTTGAGACACCGTTTGTAAAGGGTTTAGTGTTGCGCTCGTCGGTTGCGGGTCGGGTTCTGGCGTTAGCGTTGGCCAATTGATGCCAACAGCCGTGGGCAGT
>CBDDRG010000018.1:0-25064 GCA_965232975.1 uncultured bacterium
AGAAGAAGCCATCAATGGTGCCGCCCTCGGCCGCGACCAGGGTTTGCAGCTTGGCGTGCAACGCCTCCAGTTCGTCGAGTCCAAACAGGCCGCGGGACAGGCCGGACTGGTTCGTCGCCACCGCCACGGTGTAACCCGCACGGCTCAGCCGGGCAATGGCTGCGATGCTGCCGGGCAGCGGAATCCATTCGTCCGCGGATTTGACATAAGCGGCGGAGTCGTCGTTGATGACGCCGTCGCGATCCAGAATCACTAATTTCATGCGCTTGCGGTTTTGACGGCGAGTAGCGAGATGTCGGCCACTTCGAGGAACAGGTCGCGCAATTGCCGCAGCAGCGCGAGGCGGTTAGCGCGCACTTCGGGATCGTCCGCCATCACCATGACCTGGTCGAAGAAGGTGTCCACCGGCGCGCGCAGGCTCGCCAGCGCCATCAGTGCGGCGCTGTAGTCGCCGCGGTCGATCAGGGGGCGCACCTGTACGGCGAGCGCACCCACGGCATTGGCGAGCGCGATTTCGGCGGGCTCCCGCAACCGGCCAGGCGCCAAGGCGGCGGGCAGCGCGTCTGTGATTCCGCCGAGACTGTCTTTTTCCAGAATGCCGAGACTGTCTTTTTCCAGAATATTGGCGACCCGCTTGTTCGCCGCCGCCAGCGCAGCAGCTTCTGGCAGACGACTGAAGGCAGCTACGGCCTGCACCCGGCGGTCGAAGTCAAAGGGGTTCGCGACCTGTCGAGCGGCTACTGCGAGGACGATCTCCGCCGCGATCTGGGCATCGTCATACCACGATTTGAAGCGGTCTATGAGGTAAGTGAGTACTTGCTGTACGACCTCTGCTGGCGCCTTCACGGCCGGTTGCAGGCGCGCGGCGCTGGTCAGCGCCGCGCGCAGATCCAGATCGATCTCGCGCTCGACCAGGATGCGCAGCACCCCGAGGCTCGCGCGGCGCAGGCCGAACGGATCCTTCGAGCCCGTGGGTGGCTGGCCGATGCCAAAGATGCCGACCAGGGTGTCGAGCCGATCGCACAATGCCAGCGTCGCGCCGGTGGGTGTCGCGGGCACGGCATCGCCGGCGAAACGCGGCAGATACTGCTCCCGCAGCGCCGTGGCGACCTCGGCGGGCTCGCCGTCGTCGAGGGCGTAGTAGCGGCCCATGATGCCCTGCAGATCGGCGAATTCGAGCACCATGGCGCTGACCAGGTCGGACTTGCAGAGCGTCGCCGCCCGCTGCGCGAGGGCGCTGTCCGCGCCCATCAGGGGCGCCAGCTCGGTGGCCAGCGCGGCGACCCGCGCGGTCTTGTCGAACAGGGAGCCGAGCTGGTCCTGGAACAGCACCGTCTTCAGCTTTTCGCGCTGGGCCGCCAGCGAGGTCTTGCGATCGGTCTGATAGAAGAACGCCGCGTCGGCCAGGCGCGGGCGGATCACGCGCTGGTTGCCGGCAATGATCTGGGCGGGATCGCTGCTCTCGATATTGGCGGTCGCGACGAACAGCGGCAGCAATTTGCCGATGTCATCGATGATGTGAAAATACTTCTGATGCTCCTTCATCGAGGACACCAGAGCTTCCGGCGGCACCTCGAGAAAGCGCTCTTCAAAGCGGCCGACCAGCGCGACGGGCCACTCGGTGAGCGCGGCGACCTCGTCGAGCAGGTCTTCGTCGATGACGGCGTTGCCGCCGGCGGCGCTCGCCGCCGCTGTTGCCTGGGTGCGAATGTGCTCGCGGCGCGCGCCGAAATCGGCGATCACGCGGATAGCCCGCAGGGTGTCGAGGTAGGCGGCGGGGTTGGCGATGGCGACCGGCTGCGGGCTGTGAAAGCGGTGGCCTCGTGTGTCCCTGCCGGCGCTGAGCCCAAGCACTTCACCGGGCACTACGGCGTCGCCGAACAGCAGCACCAGCCAGTGCGCGGGGCGCACGAATTCGTCGCGGCGCGCGCCCCAGCGCATGCGCCGGGCGATGGGCAGCGCCTTCAATGCGGCCGCGACTATATCCGGCAGCAGCGCGGGCGTGGCCTTTCCCGGCTGCACGGAGCGCCAGGCCAGACGCGGGCCCTTGTCGCTCGGCACCCGTTGCAACTGGGTGACTTCGACGCCGCAGTTGCGGGCGAAGCCCAGCGCGGTCGGCGTCGGCGCGCCGCTGGTATCGAACGCCGCCGCCACCATCGGCCCCAGGCGTGCGCTGGTGATGTCCGGTTGCTGCGCGGCGAGCCCACGCACGCGCACCGCCAGCCGCCGCGGCCCGGCGAAGCCCTGAACCTCGCCGTGCGCCAGCCCCGCCGCCTGCAGGCCACTGGCAATGCCGGCACTGAAGGCGGTCATCAATTCCTTGAGGCTTTTGGGGGGAAGTTCTTCGGTGCCCAGCTCGACCAGAAAATCCCGGTTCATCGCGCTGCCGCCCCACTAGGTACGCCATGCTGTGCGCTGACTTCGGCCGCCAGCGCCGGGGGCGCGAGCGGAAAGCCCAGCTTCCGGCGGGAATCGAAATAGGCCTGGGCGACGGCGCGGGCCAACGCCCGCACCCGCAGAATAAAGCGCTGGCGCTCGGTGACGGAGATGGCGTGGCGGGCGTCGAGCAGGTTGAAGGCGTGGGAGGCTTTCATGACCTGTTCGTAGGCCGGCAACGGCAACCCGTTGGCGATCAGC
Organism: uncultured bacterium; assembly: GCA_965232975.1. GTDB lineage: Bacteria > Pseudomonadota > Gammaproteobacteria > Pseudomonadales > Porticoccaceae > CBDDRG01. The sequence continues at coordinate 2,638 of CBDDRG010000018.1, forward strand.
CGCTGGCTGTCGCGCTCGCAGTTGTCGAAGGTGGTGAACAGGGTCGGCACGTCCGCCTCCTCGAAATTGAAGCGGGACATCTCCACCTCGTTCTGGTGGAAGACATCGCCGTAGGTGACCTTGGCGCCGGACGGGTCGCGGGTCCATACCAGATCGAAAATGCTGTCCACGCCCTGCAGATACATGGCGATGCGCTCTAGCCCATAGGTGATTTCACCGGTGACCGGGTAGCATTCGAGGCCGCCGACCTGCTGGAAATAGGTGAACTGGGTCACTTCCATGCCGTTCAACCAGATTTCCCAGCCCAGCCCCCAGGCGCCCACCGTCGGCGACTCCCAGTTGTCCTCGACGAAGCGGATATCGTGAATCAGCGGATCGATGCCGAGCTCTCGCAGGGAGTCGAGATACCAGTCCTGGATAGCGTCCGGCGAGGGTTTCAGCACCACCTGAAACTGGTAGTAGTGCTGCAAACGGTTGGGGTTTTCGCCATAGCGGCCGTCGGTGGGGCGGCGGCAGGGTTGCACATAGGCGCAGTTCCAGGTCTCGGGGCCGATCGCCCGCAGAAAGGTTGCCGGGTGAAAGGTGCCGGCGCCCACCTCCAGGTCGAGGGGCTGTAGAATCACGCAGCCGCGCCGTGCCCAGTACAGCTGCAATGCGAAGATCAGACCCTGAAAGGTGGTCAGATCGGGCGCCCGCGAGTCCCGAGATGATAGAGAGTTCGATAACTCCGTTGCCACTGCCGTTCCTCTGCCCCCTGCGAGCGCGGAATTATATCGATTGCATACTGGGGAAACGAGGCGGCGCCGCGGCGGCCAGCGGGCGATCACCCCGAGCTTCAGCGCGCCCATGCGCCTTTCATTGACAGCTGTCCTCGCACTGAAAGCCAAGCTTGCTGCCGTGGTTGGCAGTTTCGGCCAGCGGCACTCCGGACAGGCGGTGCTCAACCGCCTGACGCCCGCCGCCGGCTACCGGTTGATCGCGGATCTGGAGTATGCGCCCGATCGCGGCCTGGCCCTGGATGTCTACGCCCCGCTCGACCGCTCGTCAGCGCCCGTGGTGGTGTTTTTCTACGGTGGCCGCTGGAGCTCCGGGGACAGGGCAGGCTACCGGTTTCTCGGCCAGGCGCTGGCGGCGCGCGGCCTGGTGGTCGTCATCCCCGACTACCGCCAGTATCCCGCGATCCGCTTTCCGGCCTTCGTCGACGACGGCGCCCAAGCAGTGGCCTGGGTCCTCGCCCGGATCGGCGAGTTCGGTGGCGATGCCGCGCGGGTGTTCGTCATGGGCCACTCCGCCGGCGCCCACATCGCGGCGATGCTCGCGTTGGACGGCAGCTTTCTGCGCCGCGTCGGGGCCGACCGGAACCAGTTGCGGGGCATGATCGGACTCGCCGGGCCCTACGACTTTCTGCCCTCGGCAGACATTGATTTGCAGGACATTTTTGGCCCGCCGGCGAATTATCCCCGCGCCCTGCCGGTACATTTTGCCGATGGCGATAACCCGCCCCTGTTATTGCTGCATGGCGAAAACGACACCAAGGTGAAGATCAGGAACACCCGCCACCTTCAGGCGGCAGTAATGAAGACCGGCGGGCCGGTGACGGTAGTGATCTACCCGCGCATGAGCCATCTGCGCCTGGTCGCCAGTGTCAGTAGCGCCCTCGGCTGGAGCGCCGATGTGCGCGAGCACATCGATCACTTCATCGCCACCGCCAGCGCGCGGCGTTTACCCTGACAGGATGTTGAAAAACGGCTTTCCTGCCCTTTTTCAACCCGGCTCGTCGCGGTACACGCCCGCGACGGCCTCCGAAGATGAAGCACTTGGCGTGCTTGATCTTCGTGCAAGCCGTCCTTGGCTTGCTTTAACAGGCCGTTGAACAGCGTTTTTCAACGGCCTGTTAAGTAGCGGCCGGCACGCCGGCCAGCGCCTGCTATGCGCCGGGCCGTCACATAACCGTCACAAACTGTCCATAATCTTGTCACGGGGTGACTCTACGATGGCTTCGCCAACCACTCCCGAGGAGAACTCAGTGAAAGACAGCTTCCGCACGACAATATTCGGCCTTAGCGCGGCCGTGGCGATCACGCTGGGCGCCAGCATGCAAACCCAGGCCGCAGCGCGCGACTACGTCAGCATGGTCGGATCCTCGACCGTGTATCCGTTTGCCACGGTCGTCGCCGAGCGCTACGGCAAGGCGACGGGCAAGGCGACACCGAAAGTAGAATCCACCGGCACCGGCGGCGGCATGAAGTTGTTTTGCGCAGGTGTCGGCACCAACCACCCGGATATCAGCAATTCCTCGCGGCGCATGAAGAAAAGTGAATTTGACGCCTGCGTTGGCGCCGGCGTCAGCGAGATCGTCGAGGTCCTGATCGGCTACGACGGCATCGTTATTGCCAATTCCAAGAAAGCCGCACCCATGCACCTCACCCGCAAGGAACTGTTCCTGGCGCTTGCCAAAAACGTACCCGACCCCAATAGAGCGGGCAAGGTAATGCCCAACCCCTACCAAACCTGGCAGCAGGTGAACCCCGCGCTGCCCGCCACCAAGATCGAGGTGCTGGGGCCGCCGCCGACCTCGGGCACCCGCGATGCGTTCGCGGAACTGGTGATGGAGGCCGGTTGCAAGACCTGGCCCTGGATCAAGGATACGGAAGCCGATGAAAAAGACCGCTACAAGGCGCTCTGCTTCGGGGTGCGCGAGGACGGCGCCTATATCGAGGCCGGCGAAAACGACAATCTGATCGTGCAGAAGCTGGTCAGCAATCCCAATGCCCTCGGTATCTTTGGCTTCAGCTTTCTGGAGCAGAACAGCGACAAGGTGCAGGGTGCGGTGATCGAGGGCGTTGCCCCCAGCTTCGAAGCCATCGCCGACAAGTCCTACACTGTGTCCCGGCCACTGTACTTCTATGTCAAGAAAGCCCATGTCGGTGTGGTGCCGGGTATCGAGGAGTATATGGCCGAGTTCACCAGTGAAAAGGCCTGGGGCGATGAGGGCTATCTGTCCGAAAAAGGCCTGATTCCGCTGCCCAAGGCGCTGCGGGTGCAAGTGGCGGCCGATGTCAAGGCGATGAAACTGCTGACCGGGCAGGGGCTGTAACCGGCGTTCGACCCGGTGGTGGTGACAGGTCGATCTGGGCTTGGCGATAGCCAGGCCCTGTTCTTTTCCAGACCCTGCTTGCAGGGCGGCGATGGCCAAAGAACGATGGCCAAAGAGCTGTAGTGATCACTCACTAACCGAGCGGCGAACGCCACATGCAGACGGTCAATTTGCTTTTTCTTCTGATGGTTCTGGCCGCCGTTGCCTACGCCATCGGCTACCGGCGCTCGCTGGCCCTGGCCAAACCCCTGGGCGGCATCCGCCACCTACACTCGCTGCCGCTGTATTACGGCTTGCGCGCGGCACTTTGGTGCGCGCTGCCGGCGCTGTCGCTGCTGGCGATCTGGCTGTTGTTTGACGAACCCATCGTCAGCGAACGGGTGATCTCCGGCCTGCCGGAGGCCGCACAACCGCAATCCGCCGCCGAGCGCGGCCTAGTGCTGAGCAGCATCGAAAATCTCGCCAGTGGCGCGCTCGTCGGTACGGACAGGGACCCCGCGCTGGTCGCCGCCGCCGAACGCATGAACGCGCTGCGCAGCCTGGGGGGCAACCTGGTGGCCGGGCTCGCGATCATGCTGGCAGGCGCCGGCGCCAGCTGGGGCTGGTTGAAAATTTCCCCCGCCCTGCGCGCTCGCGAGCAGGTCGAACAGGTCTTCCGCGTCGCCCTGTGGTGTTGTGCCAGCATCGCCGTGGCGACCACGCTCGGCATTCTGTTGTCGGTGCTGTTCGAGTCCCTGCGTTTCTTTCAGGCGGTGCCCTGGACGGATTTTCTGTTCGGTCTGGAGTGGAGCCCGCAAACCGCGCTGCGCGCGGATCAGGTGGGCAGCTCGGGCAGCTTCGGCGCCGTCCCTTTGTTCGTGGGAACCCTGTTGATTTCGTTGATCGCGATGGTGGTGGCGGTGCCGGTGGGCCTGATGGCGGCGATTTACCTAGCCGAGTACGCCAGCCCGCGCCTGCGCAACTTTGCCAAGCCGGTGCTCGAAATCCTCGCCGGCATCCCCACCGTGGTGTATGGTTTTTTCGCCGCCTTGACGGTGGCGCCGCTGATTCGCGACCTCAGCCTCAGCCTGGGCATGGCGGCATCCTCGGAGAGCGCGCTCGCCGCCGGGCTGGTCATGGGGGTGATGATCATCCCGTTCATCTCGTCGCTGTCCGACGACGTCATCAATGCCGTGCCCCAGAGTTTGCGGGATGGCTCCCTGGCGCTCGGTGCCACCCGTTCGGAAACCATCAGGCAAGTCATCATTCCGGCCGCGCTGCCGGGCATCGTCGGCGGCGTGCTGCTCGCCGTGTCCCGCGCCATCGGCGAGACCATGATCGTGGTCATGGCAGCGGGGCTGGCCGCCAACCTGACCGCCAATCCCCTCGAAGCGGTCACCACGGTGACCGTGCAGATCGTCACCCTGCTGGTCGGCGATCAGGAGTTCGACAGCCCCAAAACCCTGGCGGCCTTCGCCCTGGGGCTGGTGTTGTTCATCGGCACCCTGCTGCTCAACGTGATCGCGCTGCGCTTTGTCAAAAAGTATCGGGAGCAATATGACTGACCGTAACGGTGGGGCTGACAGCAGTTCCCTGGATGACCGCAATGGTACCCGCGCGGCATTGGTGCGGCGGAGCCTGGCGCGCCGCTATAAAGCCGAGCGCCGCTTCCGCTTGTACGGCCTGGCGGCGATCCTGTTTGGTCTCGCCAGTGTGGGCGTGCTGTTTGCCGATATCATCGGCAAGGGCTATGGCGCTTTTCGGCAGACGTATATCCAGCTCGACCTGCACTACGACCCGGAGCTGCTCGGCATCACCGACAGTCGCGACCCGCGACAACTGCTGGCGGCGGATTTTTTGGCGCCGGTCAAGGCCGCGCTGCGCGCGCGGCTGGGTGAGGTCAGCGAGCGCAAAGACCGCCTGGCGATGTACCGCCTCGTCAGCAATGATGCCGCGACGGTCCTGCGACAGCGCCTGCGCGCCGATCCGGCATTGCTCGGCGCGCGGGAAACCCTGTGGTTGCTCGCCGATGATGACGTGGATTACTACTTCAAGCGGCGCGACCGCGACGCCGATGAATGGGGCAACATCGACGCGCGCGAACAGCAGTGGCTGGCCGACCTGGCCGCGCAAAATGAACTGAAGCTGCGGTTCAACACGCCGTTCTTTACCCGTGGCGACTCCCGCGAACCCGAACAGGCGGGCATTGGTGGGGCCACCCTGGGGTCAATGCTGACGTTGGCGGTTACGCTGATCCTGGCGTTCCCCATCGGCGTGGCGGCAGCCGTCTACCTGGAGGAATTTGCGCCGAAGAACAAGTGGACGGATCTGGTCGAGGTCAACATCAACAACCTCGCCGCCGTGCCCTCGGTGATTTTCGGTCTGCTCGGGCTCGCGGTGTTCATCAATTTCTTCCACGTCCCGCGCTCGGTGCCCATCGTCGGTGGCCTGGTGCTCGCCGTGATGACCTTGCCGACCATCGTCATCGTCAGCCGGGCGGCGGTCAGATCGGTGCCGCCGTCCATCCGCGAAGCCGCCGTCGGCGTCGGTGCGTCACCGATGCAGGTAGTGCTCCACCACGTCCTGCCGCTGGCCATGCCGGGCATGCTCACCGGCGCCATCATCGGCCTGGCGCGGGCACTGGGCGAGACTGCGCCCCTGCTGATGATCGGCATGGTGGCCTTTATCGTCGATGTGCCCAATGGTTTTACCGACCCGGCGACGGCGCTGCCGGTACAGATCTTCCTGTGGGCCGACAGCCCCGAGCGCGGCTTCGTCGAAAAAACCTCGGCGGCGATCATGGTGCTGCTGGCCTTTCTGATCGCGATGAATTCGACCGCGGTCATCTTGCGTAGACGGCTGGAGCGGCGCTGGTAGCGCTGCTGGAACCAACTCAAATCGAGGGTTGAACGATGAAGACTGCGGTCGCTGGCGGTACACTGGGGGACGCTTTGGGCGGGGGCTTTATGGGCACCGGAGAAATGCACGTCGACGCGCTCGCCGGCGAACAGACGGCGAAGCGCAAAACCGTCGGCAAGCCGTTCGTCGATGACCCCAAGATGCGTACCCGCAACGCCAACGTGTTCTACGGCGACAAGCAGGCCATTTTTGATATCAGCATCGACATCGGCAAAAACGAGGTGATTGCGATGATCGGCCCCTCGGGCTGCGGCAAATCCACCTTTCTGCGCGCGATCAACCGCATGAACGACACCGTCGAGGGTTGCCGAGTCAGCGGCGAATTTCTGCTCGAACAGGAAAACATCTACGACCCCAAGATGGACGTGGTGGGGCTGCGCGCCCGGGTCGGCATGGTGTTCCAGAAGCCCAACCCCTTTCCCAAGTCGATCTACGACAATGTCGCCTACGGGCCGAAACTCCACGGCCTGGCGTCGCGGCGGCCCGAACTCGACGACATCGTCGAAACCAGTCTGCGCAAGGCCGGGCTGTGGGATGAAGTAAAGGATCGCCTGCAGCAACCCGGAACCGGTCTATCGGGCGGCCAGCAGCAGCGCCTGTGCATCGCCCGGGCGATCTCCATCAGCCCCGAAATGGTGTTGATGGACGAGCCCTGCTCAGCGCTCGACCCGATTGCGACCGCGCGCATCGAAGCGCTGATTGCCGAGCTCGCCGAAAACTACACCATCGCCATTGTCACCCACTCCATGCAGCAGGCGGCCCGCGTCTCCCACCGCACGGCCTATTTCCACCTCGGCTACCTCATCGAAGTCAATGACACCGAAACCATTTTTACCTCGCCCGAGCACGAATTGACCGAGGCCTACATCACCGGCCGTTTCGGCTGACAGGAGGCGCCATGGACAAACTTAATCTCGACCAGCATATCTCCGGCCAGTTCAACCGGGATTTGGAGCAGATCAAAAGCCAGATGCTGGCCATGGGCGGCATGGTGGAAAAACAGCTCGGCGACGCCCTTATGGCGCTCGAAACGGCGGACAGTGCGCTCGCCCGGCACGTCATTGATGAGGACGATTTCGTCGATGAAATGGAGCGCAAGATCGATGAAAACTGCGCCACCGTGATCGCGCTGCGCCAACCCACGGCGACCGATCTGCGCCTGATCCTGGTGGTCAGCAAATCCATCCGCGATCTCGAGCGCATGGGCGACGAAGCCCAGAAAATTGCCAAAATGGTGCTCGAGCTCAGCGCCGACAACATCGCCCCGCGCGGCTATGTCGAAGTGCGCCATATCGCCGCCGGGGTGCGCGCCATGGTCAATGAGGCGCTCGATGCCTTTGCCCGCTTCGACGCCCAAGCGGCCATCGCGACCCTCGCCAAGGACGGCCAGATCGATCTGGATTACAAGACGGCGCTGCGCGAACAGGTGTCGTACATGATCGAAGACCCGCGCACCATTTCCCGCGCCATCAATGTGCTGTGGATCCTGCGGGCGCTGGAGCGCATCGGCGATCACGCGGTCAATGTGTGCGAGCACGTCGTCTATCTGGTCAAGGGCAAGGATGTTCGCCACGGCCATCTGGGCGACGTGGATATATAATCCCGCCCCAGGTCGCTGATCCCGCAGGAGCGCCGAGTGCAGCATTTGTTCGACAACAATCGGCGCTGGGCGACTGCCATCAAGGCCCGCGACCCCGATTTCTTCACCAGGCTCTCGCAACAACAGGCGCCCGAATACCTGTGGATCGGCTGCTCCGACAGCCGCGTGCCCGCCAATGAGATCGTCGGCCTGGCGCCGGGTGAGTTGTTCGTGCACCGCAACGTCGCCAACATCGTCGTCCACACCGACCTCAACTGCCTGTCCGTCATGCAGTACGCGGTCGATTTTCTGAAGGTCAGGGACATCATCGTGTGCGGCCACTACGGCTGTGGCGGGGTCCGCGCCGCCGTCTGCAACCAGCAGCTCGGGCTGATCGACAACTGGCTGCGCCATGTCCAGGACGTCGCCTACAAGCACGTTGCCGCGCTCGCTACCCTGACGGATGAAAACGAGCGGGTCGATCGCGTGTGCGAGCTGAACGTCCTCGAACAGGTCGCCAACGTGTGCCAGACCACGGTGGTGCAGGATGCCTGGCGGCGCGGTCAGGAGGTCTCGGTGCATGGCTGGATCTACCGCCTCGACGACGGCCTGATCCGCAGCCTGGGAGTGCGCACGTCCCGCGACCCGCGCAGTCATCTGGACGACGCCTGACGTGTCGCCGAAGCCGCCAGCGGACACCTTCGGCGGTTTCTCGCCCGAGCTGCTGACGTTTCTGACCGAACTCCCCGCCAACAACAATCGCGCCTGGTTCGACACCCATCGCCAGCGTTACGAAGACCACCTGCTTTTCCCCGCTCTCGATTTCATCGCCGCCATGGGGCCACGGCTGGCGCGGATATCGCCGCGCTTTGAAGCCGTCCCCAAGCGTATGGGCGGCTCGCTGATGCGCATTTATCGCGACACCCGCTTTGGCAACGACAAGACGCCCTACAAAACCAATGTCGGCATCCAGTTTCGCCACGTCGTCGGCAAGGACATCCATGCCCCCGGGTTCTACCTGCACATCGAGCCCGGCGACTCCTTTGTCGGCGTTGGCTGCTGGCACCCCGACTTTGATGCGCTGGCGAAAATCCGCGCGCGGCTGGCCAGTCATCCCGACCAGTGGCGTGCGGTGCTGGCCGAGCGCAAGTTTCGCCGTCAGTACGAACTCGCCGGCGACAGTCTGCTGCGCCCGCCGCGGGGCTTTGCCGCCGACCATCCTCTGATCGAAGACCTGCGCCGCAAGGACTTCATCGCCGTGCATCCGCTGGCCGACACCGAGGTCATCGACCCCAAACTGACGGCCAAGGTCGCCGCGCTGTTCGCCGCCGGCGCGGGGCTGATGCAGTTTCTGTGCGCCGCGCTGGAGATTGATTTTTAAGCCATCGATTTTTAGGGGACCGATAGCCGATCCCTCAACCCCGACCGTTGACGCAAAAAGCCGCGCTGTGGTGTCATGGTGCGCCCAGCGCGACGCCTGCCCGCTGCCCGCGATAACCAGAAACCACAGTGGGTGCGCTGAGGCGCCAACGGCGCGACCCCGAGCGTAGGGATCGCTGCGCCAAACTCCCATTCCGAGCAATCACCCCTCGCCACGCAGAGGCTCCCAGATGACTGACATCAATATCCGAGACAAGGCGGCGATCGTCGGTATCGGCGAAACCGAATACACCCGGGGTGCCGTGCGGCCGTCCCCGGAAATGATGCTGGAAGCAACCCGCATCGCGATCGCCGACGCCGGCCTCAAGCCGAGCGATATCGACGGCCTGGTGCTGCCGCCGGTGCTGATCACCGCCGAGGAGATGGCCGCCAACCTCGGCATCGAGGACCTGCGCTACAGCGTCTCCGTCAACATGGGCGGCGCCAGCCCGGTGACGGCGATCCAAAGTGCGGTCATGGCCATCGCCTGCGGGGTGGCCAAGAACATCGCCATCACCGTAGGCTGGAACGGCTCCTCCGCGCTGCGGCCAAAGCCCAACGCCAAGTATGTCGAGCGCATCGCGATCCCGGCGCTCGAGCGCACGCTGCTCAACTACTACCGGCCCTACGGCAGCGCCTCGCCGGTGCAGATGTATGCCTGGATCGCGATGCGCCACATGCAGACCTTTGGCATCGGCCACGAGGCCATGGCCGCGGTCGCGCTGGCCGCGCGCAAGCACGCCCAGTTCAACGATAAGGCGATCACCCGGGGCCAGCCGCTCGACCTCGAAACCTACCTGAAGTCGCGCTGGATTTCGGAGCCGTTCCGGCTGTTCGACTGCTGCCTCGAAACCGATGGCGCCTGCACCATCATCCTCAGCAGCGCCGACCAGGCCAAGGACCTGCGCCACCGCCCGGCCTACATCATGGGCATCGCCGAGGGCCACCCGTACCCGGCCGACGACATCGCCAACCGCCCCGACATGTTCCATATCGGCTTGTCCAACTCCGCGCCCAAAGCCTTCGCGATGGCCGGCGTCAAACCCACCGACATGGACTTTCTGCAAATCTACGATTGCTTCACCTATGTGGTGCTGCTGCAACTCGAAGCCCTCGGCTTCTGTGAGCAAGGCGGCGTCGGCGATTTCGTCAAGGGCGGCACGCTGGAGATCGGCGGCCGCTACCCGATGAACACCCACGGCGGCCTGCTGTCGCAAGCCCACGTCTGGGGCCTCAACCATGTCGTCGAGGCCACCCGCCAGATGCGCGGCGCCAACGGCGGCACCCAAGTGCCCGATGCCGAGCTCGGTCTGGTGACCGGCTGGGGCGATTTTGGCGATGGCAGCCTTGTCATCCTGAGGAGATAACGCGATGACCGACACCCAGCTTCTGCCCAACCCCGCACCGCGCCCCACCAACTACCTCGACGAGCAGTTCTGGGGCCATTGCGCCAACCGCATCCTGTGCTTCCAGTGCTGTCTGCAATGCGAGACCTGGCGCCACATCCCGCGCTTCATGTGCGCCAACTGCGGCTCGTCCGAATGGGGCTGGCGGCAATCCAACGGCCGCGGCACCGTCTATTCCTGGACCGTCTGCCACATGCCCATGTCCAGGGAGTTCGAAAAGGACTTCCCCTACGCCGTGCTCGTCGTCGAAATGGAAGAAGGGGTGCGCATCACCGCCGGCCTGCGCGGGCTCAGTTATAAGGAGCTGAAGATCGGTCTGCCCGTCGAAGTGGTGTTTGAGCCGCTGCAGGCGGGCGGTGTGCTGCCGTTCTTTCGGCCGCGGGCCTGTTAAAGCAAGCCAAGGACGGCTTGCACGGAGATCAAGCACGCTAAGTGCTTGATCTTCGGAGGCCGTCGCGGGCGTGTACCGCGACGAGCCGGGTTGAAAAAGGGCAGGAAAGCCCTTTTTCAACATCCTGTCAGTGTGCCCAGCACAAACACAAAACTCGCCGCATTGAGCGCGAACACGGCCACGGGTCCGGCGGCGACGAGCTGCAGTCCACCGCTGGCCGGGCCTGCCGCCTTGCTGAGCTCCGCGCGCGGCACGAAGGTGGGGATATTCGCTGCGCCGCCGGCGACATGTCGATCATCAACCGCATGTGCTTTTCTTCGAACGAACCCGTTGTCGGAATGAATTCGAGCAGGGTGCCGGGGTGCACCCCCATAGCCGTGGCGTCGATGGTTTCCTGACTCATTCTGAGCTACCGGCGCATTTCGCTGCCATATGCCCACTGCCCACTGCGGCCGTCCCTGATGCCGAAGAGTTGCCGCAGCGGCGGAGGGTCAGCCGCCGTTTATCCCGAAGTCGAGAGCACCGGACCAGATGGCAAGCACCACGCAGCCTTCGTCGCTCGCCACCGCGTGGCGACTGCCGGGCGGGCTGACCAGCAGCGTGCCCGCCGGGTAGACTCCGTTGGTGTCCCGCTGTGAGCCGCGCAGAATCAGAATATGCTCGTAGTCGATGTGGCGATGTTCCGGCACCGAGGCGCCGGGTTCATAACGCAGGAGCGCGGCCGCCGGGCCCTGGCCGGGCCGACCGTAGAGGGCGTGAAACTCGACCCCGGGACGGAGCGGCTCCCAGCGCAGGCGCTCGGGATCCGCGGCGTGCTGCAACAGCTCGGCGAATACCTGCGAAGGCCCCGTCACGCGCGCAGCCCCGCGAGCAGGGCCGATGATTCGGCCACTGCCCCGAACACGCCGCCCTGCATCTTGATCATCCCGAGTGCCGCCAGGTGATTGCCGTGATCCGTGGCGCCGCAACAGTCCGCCAGCAGCAGGCACTCGAAGCCGCGGTCGTTGGCCTCGCGCATCGTGGTGTGCACGCACACGTCGGTGGTGATGCCGGTCAGCACCAGGTTGCGTACGCCGCGGGTATGCAGCAGCAGTTCCAGATCCGTGGCGCAAAAGCTGCCCTTGCCCGGCTTGTCGATGATGGGCTCGCCGGGCAGGGGCGCCAGTTCCGGGATGATTTCCCAGCCCGGTTCGCCGCGCACCAGAATCCTGCCGCAGGGCCCCGCATCGCCAATGCCCGCGCCGATGCGCTGCGAGCGCCAGCGCTTGTTGGCCGGCAGGTCGGACAGATCCGGCCGGTGGCCCTCGCGGGTGTGGAAGATGTGGTAGCCGCCGGCCCGAAACGCTGCCAGCACGGCGCGGATCGGCTCGATCGGCGCACGGGTGAGCGAGATGTCGTAGCCCATGGCATCCACGTAGCCGCCCGGGCCGCAAAAGTCGGTTTGCATGTCGATGATGATCAGCGCCGTGTTGGTTGGGCGCAGGTCGCCGTCGAAGGGCCAGGGGTAGGGGTTGGCGTCGATGTGGGGGGGCATTGCATCCTCCGTTGCGGCCGCGCGTCCGGGGGCGTGGATCTGCGGGCGTGGTGATTAGGCAAAGCAACTTTCGCGCCCGGTTGGGATGTTCAATGGCCGTCCGCCATGTGGCGCCCGATCTCGGCGCGATCGCAGGCGATGGTGTCCGCCTCGAGGACGATGCGCCCGCCGCGGATCACCAGCAGGCGGTCGGCGAGCGCCAGCAGTTCGTCGAGGTCGTCGCTTGCCACCAGCACCGCGGCGCCGGCATTGCGGGCCTCGATGAGACGGGCATGGATGTCCGCGACAGCGCGAAAGTCGAGTCCGAACGTCGGGTTGGCGACGATCAGCACGTTCACCGGCGCGGACAGCTCGCGTGCCAGCACCGCGCGCTGTACGTTGCCGCCGGACAGGGTGGCGATCGGCCGCAGCGGATCGGGTGGGCGGACGTCGAAGGCGGCGATGCGTTGCTGCGCCTGGGCGCGGATGGCGGCGAAGGACACCCGGCCGCCAGCGCGACGAATCGGCGGCCGATCGAAATTGCGCAGCGCGAGATTGTCGGCGACGGAGAGCCGCCCGACGCAGCCCTTGTGCAGCGGCTCTTCGGGCAGCGCGAACACCCGATGGCGGCGCATCTGCGCCCGCGAGGCCCGAAAGGGCACTTCGTCGATGCGGATGGCGCCGCCGGCGGCGACGCGTTGCCCGCACAGAGCCTCGATCAATTCCGTCTGGCCGTTGCCGGCGATGCCGGCCAGACCCACGAGTTCGCCGCTGCGTACCGCCAGGGAGAGCTCGCGCACCCGCGGCAGGCCGCGGTCGTCGCGCACGCTGAGGCGTTCTACCGCCAGGCGCACGTCGCCGCGCACCGCCGGGCGCGGGGTCCGACCGGGCTGGCCGCCGACGGCCAGTGACGCACCCTCGCCCTCGCCCATGATCCACTGTGCCAGCCGTTGCGCCGATACCTGCCCGACCGGCGCGCCGGCGACGCGCCGGCCCCGGCGCAGCACCGTCACCTCGTCGGCGTAGTCGAGGACTTCGTTGAACTTGTGCGTGATCAGCAGCACGCTGATGTCGCCGGCATGTGCCATACCGCGCAGCAGGCCCAGCACTTCACCGGCTTCCTGCACGGTCAGTACCGAAGTGGGCTCGTCCAGAATCAGCAGCCGGTTGCGCAGGTACAGTTGCTTGAGGATCTCGAGTTTCTGCTTCTCGCCCGCGCCGAGGCTGGCTACCGGTGCCGCCAACGGCACCCGAAACGGCGCTCGGGCCATGAAGTCGGTCAGCTCGGTCTGCACCTGCCGCCAGCGGATGCGCAGCGGCAGGCGCCCGCGTGCGAGCAGCAGGTTCTCGGCGACGGTCAGCCCCGGGGCCACCGTGAAATGCTGATACACCATGCCGATGCCGAGTTGTTGCGCGGCGCGCGGGTCGGCGATCTCGACCTCGCGCTGATCCAGCAGCAGCTGGCCCTGATCGAGCGGCTGATAGCCGATCAACCCCTTGACCAGGGTGCTCTTGCCGGCGCCGTTCTCGCCCAGCAGGGCATGTACCGTGCCCGGTGCGATGCACAGCGCGACGTCATCGAGGGCGCGGAAGGCACCGAACGACTTGCCGGCGCCGATCGCTTCGAGCGCCATGGCGGGGGCCGTTGGACGGGGCTTCATCAGCGGGTCAGCGACAGTTCGCCGGGCGCGCCGGCGAGCGTGCGGTGGGGGCGGGCGCTGGCGATCAGAATGGCCAGGGTCAGCGCGTAGGGGGCGGCGTTGAACAGGTGATAGCCGGCCGAGTAGCCAATCGCTTGCAGGGCCGGCCCCAGCGCGCCGGTGGCGCCGAACAGCATCGCCGCCGCCAGACAGCCGAGCGGGCGCCAGCGGGCGAAGATCACCAGCGCCACTGCCATGATGCCCTGACCGCTCGACAGGCCCTCGCTCCACGAGCCGGGGTACACCAGTGACAGGTAGGCCCCGCCGATGCCGGCGCAGGCGCCGCCGGCGGCGGTGGCGAGGACGCGGATCTGGCGCACCGGATAGGCCAGCGCGCGGGCGGTGCCCTCGTGATCGCCGACCAGACGCAGCGCGAGGCCGATGCGGGTGCTGCGAAAACCCCAGTGCAACAGCCCGGTCAACAGCAGTCCGAGCGGAAACAGCGGGTTGACCGTCAGCGCCGCGCGCCAGCGGGCGTCTTCGATCCAGGCGCCCAGGGGCAGGCTGGGGAGCTGTGGCGCCTGCGGCTGGATGTAGGGCTTGCCGAAAAAGAAGGCGAGCCCGATGCCGAGCAGCATCAGTGCGATGCCGAAGGCGATGTCGTTGACCCGCGGCAGCGAACAGACCAGGCCGTGCAGCAGTCCCAGCAGCAGGCCGACCAGTGCCGCGCACATCACTCCGGTCCAGGCCGACTGGGTGAGGTAGGCACCGGCATAGGCGGACATGGCGCCCGCCATCAAGATGCCCTCGAGGCCCAGATTCACCCGCCCGCTTTTCTCGGTGATGCACTCGCCGAGACTGACGAACAGATAGGGCGTACCGACGCGCACGGCGCCGGCGATCGTGCCGATGGCCAGCGTGATCCACTGATCTTCAGACACGGGCAGCCCCCGTAGACGGCCCCAGCCGCAGCCGCCAAGCGCCGATGCGCCCCTGCAACGCTTCCCAGGCCAGCAGGTTGGCGAAAATCAGACCCTGCAGCACCAGGGTCACGGCGTCGGGCAGATCGAGGCGGCGCTGCAGCAGGCTGCCGCTGGCGCCGATGCCGCCGACAAGAATGGCGCAGACGATCACCGCGAACGGGTTCTGCCGCGCCGCAAAGGCCACCAAAATGCCGGCGGTGCCGTAGCCTGCGAGCAGCGAGGCGTTGGCGCTGCCCTGCACGGCGGCGACCTCGAACATGCCGGCCAGTCCCGCGGCCGCGCCGCCAGCGCAGCAGGCACCGAGCACCAGGCGATTGACCGGCAGGCCCACCAGGCGCGCCGCCTGCGCATTGCCACCCACCACGTTGAGCGCGAAGCCCCACACCGTCCAGCGCATGAACACCCCGGCCGCAACGCACACCAGGACACCCGTAGCCAGCCCCCAGTGGACGTCCAGACCCGGCAGCGCGCCCACCAGCCAGCTGTCCGGCAGCGGCGGGGTCGAGGGTTTATTGAGGCTGGCAGGGTCGCGCAGCGGCCCTTCCACCAGGTGATTGAACAGCGCGATGGCGAGGTAGGACATCAGCAGGCTGCCGATGGTCTCGTTGACGCCCCGCCATTGGCGCAGCGCGCCGCAGGCGCCGATCCACAGGCCGCCGGCGAGCGCGGCCACCAGGGCCATGACCCCCGCCGCGAGCGGCGGCGCGAGGCCCGGCGCCGCGACGGACACGGCTGCCGCCGCGAGGCCACCGAGCGCCAGCGCGCCTTCACCGCCGATGATGACGAGTCCCGCCCGCGCCGGTATCGCGACGCACAGCGCGGTGAGCATCAGCGGCGCGGCGCGCTGCAAGGTGTTGGAAAACGCGAACGCCGAGCCGAACGCGCCCTTTACCATCAGCCCGAGCGCCGCCAGCGAGGACGTGCCGTGGAGCTCCAGGAATAGCGCGAACATCAGCAGCGCCGCCGTCACCGCGAGCAGTGTCGGCACGCCGCCGAGCGCGGCCTGCACCGCGCGCCGCCCCAGGGCAAGCGACCGCATCGGGGCTTAGCCGCCGACTTTGCCGATGACGCCCTCGACCAGGTAATTCATGCTCTCCAGCACCGGGTCAGTCTGCGCCAGCGTGGTGCCGGCGGCGATCGCGGTGTTGCCGGCGTTGTCCTTGAGAGGGCCCTTGAAGATGTCGAACGCACCCGCGGTCATCGCGGCCTTGATCGCGTCGATGTCGGTCTTGGCCGCGGCCGGCGTCACCGGGGTGTAGGCGGACATCCTCACGAAGCCGTCTTTCAATCCGCCGCGGGTGAGATTCGCGAACGGCGCGCCGGACTGCGCCGCGGCGGCGTACTGCCGGTACACCGTCTCCCAGTTCCACTCCGCGCCGGTGAGGTAGTGCCTGGGCGCGAGCACCGACTGGTCGGCGTGGTAGCCGCACACGAACATGCCGCGCCTGGCCGCGGTTTCGACCAGCACCTTGGGGCTGTCGACGTGGCAGGTCACCACGTCGATGCCCTGGTCGGCCAGCGAGTTCGTCGCCTCGGCCTCCTTGACCGGCATCGACCAGTCACCGGTGAAGATCACCTGGGTGGTGATGTCCGGCACCACGGAGCGCGCGCCCAGCGTGAACGCGTTGATGTTGCGCAGCACCTGCGGAATGGGCTTGGCGGCGACGAAGCCGATCTTTTTGCTGTGGGTGGCGTGCCCCGCGGCGATACCGTTCAAGTACTGGCATTCGTCGATGTAGCCGAAATAACTGCCGACGTTGACCGGATCCCTGCCCGCCTGCCACAGCCCCCCGCAATGGGCGAAGCGCACCTGCGGATACTTGGGCGCCAGCTTCACGGCGTGGGAGAAATAGCCGAAAGAGGTGGCGAAGATCAGTCCGGCGCCGTCCTCGACGATCATCGCCTCCATCGCCTTTTGCACCGCGACGGTCTCGGGGACGTTTTCCTGTTCGACCACCTGGATGCCCGGCAGCCTCTTGAGCATGGCCACGGCCTGCGCCTGCGCCTGGTTGTAGCCATAGTCGTCGTGGGGGCCGACGTAGAGCGCGCCGATGGTCAGCGGTTCGGCGGCGCGCACGCGTGCGAACGGTAGCGCCGCGGTGGCTGCCAGGGCGGCGACGGAGGCGAGAAATTGACGGCGATTGACACTCATGGGTGAGGCTCCTGTAGTCATGCGCGTGGGCGGGAGGAAGTGCCGCCGCGGCCGGCCTTGCGGGCGGATGACGGCGGGCACGGGACGGGACTTCTCATCGGGCTGCCAGCCAGGCCCGCCAGCCGCCGCGCGCGGTGATGTCTTGAGCACCGGTGATCGCGTGGGCCTCGCACAGGAAACCCTTCACCCAGGTGCCATCGGCGAGTTCCACCGTACCGATGGCCAGCGGTGCCGGCACGCCGGCCAGGAAGGTGCCGACGTTGGCCAGCGGCAGCATCCAGACCTCGATTGCAATGGCAGCGCCGGTCGGGTCGCGCACCAAGCCGGGGCGCGGCGGCGTAAAGCCGTCCAAGGCGTACAGGCGATAGGCGGGCGCGGTGCTGGTGCGAGCGAGCAGTTCGCCGCCCAGGCGGGTGAGTTCGCCATTGAGCGGCAGACCCTGCATGTGGCCGCCGCAGACGGCGATGGGGAGCGTGGCGGGCAGTGCCGGCGTCGGTGTCAGCGCCGGCGTGGCCGCCAGCGCGCGGCCGGTGGCGCCGAGCGTGGTGCTGGTGGCGCGGTGCAGGCGATCGGCGACGGCGAGCAACCGGGCATCGCCCCCGGCGGGCGCCTGTAGGGTCACGCCAAAGGGCAGGCCGCTCGGTAGCAGGCCGGCGGGCACCGCCACCGCGCTCAGGTCGAGTAGATTGACGTGGTTGGTGTAGTGGCCGAGGTGCGTGTTCAGCCGCACCGGGTCGGCCAGTACCGCCGCGCGGGTGTACAGCCGCGGCGCCGTCGGTGTGACCACAAAATCGACCTGTTCCCACAGCGGGCGCAGTTGCTGGCCCAGCGCGCGCAGGCGGTACCGGGCGGCGAAGGCGTCGGCGGCGCTATAACCGGCGCCGTCCGCAATGGTGGCGCGCACCACCGGCACCAGGGCTTCGGGTTGGCTGGCGAAAAAATCCGCGATGGCGAGGTGGCGTTCGGCGAGCCAGGCCCCTTCGTACAGCAAACGCGCGGCCTCGCGAAAAGGCGCGTAGTCGATGACCACGGCCGTGCCCCCCAGCATTTCAAGCGCGGCGATGGCCGTGGCGAACGTGGCTGCACCAGCACTGTCGCCGTCTACAAAACGCTGTTCCGGCTGGGGTACTCCGAAGCGGAAGCTGGCGCCAGGCAGCGGCGCGGCGGTTCTGGCGGGCCGCGAAAAGGGATCCCCGACATCGAACCCGGCGATGACGTCGAGCACCACCTGGGCATCGGCGCAGGTCAGCGCGAACACGGATACGCAATCGAGTGAACGGCACGCCGGCACCACGCCGCGGCTGCTGACCAGGCCGCAACTGGGTTTGAGGCCGACGATGTTGCCAAAGGCCGCCGGCACCCGGCCGGAGCCGGCGGTGTCGGTACCGAGCGCAAAGCTGACCAGCCCCTTGGCCACCGCCACCGCCGATCCCGAACTCGAGCCGCCGCTGATGTAATCCTTGTCGAAGGCGTTGGCCGGAATGCCGTAAGGCGAGCGGGTGCCGGTCAGGCCGGTGGCAAATTGATCCATATTGGTCTTGCCGATCAGGATGGCGCCGGCATCGAGCAGGCGCTGCACCGCTGGGGCCGTCACCTCGGGCACATAGGCAAAATCCGGGCAGGCGGCGGTGGTCGGCAGGCCGGCGATGTCGATGTTGTCCTTGACCGCAAACGGCACGCCGTGCAGTGGCCCGCGCGCGGTCGCGGGCAGGGCGTCGATGGCGGCGGCGCGGGCGCGCAGCGCGGCGTCGGGCACGCGAGTGATCCAGATGGCGTCGGCGTCGCTCGCGCGCAGCGCCGGCAGCAGGGTTTCGATGAGCTCGGCGACGCTGCGCCCGCCCGCCAGCGCCCGGCGTAGCGCGGCGAGATCGAGCGCCGGCGCGGTCGCTATCACCGTCACGACGCCGCCCCAACCGCCAGTGGCTGCGCACTCGCCGCCGGCCGGGCAAAGTGGCAGGCGACCCAGTGGCCGGGCTGGTATTCGCGCAGCGCTGGCGCCTGCGTGACGCACAGCGGCTGTTCCAGCGGGCAGCGGCCGGCGAGCCGGCAGCGCTCGGGCGGCGGGTTCACCGGGCTCGCCGGATCGCCCACCAGCGCTGGGGCTCCGACATCGCGCCGCCCCGGCACCGCCGCCACCAGCGCGCGCGTGTAGGGGTGCGCCGGCGCTTCGAGCAGGGTCGCCGCCGGGCCGGCCTCCACCACCCGCCCCAAGTACATGACCAGCACTCGCGCGCACACCAGGCGCACCACATTGAGGTCGTGGGACACGAACAGATAGCTCAGGCCCAGTTCGGCGCGCAGGCGGTCGAGCAGTTGCAGCACCACCGCCTGCACCGACACGTCCAGCGCCGAGGTGGGCTCGTCGAGAATCAGCAGCCGGGGCGACAGCGCGATGGCGCGGGCGATGTTCACGCGCGCCTTCTGGCCACCGGACAACTGGTGGGGGTAGCGCGGCAGCAATTCCGCCGGCAGGCCCACCTGGGCGGCGAGCTGCGCCACCCGCGCCGCCAGTGCCGACCCGCGCAATTTGCCCAGACGCAGCAGCGGATCGGCAATGGCGCGCGCGGCCGTGAAGCGCGGATTCAGGCTCTCGTGCGGATCCTGGAACACCACCTGGAGGGCGCCGCGCTCTGCCATGCGCGCAAAGCGCTTGGCGGGAATGGCGCCGATATCGACGCCATCAAAGTGGATGCGGCCGGCGCTGGGGTCGGCGAGGCGCGCGAGCAAGGTCACCAGCGTGGACTTGCCGCAGCCGGATTCGCCCACCAGGCCCAGGCTCTCGCCGGCTTCGAGGCAGAAGCTGACGCCGTCGAGCGCATACAGCGCGCGCCCGCCGCCCAGGTCGTAGTGGCGCGCCAGCCCGGTGACTTCCAGCAAGGGGTGGCCAGTCGACGGGGCGTTCACAGCGGTCTCCTGCAGGCCACGCTGTGCGCGGGCGCGGCGAGCAAATTCGGCAACGGCGCCAGATCGCATTGGGCGACGCGGCGGACGCAGCGCGCGGCGTAGCGGCACGGCGGCAGGTCCGGCGCGCGCAGGTCCGGGAGCTGGCCGGGGATGGGTTTGAGATCGGCGATGTGGGCGTGCCCGGCCGGCGTCGCGCCGATCAAAAGCGCCGTGTAGGGATGGCGCGGCGCCGCGAACAGGGCCGCAGTCGGCGCCTGCTCCACCACCTGCCCGGCGTGCATCACCACGATGCGCGCGCAGTACTCGGCGGCCATCGCCAGATCGTGCGTGATCAGCAGCGTCGCCATGCCGGTCTCGCGGCCGAGGTCGCGGATCAGGTCCATGAGCGCGGCCTGGGTGGTGACATCCAGACCGGTGGTGGTTCGTCGGCGATCAACAGCGCCGGCCGGCACGCCAGCGCCATCGCGATCATGATGCGCTGGCACAGGCCGCCCGACAGCTCGTAGGGATAGGCGTCGTAGCGGCGCTCGGGGTCGGGGATGCGCACCCGCGCCATGGCGTCGAGCGCGGCCTGGCGCGCCAGCGCGGCGGGCAGCGGGCGCTGGCGGCGGATCACCTCGGCGATCTGGCTGCCGACGCGGCGGATCGGGTTGAGCGCGGTGCGCGGGCTCTGGAAGATCATCGCCACCTCGCGCCCGCGATACTGGCGCAAGGTCGCGGCGTCGGCGCCGAGCACGTCGAGGCCGCCGAAGCGGATGCTGCCGCCGGTGATGCGCGCCGCCGCGTCGAGCAGGCCCATGATCGCGAATGCGGTCACCGACTTGCCCGAGCCGCTCTCGCCCACCACCGCTATGGCCTCGCCGCGCGCGACCGCAAAGCCGATGCCGTCGAGCGCGCGCACGGTGCCGCTGCGAGTGCGGAATTCCACCGACAGATTGTCCACTTCAAGTAGTGTTGACACCGCTTACGTCCTCCTTCTGGGATCGACCAGGTCGCGCAGGCCGTCGCCCAGCAGGTTGAAACAGAACACCGCGAGCATCAGCGCCAGGCCCGGAAACAGCGCCACCCACCACTCGCCGGACATGATGTAGGTCGCGCCCTCGGCGACCATGATTCCCCACTCCGGCGTCGGCGGCCCCACGCCCAGGCCGATGAACGACAGCCCGGCGGCATTGATGATGGCCCAGCCCAGATTCAGCGAAACCTGCACCATCAGCGGCGGCAGCGCGTTGGGAAACACCTGCGTGGCGAGCAGGCGCAGCTCGCTGTTGCCGGCCAGGCGCGCGGCGGCGACGAAGCCGGCGCTGCGCAGCACGTTCACCTCGGCGCGCGCGACCCGGGCGTAGAACGGGAAATTGATGATGGCGGTGGCGTAGACGATGTTCTCCACCGTATTGCCGAGCGCCGCTACTATGCCCATGGCGAGCACGAACAGCGGAAACGCCATGATGGTATCGACGATGCGGCTGAGCACGCGATCGGGCCAGCCGCCGAAAAACCCGGCGGCGGCGCCGGCCGCGGCGCCAAACGCGAAGGACAGCGCCACCGCGCCCACGGCGATGGCCAGATCCAGGCGCGTGGCCACCAGCACCCGGCTGAACACGTCGCGGCCCAGGTTGTCGGTGCCGAACCAGTGCGCGGCGGACGGCGCCTGCAGCGCGACGGCCACGTCGCTCGCCAGCGGGTCGTAGGGCGCAAAGGCGGGTCCGGCGCTGGCAACCAGCACGAACACCACGAACATCGCGGCGGCCACCGCCGTGACCGGGTTCTCCGCCAGCACATAGCGCAGGTGGCGCCAGGCGCTGGGGGAAGCGCTGGTTGAGGCGGTCGGCGCCGGGGCGGTGGTGGTCATCTCAGGTCTCCAGGCTGACGCGGGGATCGACCAGCGTGTAGGCGATATCGATGGCCAGATTCATGGCGACATAGAGCATGGCCATGATCAGCACGAAGCCCTGCACCGGCGCGTAGTCCGACGCCATCAGCGCTTCGAGGGCGTAGGAGCCGACGCCCGGCCAGGCGAAGACTTTTTCGACCAGCACGTTGGAGCCGAGCATGAACGAGAACACCATGCCCAGCGTGGTCATCACCGGCAGCGCGGCATTGGGCACGGCGTGGCGCAGCAGCACCGCGGTTTCGCTGAGGCCGCCGGCGCGCGCGGTGCGCACATAGTCGCTTTGCAGCGCACCGAGCAGCGCCGCGCGGCTCATGCGCGCCAGCGGCGCCATCACAAACAGCCCGAGCGTGATCGCCGGCAGGCACAGTTGCGCCAGGCTCGCGCGCAGTGCCGCGAGATCCGCCGCGAGCAGGCTGTCAACCACGTAAAAGCCGCTGATCTGGGGCGGCGGTGTGGTGTACAGATCGAGCCGCCCGAGCGGCGATGGCGCCCACCCGAGCAGATAATAGAAGACGTACACCAGCACCAGGCCGACGAAGAAGGTGGGCAGC
>CBDDRG010000019.1:0-9068 GCA_965232975.1 uncultured bacterium
CACATCGGGATGATCCGGGCCGAGGGCTTTCTCCGCAATTGCCAGCGAGCGCTGGTAGAGCGGTTCGGCCTGCGCGTACTGGCCCTGGGTATCGTACAGCCCCGCGAGGTTGTTCAGGCTCGCGGCCACAGCGGGGTGATCCGGGCCGAGGGCTTTCTCCAAAATCGCCAGCGCGCGCTTGGAGAGCGGCTCGGCCTGCGCGTACTGGCCTTGGGTCTGGTACAGCAACGCGAGGTTGTTCAGGCTCGTGGCCACCTCGGGGTGATCCGGGCCGAGGGCCCTCTCCGCAATCGCCAGCGAGCGCTGGTAGAGCGGCTCGGCCTGCGCGTACCGGCCTTGGGTACGGTACAGCTCCGCGAGGTTGTTCAGGCTCGTGGCCACATCGGGGTGATCCGGGCCGAGGGCTTTCTCCAAAATCGCCAGCGCGCGCTGGTAGAGCGGCTCGGCCTGCGCGTACCGGCCTTGGGCACTGTACAGCTCCGCGAGGTTGTTCAGGCTCCCGGCCACATCGGGGTGATCCGGGCCGAGGGCTTTCTCCGCAATTGCCAGCGAGCGCTGGTAGAGCGGTTCGGCCTGCGCGTACTGGCCCTGGGTATCGTACAGCCCCGCGAGGTTGTTCGGGCTCGCGGCCACAGCGGGGTGATCCGGGCCGAGGGCTTTCTCCAAAATCGCCAGCGCGCGCTTGGAGAGCGGCTCGGCCTGCGCGTACTGGCCTTGGGTACGGTACAGCTCCGCGAGGTTGTTCAGGCTCGCGGCGACATCGGGGTGATTTTTTCCGACGCTCTTCTCTGCGACACTCAACGCCTTTTTCGCCACGATCACTGCACGGTCATACTGCCCTTTTTGATAGAGCGACATGACTTCCTGATTAAGAATATCCCACTCGATGCCGGCGCCCTGGGAAAATGCGGGGGTGGCGGTCAGCAGGAGCAGCCCAACCATTCCAAGGGTTCGCATTGTTTTCATCACCGGTGCGGTTACGGCAAACCCGCGAAAGGCCAGTTTCATCATGTTTGAGTCCCCTCTTTTTCGTGTGGCTGACCACTTGTTGGTGAAGCGCGGTGGCGCATCGGTTTTCCGAGACGGAGGACTCCCCTCCCTTTGCCGATCCAGTTCAATGTAGGCATGCGTGATCCCGATAGGTTTTTCTATTCTTCTGTTGGCGGTCGTTGGCGGAGGCCGATCCACTTGGCCCCGCGTCCCTTGCCCGTGGGCGCGATCAAACCTTGCTTCTTCATCGCGCGCAGTACCAGCCGCACCATGTCGCGGCTGACGCCGGGGCAGGCATCGAAGATCTCGGAGATCGAGAAGGGCAGATTGCGCTTGAGAATCTCGGCGCGCACCCGGTCGCCCTTGGCCCCTCGACCGCGTTCGATAGTGCCGACGCGCTCCTCGAATTCCTTGTAGGCGCGCAGCAGGGCGCCCCAGAAATAATCCAGCCAGGGCGCGATATTGTGTGCGGCTTCGTGCCAGCCCTGTGAGCTGGCTTCCAGGGTTTCGTGGTAGCTCTCCTTCGATTCCTCGAAGATCCGCTCCAGGCTGATGAAACGGCCCACGGCGTAGTCGAAGTGGTGGAGCAGTTGCAGGGTGAGCAGTCGCGCCATGCGGCCGTTGCCGTCCGGAAAGGGATGGATGCACAGGAAGTCGAGTATGGCCAGCGGCACCAGCACCAGCGGGTCGGCCAGATGTTGATCCAGCGCGGCGCGATAACGCGCGACCAGCTCCGTCATCGCCATCGGCGTGAGATGCGCGGCCACCGGGCGGAAGCGGATGCGCGAGCTGCCGTCCGGGTGCCGTTCAACAATATCGTTATTGGTGGCCTTCCAGTGCCCGCCGGGTTGCGGCATATGGCGGTGCAGGGTGCCGTGCAGCTGGAGAACGGTGCCCTCGGAGAAGGGCAGCTGTTCCCCGCTTTCGCGGATCAGGCCCAGCGCGTCGCGGTAGCCGGCCACCTGTTGCTCGGAACGGCTCTTGGGCGCGGCGTTCTTCAGCACCAGCGATTTCAGCCGAGCGGCGGCGACGACCACCCCTTCGAGTCGGTTGGACGACGCGGTGGACTCGACCGCGGCGACCTGCCGCAGATCACTCAGAACCTCGGGCGACCGGGCGACGTATAGCCCCTGTTTGCCCCGGTACTCCCCAAGAGCGCGCAGTGTGGCCAGTTGCCGGGTGTCAAAGCGCAGCTTGGCGAGATAGTCGGGCGAGAGTGAGTGCATGGGCTCGTGGCAGGCGGTGGAAATGGGGTGATTCTACTCTATAAGAGGGTATAAAACGGCTAAATTACCCCGATAAATAAAGGATTGCCCCTCCACGGCTTGTTGGCTTTCCTGATCCGGTTGTCGATGTCGGTCGAAGCTCGTAGGACAGCGGGCCGTGCTTGACTGGCGAAGAACGAGATTCGGCATACGTCCACAACGGTCATTTGCCAGTTCAGAAAAAAGCGGGCAATCTATATGGAGTGTTCTGGCGACAGAGGAGACACAAAATGTAGTGTGCCTCGTGCGTTGGATGAGCACACAGGTTATCCACAGCTTGCCGGCAGGATGTGCTGTTTACAGCGATTTTCGGGCAGAGGAAGCTGTCCATACCTTAGCAGGCTGTTGCGGGCGTGTACCGCGACGAGCCGGGTTGAAAAAGGGCAGGAAAGCCCTTTTTCAACATCCTGTGAGTGGCGCCCGGCGGGAAGTTCGCGCGAATCGGTGGCTGCACGGCGCCTCGGTTTGCCCATCCAACATCGACACTGCTGCCCGTATTGGCCGCCCGTATCGCTATCCATAGAGCGGCTTTAGCCAGTACCGAAACACCCGAAACAAGCCCGCCGCATCGGGCCAATTAAATTCAGCTGTAACAGCACGGGAGAAACACACGATGGACACCGACGCCAATCACCGCCCCCAGGCAAATCCAACCGCGAACCCCAGCCCGACCAGCCGCAACGGCGGCGGCATGGCGAGCCCCATCGCCGCCACTGCCCCCGGCCAGATGCGCGTCATCAAACGCAATGGCGCCGTGGTGGCCTACGACGACACCAAGATCGCCGTCGCCATCACCAAGGCGTTTCTCGCCGTCGAGGGGCCTCTGGCAGCCGCGTCGGGGCGCATTCACCGCACCGTGGCGGCACTCAATGAACAGGTGACCGAGACCTTCCGTCGCCGCATGCCCTCGGGCGGCACCGTGCATATCGAGGATATTCAGGACCAGGTCGAGCTGGCGCTGATGCGCAGCGGCGAGCACAAGATCGCCCGCTCCTATGTGATCTACCGCGAGGAGCGCAGCCGCGAGCGCGCCGCGCGCATGGCACCGGAGCCAGCAGCGCCCACGGCCTATGCGACCACCGGCCTGCACGTCACGCTGGCCGATGGCAGCTGCGCGCCCCTCGACATGGCCCGCCTGCACACCGTCGTCAGCGAGGCCTGTGCCGACCTCAAGGATGTCGAGGTCGATGCGATTCTCGGCGAAGCCCTGCGCAACCTGTACGACGGCGTCGCGCAGAGCGATGTCAACACCTCGCTGGTGATTACCGCGCGCACGCTGGTCGAGACCGAGCCGAACTACACCTACGCCACCGCGCGCCTGCTGCTCGACGGGCTGCGCGCCGAAGCCCTGTCGTTTCTGGGCGTCGCCGCCGCCGCGACTCAGCGCGAGATGACGGCGCTCTATCCGCTCGCGTTGCGCGCCTATATCGAGCGCGGCATCGAGCGCGAGCTGATCGCGCCGGAACTGGCCGGCTTCGATCTCGCCCGCATGGGCGCCGCCATCAAGCCCGAGCGCGATCTGCTGTTCACCTATCTCGGCTTGCAGACGCTGTACGACCGCTACTTTCTGCACAGCGATGGCGTGCGCTTCGAGCTGCCGCAGTGCTTTTTCATGCGCGTGGCCATGGGCCTCGCGATCAACGAAGCCGACCGCGAGGCGCGCGCCATCGAGTTCTACGAACTGCTGTCGTCGTTCGACTACATGAGTTCGACGCCGACGCTGTTCAACGCCGGCACGCTGCGCCCGCAGTTGTCGAGCTGCTACCTGACCACGGTGCCCGACGATCTCGACGGCATCTTCAAGGCCGTGCACGACAACGCCATGCTGTCGAAATGGGCCGGCGGCCTCGGCAACGACTGGACGCCGGTGCGCGGCCTCGGCGCCTACATCAAGGGCACCAACGGCAAGTCCCAGGGCGTGGTGCCGTTTCTGAAGGTGGTCAACGACACCGCGGTGGCGGTGAACCAGGGCGGCAAGCGCAAGGGCGCGGTGTGCGCGTACCTCGAAACCTGGCACATGGACATCGAGGAGTTCATCGAGCTGCGCAAGAACACCGGCGACGACCGCCGCCGCACCCACGACATGAACACCGCCAACTGGGTGCCCGACCTGTTCATGAAGCGGGTGTTCGAGGACGGCGAGTGGACGCTGTTCTCGCCCAACGACGTGCCCGACCTGCACGACCTGTACGGCACCGCGTTCGAGCAGCGCTACGTGCAGTACGAGACCATGGCCCGCGACGGCCAGCTCAAACTGCACAAGAAACTGCGCGCGCAAGACCTGTGGCGCAAGATGCTCGGCATGCTGTTCGAGACCGGCCATCCCTGGATCACCTTCAAGGACCCCTGCAACCTGCGCTCGCCGCAACAGCACGTCGGCGTCGTGCACTCGTCCAACCTGTGCACCGAGATCACGCTGAACACGCGGGCCAACGACGAGATCGCCGTCTGCAATCTGGGCTCGGTCAACCTCGCCCAGCACATTGGTGAGAACGGTACCCTCGACACCGCCAAGCTGCGCCGCACCGTGCGCACCGCGGTGCGCATGCTCGACAACGTCATCGACATCAACTACTACTCGGTGCCCGAGGCGCGCCAGGCCAACCTGCGCCACCGCCCCGTCGGCCTCGGCATCATGGGCTTTCAGGACGCGCTGTATCAGCTCAAGCAGCCCTACGGCTCGGCGGCGGCAGTGGAGTTCGCCGACCGCTCGATGGAGGCGCTGAGCTACCACGCCATCGAGGCCTCGGCCGATCTCGCCGCCGAGCGCGGCGCCTATTCGAGCTTTGCCGGCTCGCTGTGGAGCCGCGGCATCCTGCCCATCGACTCCATCGAACTGCTGGCGCACAGCCGCAGCGAGCAATACCTGGCCGTCGATCGCAGCCAGACCCTCGACTGGGCGGCGCTGCGCGCCAAGGTGCAGCGCCAGGGCATGCGCAACTCCAACGTCATGGCCATTGCACCCACGGCCACCATTGCCAACATCGCCGGCGTCAGTCAGTCCATCGAGCCGACCTACCAGAACCTGTATGTCAAATCGAACCTGTCCGGCGAGTTCACCGTGGTCAACAGCCATCTGGTGCACGACCTGAAGGCGCGCGGCCTGTGGGACGAGGTCATGGTCAACGACCTCAAGTACTTCGACGGCTCGGCGCAGCCCATCGACCGCATTCCGGCCGACCTCAAGGCACTGTACGCCACCGCCTTTGAAGTCGAGCCCAAGTGGATCGTCGAGGCCGCCAGCCGCCGCCAGAAGTGGCTCGACCAGGCGCAGAGCCTGAACCTGTACATCGCCGGCGCCAACGGCAAGAAGCTCGACCTGACCTATCGCATGGCCTGGTATTCGGGGCTCAAGACCACCTACTACCTGCGCTCGCTGGCCGCCACCAGCACCGAGAAATCGACGGTGACCACCGGCACGCTGAACGCGGTGGCAGCGGGCGCGGCCACCAATGGCGTGGCTGCTCGGGCTGTTGCTGGAGCTGCCGCCAATGGCGCCGTTGCCAATGCGGCCATCCCCAAGGCTGCAATGGCGCTGGGCGCACCCGCCCCGGTGCCCGCGGCTTGCGCCCTCGACAACCCCGATTGCGAGGCGTGCCAGTAACGCAATGCCGGTAACGCAATGCCGGTAACGCAATGCCACTAACGGAAATTGAACAGCGGCTGTGGGCTTTGCCCAGCCGCCGACATCACAAGCAACGAGAGCCAACCGGGATATTCACATGTTGAGCTGGGATGATTTTCACACCGACGCCCCGCTGCCGGTCATCAAACCGCAGCTACCCACCCGCGCCGAGCCGGTGCGCAGGGTGCAACCGCCGGCAGCGCCGGTCGCGGCGCCCGTGGCCGCCGCTGCGCCGCCCGCGGTCGAGAGCGCCGCTGCCCCCGTCGCCACTACTACCAAAGCCGAAACCACTGCTACCAAAGCCGAAACCACTGTCAAAGCCGAAGCGCCGGTGGCCGTTGCGCGCGGGCTCGAAGAACTCGAACTCGGCGCCGAGCGCATCCGCGTCGACGACAAGCGCATGATCAACTGCCGCGCCGATCTCAACCAACTGGTGCCCTTCAAGTACGACTGGGCGTGGCAGAAATACCTCGACGGCTGCGCCAACCACTGGATGCCGCAAGAGATCAACATGACCGCCGACGTCGCCACCTGGCGCAGCGCCGACGGCTTGAGCGAGGACGAGCGCCGCGTCGTCATGCGCTCGCTCGGCTACTTCTCCACCGCCGATTCGCTGGTCGCCAACAACCTGGTGCTCGCCATCTACCGGCTCATCACCAACCCCGAATGCCGCCAGTACCTGCTGCGCCAGGCGTTTGAAGAGGCCATCCACACCCACGCCTATCAATACTGCGTGCAATCGCTGGGCATGGACGAGGGCGAGCTGTTCAACATGTACCGCGAAGTGCCGGCGGTCGCCAATAAGGCCGCCTGGAGCCTGCGCCACACCCAGGCGCTCGGCGATCCCACCTTCGCCACCGGCACGCCCGCGACCGATCAGGAACTGCTGCGCAACCTGATCGCCTTCTACTGCGTCACCGAGGGCATCTTCTTCTACTGCGGTTTCAGCCAGATCCTGTCCATGGGCCGGCGCAACAAGATGACCGGCGTGTCCGAGCAGTTCCAGTACATCCTGCGCGACGAATCCATGCACCTCAATTTCGGCGTCGATGTCATCAACCAGATCAAGCTCGAAAACCCCCACCTATGGACGCCCGAATTCCAGCAGGAGGCCCGCAACATGATCGTCGAGGGCACCGAACTCGAAATCGCCTACGCCCGCGACACCATGCCGCGCGGCGTGCTCGGCATGAACGCCGCGATGATGGAGGAATACCTCCAGTTCATCGCCAACCGCCGCCTGAACCAGCTCGGCCTGGCCGAGCAGTTCCCCGGCGCCGCCAACCCCTTTCCGTGGATGTCGGAGATGATGGATCTGCGCAAGGAGAAGAATTTTTTTGAGACGCGGGTGATCGAGTATCAGACGGGCGGGGCGCTGAGTTGGGATTGAGGGGATTGGGCTTTTCGGGGTGTCTGTTGATCGCTGGGTGTTACCCGGCAACTGAGGTATTCTTTTCTCATGGTTGATGCAGCCCTTATTTCGCGCGTAAAAACGTTGAGTCCGGCCGAACGGCTTGAACTCATCGGTGCCGTTTGGAAAACGCTATCCCCTGCCGACGTGCCGGTCACCGAAGACGAAAAAATTCTTCTTGATACTCGTCTGGCCGAACAGAAGAACAACCCGGACAACCAAAGTCCCTGGGCGGAGGTTCAGGCGCAGCTGCGGCACCAGCTGCCTTGAACTACAGTGTTTATGTCCGCGTACCGCTGAGCGCGACATTCTTGAGGCGCAAAACTGGTATGAGGAACAGCAGCAGGGATTGGCGGCAGAGTTCCACGCCGAATTCAGCGCCACGCTTGGCAGACTTGCAGAAACGCCGCTCGTTTATCCCGTGCTGCACCGTGAAGTGCGCAGAGCGGTATTGGATCGATTCCCCTACCTGGTCTGGTATCGCGTCCAGAACTCAAACGTCACGGTTCTTGCCTGTACACACGCGAAGGTTGGGCCTGGCAGGCTATCCGCCCGGTTGCGCGAGAGGTGAAGTCCGGCAGGGCGCCAGCAACCTTTTCCCGTGGATGTCGGAGATGATGGATCTGCGCAAGAAGAAGAATTTTTTCGAGGCGCGGGTGATCGAGTATCAGACCGGTCGCGCGTTGAGTTGGGATTGAGGGTGACGGGCGCGATTCCTTCGTCCCGCACCATGCGTTTGCACCCGCGCCGATAGAGTTTCATGCACCAAACCACCCTCGGCGCGCCGCAACGGGTGCAAGCCGCTGGCCCCGCACAGGCCCCCGGCGCGCTGCGGGCAACCGGCCTTATTGGCAGCGGCGGGTTCAAGCTATTCCAATTCAAACCGGGTGCCCTAACAGCGCGGTCAAGGGGCCACGCCGCGACGCTGCATCTTTGGGCTATGCTGGGTTGGGTTCGCACGGTGGCTGCGCCCCACCCGCGGCGCGCGGCGTGCCCTTTACCTTGGCGTTGGGGCTCTCAAGGAGGCATCGTGGAATACGCAATTGGTATAGCCGTAATCGTACTCATTCTTTACCTCTTGAGTCGCAGGTCGACGGCGTCCCAGCCAAAAGTACGGCCTAAGGCGGACCACAAAAGCGATACAGACGATGAATTAGGATGGCTTCGTGAGAGGTGGAAGTTGGCAGACGCTCACCAGCAATCGGGGAGAGAAGATATTTTCCAGAAATGGTATTTCGACGATGCCACTGAACGTCAGAAAGGCCGATTGAAAGACCTTGGTATAGAAACAGGAAGAGACGCCACAAAAGGCCAAGCATCGGATCTTATTGGTATTCATGAGCCCGCAGAGGAGCGGAGCCTAGCTATCCTAAAATTTTTCAAGAGATCAACCAAAGGCATGAATCAGACGAGAGCTCGACATGAGGTTGCGCAAATTCTGTCAGATCCAGACAACGCGAAAGCATGGGAGAGTCGGCCGCCAACCCAAGAACAAAAGGAGTTCTTTAAGTTCTTTGGTCTGAATATTGGAAAGGGCCTTACGGCGGCGGATGCGGAGAAAATAATTACAGAGCATGAAACTAAGCTGGCGGAAGCTGAAGACCCGCGGCTTGATGACTGGGAGGCGTTCTCTGAGAGAGCCTGTCAGAAATTTTGTGTGCGAGGCATACGATGACGAACCAAAGGAGATTGTATGCCACGCAAGAAGAAGTCAGCCGTAGCGGCGGTGCCGCCTGCGATGGAGATTCCCCGGGAGTTGCTTAAGCAGCTGATCTCC
>CBDDRG010000020.1:0-6369 GCA_965232975.1 uncultured bacterium
GGCCATGTGCGCGGCGAGCGCCGCTCGCTGCCCTTCGCCTGCTGTGGCCGCAACGCCGCCATGATCGAGTATGACCTGCTGATGACCATCAATGGCCGGTACCAATGAATGGTCGGCAATGACAGCTTTGCCATGAGCGGCCCGCGATGACGCAGGATCGACCGGACATTCAGGAAATTCTCACCACTGTCGCCGAGTTCGCGCGGGGCGTGGCGGCGCGCAGCGAAGGCGGCGAGCGCTACGATGCGCTCTGTGCGGCGTTTCTGGTGGAAGTCGCCAAGCGTGAACTGAACGCTGGCGATAACCCGGAGCGACGCCAGCGCGCGCAGCTCAACGCGCTCACCGGCACGCCGCCGGGAACTGATCTGTACGCCGATTTCTGCGCCCGCGTGCGCGCGGGCGGGCTGGATGCGGATTGGGAACAGGCGTTCGCGTTGGCCCTCATGCAGGTCATCGACAAGGTGGCGGTGACCAACCCGGATTACCTGGAGCCCAGCCACCGGGGCTGATTCACGAGCGCCGGGGTGCGCTCGTGCCCGGGCACACAACCCTTTAATTGCAACCATCAAACCAACGAGAGGAGTTCGATATGTCCGGAATAGTCAAGGGTAAAGTCGCCGTGGTCACCGGCGCGGGCGGCGGCATCGGCCGCGCCGCATCGATCATTTTTGCGCGCGAGGGCGCCAGCGTGGTGGTCGCTGACATCAATGTCGTAGCCGGCGAGGAGACCGCACACCTGGTCACCCAGGCGGGTGGCAAGGCGATCTTTCTGCAATGCGACGTCTCCAAGGCGGCCGATGCCGAGGCGCTGACCAATGCCGCCGTTGTCAATTTCGGCGGCCTGCACTGCGCGTTCAACAACGCCGGCGTCGAGGGCGAAGCGTCCAAGCTGGCGGATGCCACCGAGGAAAATTTCATGCTGAACTACAAGGTCAACATTCTCGGCGTGTTCCTGTGCATGAAGTACCAGATCCGCCAGATGCTGGCGCAGGGTGGCGGCGCCATCGTCAACACCGCGTCCGACGCCGGCCTGATCGGCGTAAAAAATCTGGGGCAGTACTCCGCTGCCAAGCACGCCGTGATCGGCCTCACCAAATCGGCGGCGCTCGACTACGCGACCAAAAAGATCCGCGTCAATGCCGTTTGTCCGGGCCCCATTCGCACGCCGATGCTGATGCGCGTATTCGACGTAAATCCCCGCGTCGCCGAGGCCATGATCGCCGCGCAGCCGGTGAAGCGTCTGGGCGAGCCCAGCGAGATTGGCGAAGCCGCGGTATTCCTGTGTTCCGAAGGGGCGTCCTACATCACCGGCCACGCGCTGCCGGTGGACGGCGGCTATATGGCGACCTGATCCAGTAACCCGGGACGGTCCGCCTGCGCTTGGCGCAGACGGCCGTTCTCTTGCAGCCGGGGGTCAATTATGTTGTACTCCCCCAGCTTTTTTGGGGTGTGGAGGCCAGTCGACTCCGCGCTGGCTGCCGCCGCCAAACGCCTCCAGATCTCCGTCGAAACAGCCGGTTTCTCCGCTGAAGCAAAGCTCCATAGCGCCACCTGCCATGATCCATCATGCTTGTTATCAATAGTTATCAATAGTTATCAATAGCCCGTGTGCAAACTGCTTTGAGGAAAGAAAGAGATGTCCAACGCGCAATTTGACGCCATCATCATCGGTGCCGGGGTGTCCGGCCTCTACCAGCTCCACCGCCTGCAACAGCTGGGTCTCAAGGTTCGCTGCTACGAAACCGGTGACGGCGTCGGCGGTACCTGGTACTGGAACCGCTACCCGGGGGCGCGCTTCGATTCCGAGAGTTACACCTACGCCTATTCCTTTTCCGACGAAATTCTCAAGGAGTGGAACTGGTCCGAGCACTTCTCCGGCCAGGCCGACAATGAGCGCTACTACAATTTCGTCGCCGACAAACTCGGTCTGCGCAAGGACATCCAGTTCAACAGCAAGGTCACGGCAGCCAAGTTCCTGACAGACGAGAACCTGTGGGAAGTTGAGCTAGAGACTGGAGAGCGCGCCCGCGCCCGCTTTCTGATCACGGCCATCGGCATCCTGTCGGCGACGCAGATGCCGCGCATCGAAGGCATCGACAGTTTCAAGGGCATGTACTGCCACACCTCGCGCTGGCCCAAGGAACCGGTTGATTTCAAAGGCAAGCGCGTGGGCATCATCGGCACCGGCGCCACCGGCGTGCAGGTGATCCAGGAAGTGGCCAAGACCTGTGGCACGCTCACGGTGTTCCAGCTGGACGCGAGCTGGTGCGCGCCGTTGAAGAATTCGAAGATCGCGGACGCCGATCAGGCTGCTCTGAAGGCCCGCTATGGGCAGATGTTCCAGCAGTGCAAGGATTCGTTCGCCGGCTTCCTGCACCAGTTCGACACGCGATCCATTTTCTCGGTGACGCCGGAAGAGCGCGAAGCCATGTTCGAAAAGTTGTATGACGAACCCGGCTTCGGCATCTGGCTGGCCAATTTCTACGACATCATGACCGATGAAAAGGCGAACGCCATCATCACCGATTTCATCGCCCGCAAGATTCGTTCGCGCGTCAAGGATCCCAAGGTGGCCGATATCCTGATTCCCAAGGATCACGGCTTCGGCATGAAGCGGGTGCCATTGGAGACCAATTACTTCGAAGCCTACAATCAGGACAACGTCAAGCTGGTCGATCTGCGGGCGACCCCCATCGAGCGCATCACCCCCAAGGGTGTCAAAACCACCGCCGAGGAGTTCGAGCTCGACATTCTGATCTACGCCACCGGCTTTGACGCTGTCACCGGCGGCTTCAAGCGCATCGATATCCGCGGTGCCGACGGCCAGAAGCTGGTGGACAAGTGGACTGGCGGCCCCGAGACCTATCTGGGCATGCAGGTGTCCGGTTTCCCCAATATGTTCATGCTGGTTGGCCCTCACAACGGTGCGACTTTCTGCAACATCCCGCGGTGCAGCGAGCAGAACGTCGAATGGGTCAGCGACTGCATCAAATACATGCTGGATAAAGGCTACCAACGCATTGAAGCCACGCCGGAGGCGGAGGCCGCCTGGACCGAGCACGTTTACGAGACCATCGAGGGCTCGCTGCTCGCCAAGGCCGATTCCTGGTTCATGGGCGCCAACACGCCGGGCAAAAAGCGCACCTTCCTGCTGTACGCCGGCGGCACCAATAACTACCGCATGAAGTGCGACGAGATCGCGGCCAAGGGCTATGAGGGCTTTGCGCTAAAATAACCCGAGGGCGGCATGCCCTGAACGGGGCGCGTTTTCGGGGCTGAAACTGGTGAGTTTTGGCCCCGAAGCGTTTTTGGCGAGCGCAGACCCAAAAGCCCAAAGGGTACTGGCTTAAACGGCGCAGAATGCGCGTGCTGAACAATTCGATCGCATCGCGGCCGGAGGGGAGTCAAGCCAGGTCCACACAGGGGATTTCCGCTTGCGCCGCAATGACGGGTCAATGGTTTCTTTCATAACCGCCAGTTTAATAACAGCCACTTTCATAACAGCGCCACTTTCATCACAGCCATTTTCATAACAGCACAATGGAGGAAAACCATGAGAATCAAAGCCGCGGTATTACGGGCGGTCGATCAGCCCTTCCAGATTGAAGAGCTGGAACTGGCACCGCCGAAAGAAAACGAAGTGCTGGTCAAGACCGTTGCCAGCGGCATCTGTCACAGCGACTACTCGGTCGCCCACGGCGTGTTGCGCACCCCCATGCCCATCGTGCTGGGTCATGAAGGCGCTGGCATCGTCGAGGCCGTGGGCCCCGGCGTCACCAACGTCAAGCCCGGCGACAAGGTCATTGCCTCCCTGTCGCCCAGCTGCGGCAAGTGCGCCATGTGCCGCGAGGCCAAGGAGTACATGTGCTCGCAGATGGGCAAGCTGCTGACCGATTGCACCCAGATCGACGGCACCACCCGCCACACGACGCTGAGTGGTGAAAAAGTCTATGCCCTCTGCGGGGTAGGTTCCTTCGGCGAATACATGGTCATGCCCGCCGGCAGCGCCATCAAGGTTGCCGACGACACTCCCCTCGACAAGACCTGTCTGATTGGCTGTGGCGTGACCACGGGGACTGGCGCCGCACTCAACACTGCCAAGGTGCAATGGGGCGAGAGTGTCGCGGTCATCGGTTGTGGCGGCGTGGGGCTGTCTATCCTGCAGGGTGCGCGCATCGCCGGTGCCAGCATCATCATAGCTATCGACCCGATGGCAGAGAAGCGTGAACTCGCCGTGCGTCTGGGCGCCACGCACACCATCAACCCCTTCGAAGAAGATCCCGTTGCCAAGGTGAAAGAGCTCACCGGCGGCGTCGGCGTGCACTATGCGTTCGAGGCCCTGGGCAAGACCGCGACCATGCAGCAGACCTGGGGCATGATCCGCCCCACCGGCCGCGCCATCATCGTCGGTGTCGCCGCCCTGAACCAGTCGGTGAAAATCCCGTCGATCGGCCTGCTGGCCGAATACGAAATCCAGGGCTCCTGCTACGGCTCGTCCTCGCCGAAACGGGACATTCCCCGGTTTGTCGAACTCTTCAAAACCGGTCAGCTCAAGCTCGACGAGATGATTACCCAGCGCATCGGCCTCGGTGACATCAACCGCGCCTTTGACGAGATGGGCCGTGGCGAAGGCGCCCGCTCCGTCATCCTGTATTGATACCAAAACCACTATTCCGAGATTCGGCTGGGAGAAAAATTGATGAAGACCAAAGCCGCGGTACTGTACGAAATGGGCTCACCTCTGGTGATCGAGGAGCTTGAACTGGAAGGCCCCAGAGCCAACGAGATATTGATCAAATATACCGCCAGTGGCATCTGCCACAGCGACCTGTCGTTCCGCGATGGCGTCATCCAGAGCGCCATTCCCTCCGTCCTGGGACACGAAGGCGCCGGTATCGTCGAAGACGTCGGTCCGGGTGTGACCACCGTCAAACCCGGCGATCACGCCATCGCATCGCTGACGCCCGCCTGTGGCAACTGCATGTTCTGTCTGGAGCGCAAACCCTTCCTGTGCCAGCAGATGGCCAGCGT
The DNA here is from genome assembly GCA_965232975.1 of uncultured bacterium. Classification (GTDB taxonomy): domain Bacteria; phylum Pseudomonadota; class Gammaproteobacteria; order Pseudomonadales; family Porticoccaceae; genus CBDDRG01. The sequence goes on from CBDDRG010000020.1 coordinate 5,032, forward strand.
CATTTGGCAGGGCTGCCTGCCCGATGGCACCACGCGCCTGAAAAACAGCAAGGGCAAGCCGATCGGTCAGCTCGTTGGCGTGGGCACGTTCTCCGAGCGGGCGGTGATTCCGGCCGGCAACGCCATCAAGATCGACAACGATGCGCCGCTGGACACCGTGTGCCTGATCGGCTGTGGCGTGACCACGGGCGTAGGCGCCGCCCTCAACACCGTGAAGATCAATCCGGGTGACAGTGTCGCCGTCATCGGCTGTGGCGGCGTGGGCCTGTCCATCATCCAGGGCGCGCGCATCGCGGGTGCCGCAATGATCATCGCCATCGATCCGGTGCCGCAGAAGCGCCAACTGGCATTGCAGGTCGGCGCCACCCACGCGGTCGATCCCAAGGCGGTTGATCCGGTCAAGGAAGTCCGCGCGATCAGCAAGGGCGGTGTGCACTTCGCGTTCGAGGCTCTCGGTCTGAAGGCGACCATCGAGCAGGCCTGGGGGATGCCGCGTGCGACCGGCACCGCCGTTATCGTCGGCGTGCCCAAGATGGATACCGAAATCGAACTACCCGTGCTCGGCTTCTTTGGCGAGAAGCACTTCAAGGGCTCCGCCTACGGCACCTCCGTGCCGACGCGGGACATTCCCAAGTTTGTCGATCTGTTCATGAAGGGCGATCTCAAGCTGGATGCGATGATCACCAACCGCATCCGCCTCGAAGAGGTCAACGAAGCCTTCGATGCCATGAGCCGCGGCGAAGGTGCGCGCACGGTCATCATGTACAACTGATGACTTGCGCCCCGGGGGCTGGCTGCCAGTCCCCGGGTTCACCGGCGCGGCAGACCAATAATCGATTCCCAAAACCGATCCTCACCGCTGATCCCCAAAAAAATGCGTTGATACGGGAGACTAAAAATGCAGCAGTTAACCACCACTCGTTTGGCCGATGGCTTCGTGTTTCTGGAAGGGCCGCGCTGGCACGGCGGCAAGCTCTGGGTTTCCGACATGTTCGGCAAGACCGTCTATGCGGTCGGCGCCGATGGCAGCAAGGAGGCAATGGCCACGTTGCCGAACCGGCCGTCTGGGCTCAACTTCATGCCCGATGGCTCGCTGGTCATCGTGTCCATGGCCGATCGCAAACTGATGCGGCTGAAGGATGGCAAGCTCAGCGAATACGCCGATCTGTCTGGCCTGCTCAAATACGACATCAACGACAGCGTGTGCGCGCCCAACGGCAACATCTATGTCGGCACCTTCGGCTACGACGTGTTCGCCCACGAGGATCCCAAGCCGGCGACGCTGACACTGGTGACGCCGGACGGCAAGATCCGCACCGTGGCCGAGGACATCCACTT
>CBDDRG010000021.1:0-9217 GCA_965232975.1 uncultured bacterium
GTGTTTCAGCCACCATTTCGGCGAAATTCAGCTCAGTGGCCTCGTCGCCGGCGTGTTCGCGCCCCTGGTCGGCCTGGTCCGCGCGGTGCAGGCGATGGTAGCCATCAACCTGCTCACCTGCTTCCCCACCGTACCAAGCGGCGAACTGATGCTGATCGACGGCGCCCACAGCGACTGGCGGCGCTTCCGGCTCGCGCGCTGGCGGGATTGCCCGGTCTGTGGCCACGGCGAGGCGCGGCCATGAACGACCAAACACCGGCCGGGCCAGAACCATCGGGCCTGCTGCCCCTGGCCGAGGCGCGGGCGCGGATGCTGGCTGTCGTCACCCCGGTGGCCGCCACTGAAACCCTGCCGCTGGCGGCACTGTCCGGCCGGATTCTGACCGCCGATGTGGTGTCGGCCCGCGCGGTGCCGCCAGCGGACAATTCGGCGATGGACGGCTACGCCTGCCGCCACCGGGATTTGCCGCTGGCCGCGGCCGTCGGGCTGGCGCTGGTCGGCAAGGCGCTCGCCGGTCGCCCTTTTGGCGGCGTGCTGGCATCCGGCCAGTGCGTGCGCATCACCACCGGCGGCGAAGTGCCGCCCGGCGCCGATACCGTGGTGATGCAGGAACACACCCAGGCGGTCGGGGATCGAGTCTGGGTCGAGCGCGCGCCCGCCGCCGGCGCCAATATCCGCCGCGCCGGCGAGGACATCGCCAGCGGCGCGACGCTGTTCGGCGCCGGCCATCGCCTGAGTCCGGTGGATATCGGCCTGCTGGCCTCCGTCGGCATCGCCCAGGTGACGGTGCGGCGCCGGCTGCGGGTCGCGCTGCTCGCCACCGGCAGCGAGTTGCGCGCGCCCGGGGAGGCGCTGGGACCCGGCGACATCTACGAGAGCAACCGCTTCGTGCTGGCGGCGATGCTGGCGCGATTCGGCGCGGAAGTCATCGATCTGGGCGTGGTCGCCGACGACCCGGCGTTGCTGCGCGCGGCCTTTGTCGAGGCCGGCAGCCGTGCCGACGCGGTCATCGCCACCGGCGGCGCCTCGGTCGGCGAGGCCGACTACACCCACGCGCTCTTGGCCGAGCTGGGCAAGGTGGATTTCTGGCAGGTGGCGATCAAGCCCGGCAAGCCGTTCATCTTCGGCCACTTGTCTGGTCACCGGGGTCCCAGCCTGTTCTTCGGCCTGCCCGGCAACCCGGTGTCGGCGCTGGTCACCTTTCACCAGCTCGCGGTGCCGGTGCTGCGCCACCTCCAGGGCGAACGGCATCCACCGCCGCTGCTATTGCAGGCCAGGGTCACCGGCGCGATCCGCCGCAACCGCCTGCGCCTCGATTTGCAGCGCGGCCGGCTAGAGGCGCCGAAGGCCGGGGGTGATGAGCTGATCGTCACCGTCGATCACCAGCAGAGCTCCGGCGCGCTCAGCTCGCTGAGTCGCAGCAACTGTTTTGTGCTGATCGAGGCCGGTGCGGGCAGCGTCGCGGCCGGCGACCTGGTGGCAGTGCTGCCCTTCGACGAGCTGCTGCGCTGAGCTTCGTCGGCGCTGCCGGCTCGACCGTCTGGCTTGCAACTTGCTTCGTTTCCCGGTGACCAAGACCTACCGATGCCAGCCCGCCCAGTGCTAGGAGCCTGTCGGGGTCATCGACCACAAGCTGTCACCTGCCGGAACCATGATGAACCTCGGGCCAGAGGGCTGTGGCCAGGGGCTGGGCGGCCCACCAGCGAGGAATACCCATGACGACCCAATATGAATTGATGGTGCCGGGCGCGACGCCAGCGGGCACAGCGCTCGCGGTGCGCGCGCCCTTCGACGGCGGCCTGCTGGCCGAGGTCGAGCGCGTCGATCGGGCCGGCGTCGAACAGGCGCTGGCGACCGCCCACCGGGTGTTTGCCGATCGCAGGCAGTGGCTGTCCGCCGCGCGGCGCATCGAAATCCTGACCGCGACGGCGGACATGATGAAGCGCGACGCCGATCGGCTCACCCTCATCGCCGCCCGCGAGGGCGGCAAGCCGCTGGTCGATTCGCGCGTCGAAATGGCGCGCGCCATCGACGGCATCAAGCTGTGTGCGCGTTGCATCCGCAACGACCACGGCGAAGAGATCCCCATGGGCATCAACGCCGCGTCGATGAACCGGCTCGCGTTCACCCGCCACGAACCCATCGGCGTGGTGGTGGCCTTCAGTGCGTTCAATCACCCCATCAACCTCATCGTGCATCAAATTGGCCCGGCCATTGCCGCCGGCTGCCCGGTCATCGTCAAGCCCGCCAATGACACCCCGATGTCCTGCTACGAGCTGGTCAGGCTGCTGCGTCAGGCGGGGCTGCCGCCGGCCTGGTGCCAGGTGTTGACGACCACCGGGCACGATGTCGCCGAAGTGTTGGCCAGCGACCCGCGCGTCGCCTTTTTCAGCTTCATCGGCAGCGCCCAAGTGGGCTGGATGCTGCGCTCGAAACTGGCGCCGGGCACCCGCTGCGCGCTCGAACACGGCGGCATCGCGCCCGTCATCGTCGCCGCCGACGCCGATCTGGATCAGGCGGTGCCGCTGCTCGCCAAGGGTGGCTTCTACCACGCCGGCCAGGTCTGCATCTCGGTGCAACGGGTGTTTGCGCACGCCAGCATCGCGCGCCGGGTGGCGGAGGGCATCGCCGCCGCCGGCGCCCGCATGACCCTGGGCGACCCGACGCTGGGCACCACCGATGTCGGCCCGCTGATCCGCCGCGAGGAGGTGGAGCGCGTGCACAATTGGATCGAGGCAGCGGTCGCCGGTGGCGCCGAAAAGCTGTCCGGCGGCGTGCTGCCCAGTGGCGACATGCCCGCCAACTGCTACCCGCCGACGGTGCTGCTGGATCCGCCGGCGGACGCCCATGTGAGCTGTGGCGAAGTGTTCGGCCCGGTCATCTGCGTGTACACCTACACCGATATGGACGCCGCCATCGCCCGTGCCAACTCCCTCCACTTCGCTTTTCAGGCCGCAATCTTCACCCGCGATATCGACGTCGCGCTGCACGGCTATCGGCAGCTCGATGCGTCGGCGGTGCTGATCAACGACCACACCGCGTTTCGCGTCGACTGGATGCCGTTCGCCGGGCTGCGCCACTCCGGCCTCGGCATCGGCGGCATTCCCCACACCTATGCCGACATGCAGATCAGCAAGATGCTGGTCATCCGCTCGGCGAGCCTTTAGCGCTCGTTCAAGATCGCGCTGAAGGGCGCATCGCGGCGTTAAAACCGGCCTCAAAAAGGTCAACGCCGTGGACGCTGCGCTTTTTCGGTCAGCTTTGCCTTGCGCTGCATCCCCTGATCGAGATCTTGAACAGGCTCTTGGCGAAGTCGGTCGCCATTGCCGAGACCGCGGCAAGCCGGCATCGCGTCGCTGGCATGTTAATCGCATCGACTTATCAAGGGCTGGTCTGAGCATTCGGTGCCATCAGCTTGCAATCATCGCCACATGACACTGTCTCACCCGGTGGTTACAACGGAGACCAGACCATGAAAACCAAGGCCGCCATCCTCTACCAAATGGGCGCCGCGCCGCCCTATGCAGATTCCAAACCCCTGGTGATTGCCGAGATCGACCTGGCCCCGCCGGGCCCCGGCGAAGTGCTGGTCAAGATCGCCGCCGCCGGGCTGTGCCACTCCGATCTGTCCGTCATCGACGGCAACCGGCCGCGGCCGACGCCGATGGCGCTCGGCCACGAGGCCGCCGGCATCGTCGAGGAGGTCGGATTGGGCGTGACCCGCTTCCGGCCGGGCGATCACGTCGTCATGGTGTTCGTCCCCAGTTGCGGCGCCTGCGGCTTCTGCGCCCGCGGTCGCCCCGCGCTGTGCGAACCGGGCGCCGCCGCCAACGGCGCCGGCACCTTGCTGACCGGCGCGCGGCGGCTGAGCCAAGCCGGCGCGCCCATCCACCATCATCTGGGCGTATCGGCATTTGCCGAGTACGCCACGCTGTCGCAACAGTCGCTGGTCAAGATCGACCCCGCGTTCGACCTGACCAGGGCGGCCTTGTTCGGCTGTGCGGTGCTGACCGGCGTCGGCGCCGTGGTCAACACCGCCAAGGTGCCGCCGGGCGCCTCGGTCGCCGTCGTCGGCCTCGGCGGTGTCGGCCTGTGCGCACTGCTCGGCGCGCAACTGGCGGGGTCGCGCCAGGTCGTCGCCGTCGATCTCGCCAACGACAAGCTCGCGTTCGCGCAAGAACTCGGCGCAACCCATTGCGTCAATGCCGGCAGCGCGCGCGCGATCGAGGAGATCAGGGATTTGAGCGGCGGCGGCGTCGAATACGCCTTTGAGATGGCGGGCTCGGTGCCGGCGCTCGAACTCGCCTACGCGATCACCGCGCGCGGCGGCACCACGGTGACCTCGGGCCTGCCCAACCCGGAGCGCAAGCTGTCGATCCAGGCGGTGTCGCTGGTCGCCGAGGAGCGCACCTTGAAAGGTAGCTATATCGGCACCTCGGTGCCCAGCATCGACCTGCCCCGCTACCTGTCGCTGCACCAGCAGGGCAAATTGCCGGTGGAGCGCCTGTTGACCCACCTCATCGGGCTGGACGACATCAATGTCGGTTTCGACCGCCTCGCCGCCGGCCAGGCGATTCGCCAGGTGATCACGCTCTGAAATCCACAGGAGAGAAGCGATGACCAGCAAGCAGATCGGCGCCCGCGCCGCCATCGAGCGCATCCGCCCCCGCGATACCCTGTGCATCTCCGGCTTTGTCGGCACCGGCACGCCGGAGGAGTTGATCAAGACGCTGGAAAGCCGCTTCCTGCGCGGCAACTCGCCCTTTGGGTTGACGCTGGTGTTCGCGGCGGCACCGGGCGATGGCGCCGACCAGGGCGTCAACCGCCTCGCTCACAGCGGCCTGCTGAAGCGGGTGATTGGCGGCCACTGGGCACTGGTGCCCAAGCTCGGCGCGCTCGCGCTCGGCAACGACATCGAGGCCTACAACCTGCCGCTGGGCGTGATGAGCGCGCTGTACCGCGAGATCGCCGCCAAGCGCGGCGGCGTGCTCACCAAGGTGGGTCTCGGCACCTTCGTCGATCCCCGCCAAGGCGGCGGCAAACTGAACAAATCCACCTGGCAGGATCTGGTCAAACTGCTCATCATCGCGGGCGAAGAATGGTTGCTGTACCAGCCATTCCCTATCGACGTCGCCTTCATTCGCGCCACCACGGCCGACACCAGGGGCAACCTGACGATGGAAAACGAGGCGCTGACGCTCGATACGCTCGCCATCGCCACCGCCACCAAGAACTCGGGCGGCCTGGTCATCGCCCAGGTCGAGCGCGTGGTCGCCGCCGACACGCTGAACCCGCGCGCGGTCGAGGTGCCCGGCATTCTGGTCGATCATGTCGTCGAGGCCGCGCCCGCAAACCACCGCCAGACCTGGGCGACCCAGTTCGAGCCCGCGTTCGCCGGCCAATGTCGCCTGAATCTCGCCAAGGCGCCGCCGATGGCGCTCGACGAGCGCAAGCTGGTCGCCCGCCGCGCCGCCTTTGAATTGCCGCTCGGCGGTGTCATCAACCTCGGCATCGGCATGCCCGAGGGCGTGTCCAAGGTCGCCAGCGAAGAGGGTCTACTGAGCGCGGTGACGTTGACCGCCGAGCCCGGCGTGATCGGCGGCATGCCCCAGGGGGGGCTCGACTTCGGCGCCGCGGTCAACAACGACGCGCTGCTGAACCAGAACCAGCAGTTCGATTTCTACGACGGTGGCGGGCTCGATCTCGCCGTGCTCGGCATGGCCGAAGTCGATGTCTGCGGCCACGTCAACGTCAGCAAGTTCGGCACCCGGCTCGCCGGCGCCGGCGGCTTTATCAACATCTCCCAGTCCGCGCGCTGCCTGGTCTTCGTCGGCACCTTCACCACCGGCGGCCTCGAGGTGGCGGTGGTGAAGGGCGAGTTGCGCATCGTGCGGGAGGGCCGCAACAGCAAGTTTGTCGCGGCAGTCGAGCAGATCACGTTCAACGGCGATATCGCCGCGGCCAAGCGGCAGCGCGTGCTCTATGTCACCGAGCGCGCAGTGTTTGCGCTGCGTGGGGACGGCCTCGAACTGATCGAGGTTGCGCCCGGCATCGACGTCAATACCCAAGTGCTGGCGCTGATCCCCTTCCCGGTCAAGGTGCACAATCCGCGGCTGATGGACACGCGTATCTTCGGCGTCGCTGCCATGGGTCTCGCCAAGGCGCTTGGCGCCGCAGTCGTCGATGGCCAGGTGGTCGCGCCTGAGGACGAACTGGAGCGTCGCCGCAATGCCCGCAAACAGGAACGGCCGACGGATGGCGATGATGCGGCGGTGGTCGCGGTGGTGGGGGAGTAGGGGACCAAAGCAACTTGTTCATGATCGACCAGAACCCGGAACCGGTCATCGTCCGTTTCCATGACCCTCGCATCGTGCGGGCCGTGCGCTTCAAACTGCATTTGGCATATCAACGGGTTGCGCCGCGATGCCGGTCTTCAGCGCCGCAACGGTGCCGGTGAACGGAGTCAGCCCACCGCCCACCGCCCACCGCCCACCGCCGCTGCGGGGGCGGACAGGCTGCGGTACACGTCGAGGTAATTCTCCGCCATCCGCTGTGCGGTGAAGCGGCGATCGAACTCGGCGCGGATGCGGCGCCGATCCAGCGTCGCGAACCGCGTCGCGGCCGCGGCCGCGGCCACCTCGCTGTCGGCGACCAAGCCCGTGACGCCATGCTCCAGCACCTCCGGCACCGAGCCGTTGCGGATGGCGATGACCGGAGTGCCGCAGGCCATGGCTTCGATCATCACCAGGCCGAAAGGCTCGCGCCACGCGATCGGGAACAGTAGCGCCGCGGCGTTGCCGAGGAAGTCGCTCTTCTCGTGTTCGCTGATCTCGCCGATGTATTCGACATGCGGTTGCGCCAGCAGGGGCTCGATCTTGTCCTCGAAGTAGCGCTGGTCGGCGCGATCCACCTTGGCTGCGATGACCAGCTTCATGCCCGCCATGGCAGCGATGCGGATGGCCGCATCCGGTGCTTTCTCCGGGGAAATGCGGCCGAGGAAGGCGAGGTAGCCGCCGGCGCCGCTGCCCGGTGCCAGCAACTGGGGCGGCAGACCGTGGTAGACGGTGGCGACGTAGTTGGCGTTTGGCAGCGGGGCGCGTTGCGCGTCGGAGATCGACACCACCGGCGTCTCGTCATAGAGACGGTACAGCGGCTGCAATTCCGGCAGGTCGAGCCGGCCGTGCAATGTGGTCACCGAGGGGACCCCAAGCCGGTCGAGCAGCGGATAGCCAATATAATCCAGGTGCGAGTGAATCACGTCGAACTCGCCGGCGCGCCGGGACATCACTTCCATCAACATGAACAGCGGCGCCAGGTGATCGCGCACGGCGGGGTCCAGGCGCAGGGCGCGCGGCCAGATCGCCTCCAGCTGCGCCCTGGTACTGCTGTCGCCGGACGCGAACAGCGTCACCTCGTGGCCAAGCTCGACCAGGGCATCGGCAAGATAGGCGACCACGCGCTCGGTGCCACCGTAAAGCTTCGGTGGCACGGCTTCGGTCAGGGGTGCGACTTGGGCAATCCTCATTACATTTCGCTCCTGGCTGGTAAAGACGATGATCGGTGCGGCAGGCCGCCACGATCGGAGTCGAAGGCCCGCAGTCCTGGTCGGCTACCCTCGCCCGACGTTAAATTCCCGTAATCCAAGGGATGGAAGTGATCGATCCTCCCCAACCCAGGCGGAACGAATCGCTTGAGATTGATCTATATCCGCACCAAAAGTTCCTCAGGAGGTACGACATGCCAGCCGCGGCACCACCAGACGCACCCGTGCCCACGCCGGCGGATGAAGCTCCGGACGGCCGTTTCGATATCGCGGCCGGCGCGGCATTGCCGGAGCGGCAGCCGCATACACTCAAGCACGGCGACACCTTTGCGGTCTTCGACCCGCGCGGCGACATCGGTGCCAATCCGCGCAGCCCGGAAGGCATTTACCATGAGGACACCCGCATACTGTCGCGGTTCGAGCTGCTGCTGGAGGGGTGTGCGCCGCTGCTGCTCAGCTCGATGAATCAGGACGACAACGCGGTGTTCACCGCCGACCTGTCCAATCCCGACCTGAGGTGCGCGGGCAGGCTGGTGCTGCGCCGCGAGCTGATCCAGCTGCACCGGCTCAGGTTCGTATGGAACGCGGCCTGCTACGAGCGGCTGCTGGTCCGCAACTTCAGCGAGGAGCCGCAACGCCTGCGGCTGACGCTGCGCTTCGCCGCCGACTTTGTCGATCTGTTCGAGGTGCGCGGCCTGCCGCGCCAGCGGCGCGGCACCGCCTCGGCGCAGTGCCTGGGCCCGTCGGTCGTGCGCCTGCGCTACCTCGGACTCGACGCCGAGGAGCGCATCACCACGCTGCAGTTCAACCCGGCCCCCGCGCGCCTGGACGCAGCCACCGCGGAATTCGCGCTGGATCTGCCGCCCCTGGCGGCGCAGTGGCTGTATCTGCGCATCGGCGCGACGCCGGCCATCGACGGCTGGAACGGCCGCAGCTTTTACCGCCAGATGCGCGCGTCCCGCACGGCGCTGCGCCGCGCCACCGGGCGCGCCGTCCGCATCGACAGTTCCAACCCCCTGTTCAACGAAGTGGTGGCGCGCTCGGTGTCGGACCTGTACATGCTGATCACCGACACCCCGCAGGGGCCCTACCCCTATGCCGGCACGCCCTGGTACAGCACGCCGTTCGGCCGCGACGGCATCATCACCGCATTGATGACGCTGTGGCTGGACCCGGCCATCGCCCGGGGCGTGCTGCACTTTCTCGCCGCGACTCAGGCGACGCAGCTGGAACCCGAGCGCGACGCCGAACCCGGCAAGATCCTGCACGAGATGCGCCATGGCGAAATGGCGCGCCTGCGCGAAGTGCCGTTCGAGCGCTATTACGGCAGCGTCGATGCCACGCCGCTGTTCGTGCTGCTGCTCGGCGAGTATTTCCGCCGCAGCGGCGATCTCGACACGGCGCGGCAACTGTGGCCGCATGCGGAGGCGGCGCTGCGCTGGATCGATACGTCTGGCGACTGCGACGGTGACGGCTTCCTCGAGTACCACCGCATGGCCGCCGACGGCCTCGCCAACCAGGGCTGGAAGGATTCCGAGGACGCCATCTGCCACGCCGACGGCCGCGCCGCGCGCGGCCCGATCGCAGCTTGCGAGGTCCAGGGTTATCTGTACGGCGCCCGCCGCGGCGCGGCGGCGGTGGCGGCGGCGCTCGGTCTGACGGCGCGGGCGGCCG
>CBDDRG010000022.1:0-5121 GCA_965232975.1 uncultured bacterium
CATGAACAGGCCGCCGCCCTTGGAATCGAAACCCAGGTCATCGATGCTGAGCACACGCAGGCCCAGGCTGATTTTGGCGCGGAGCGGATTCAGCTCGATGTCGAAGGCCTCCTCGGTGATGCTCAATTCGGTGATGCGCACCGGCACCACGCGGTGGGCGCCGAACACGAACAGCGTCAGCGGCGCCTGCGCCGCCGCGATCTCCAGGGTGCCGGACGCCGCTTCGCCATTGTTCGCGGTCAGGTGCGCGCTGGCGGGATACACGATGGTCTCCAGCGCCGCGAGCTCGGGGTGCAGACCGGACGCGACGGCGCCGCCTTCGAGGCGGTCGGTGGCATCGAGCTCGGCTTCGAGCTTGAGCGTCTCCACCGGCGGCCCCTTGAGCCGCAGCGCCTCGCTGCGATCGCCGCCGTCGGCGCCGACGCCCTTGATCTGCAAACTGCGGGTCAGCGTGTCGGGGTTGTACTGCAGGCTGATGATGCGCAGCACCCGCCCGCTGTCGGGATCCATCAGCACGATGCCGGCTTTGAGCAATTTCGGTGAACCGGGAAATGAACTCATGGCGGCGATTTGCCCTTTTCCTGAATCGCGGCTTCGGCGGCTTTCTCGATGGCGTCGAGGCCGGCGGGGTCGGTCAGTCCGGCGGCTTCGGCGGCGGCGCGGGCACCCTTGGCCGCCCCCGACTTGACCGCGCTGCGCGCGCCGTCCTTGATCTTGTCGCGCGCGCTCTTCGGCAGCCAGCCGGCGACGGCATCGACCACCGGATCGATGAATTTCTTGCCGACCACATCGAGCGCCGACGTTCGCTCGCTGCCCTTGGGCGGCGGCGGAATGGGCCTTGGGTGGTCCGGCTGCCGGCGTCGGAACGGCGGCCGCGGCGCGTCGTCCGGCGTGAAGATGTCGGGGCGATAGGTCGAGTCGATCGGCGGCTTCTCGGGTGGGCTGTAGGCATCCGACGGCGCTGATCTGTTGCCCAGGGTCGGCGGCTTGAGCTGTGGCAACAGCGGCGGCAGCCCTGACTTTTTAGGGTGAAACCGCACCACCACGCGGCGGTTCCGGGCGCTGGGCGTCGCGTCCCCGGTCTTGACCGCCTGCGGTGGCCCTTCGCCCTTGCTGTCGGTGGCGATGATCGCCGCGGCGATGCCCTGATCGATCAGCGCCTGCTTGACCACCGTGGCGCGGGTCTCGCCAAGTTCGAGGTTTTTGGCATCGGTATCCAGGGTATCGGCGTAACCGGTGACCGTCAGCGTGGACAGCGGATACTGGCGCATGAGCACTTGTATGTTGCGCAGGGTACCGGCCAATTGCTTGCGATGGGTCGGCTTCAACTCGGCCTTGCCGGTATCGAACTCGTCGAGCGTCACCGACCCCACCGCGGCGGCGAGCAGCGGCGAGGCATTCTCAAGCAAGCCGTCGCTGCCCGTCAGCGGGGGCAGATCCAGCGTGGCATCCGGCAACGGCTGGCGCTGGATCGCCGCGCCCGCCGCCGTCAACCGCACCGAACCGCCGCCCGCGACGACTTCCGCGGCGCGCTCCGCTTCGCGTTCGCTGGCGTCGCCCGGTTGGCTGAGCGCGGCTGCGCCGCTCGCCCGGGGTTGCGCCACATGGGCCAGTTCATGGGCCAGCAGCTGGCGCCCGCGCGCCGAGTGCGGATCGTATTGACCCGCGCCGAACACCAGCTCGCGGCCCACCGTGTAGGCCCGCGCCTGGACGTCGCGCGCCGACTGCGCGGCCAGGGCGCCGGTGTGCACGCGCACGCCGCTGAAATCCTGCCCCATGCGCGCGGCAAAAAAGTCGCGCGTGGCCAGATCGAGCGCGTGGCCGCCGCTGCGCAGCGTGGCGTGGACGCTCGCCGGCACGGCATCGACGGCCTGGTTCGCGCACTGGGCGCAACTGCCGCAGGCGCAGCGCTTGTCCAGGCGCGGAGCCGGCGCCAAAGTCCCGCTCCGGTGATGAATCTGCGCGCGCGCGATCACCGCGCCATCCCCGGGCGGGGTCGCCGCGACAGCGGCCGCCAGGGGTCGCATCGACCCTGGTCGGCGCTGGGCGCAAGCGCGGGGAGGCCGGGCGGGCGCGAATCGATAGGGGGTACATTCATCGTCACTGTCGGTTTCCTCAGGTCTTACGGGTCAATAGATGGGTTCCAGAAACCCTGTGGCCGTAGCGAACGGCGGCGTGATGGCGGCCGGTTTGGCGGGGTCCTTGAGGTTGGTCTGGTCGGCTACCGCTGCCCGGTGGGCGGCGAGCGAGCGTTGCCAGTGGAAGCTGAAGGACACGCGACTGCCATAGCCGCGGGTGGCCGTCGCGCCGACGAGTTCCGGGTGCGCGCCGATCGTGGTCGAGACGTCCTGGCGGGACTTGGCGAGGGCCGCGTCGGCCGCCTCCACCGGCTTGAAGGCGGCGTCGAGGTCGGCGAGATAGGCCTTGGCGGCGTTGCCGTAGCGGTGCGGCTGGCCCGCGCGAGCCTTGGCCAATTCGGCGAACAGCGGGTCGCGGTGCCGCCGCCAGACCTGGTGGGCGGCACTGTTCCAGGTCGGCACGACGACGCTGTTGTGCATCTTCTTGGCCTCGTCGTTGAGGCGCAGGTACTCGAGGTGGAACTGGCTGATGCCGGCCTTGGGCGCATCGGCCAGCACGTCCTTTTTCAGCGTGGCCTCGTAATACTTTTGCAGCTTCTCCTTTTCCCGCGGATCATTTTTGGCGATGGCGGGGGCGTCTTCGAGGCGAAACGGCATATCGACGCCAGGGCTGAAGTAACTGCCCGCGACCTCGCCGATGAACTGCTCGTCGGTGGTCGGTTTGCGGGGGTCTTTGGCATTCCACCGCTTGCGCTCGGCGGCCAGCGTTTTGGCGTCGATGGGGTAGATCTTGTTGTTGTGGGCGATGAGCGTCGGCAGGCCGTCGCCGGTGATGACGAGGCCGACATGGACGGGCAGGAACACGAAACGGATGCGCAGCCCGAGGTCGAACTTGACCAGCGACAGCATGTAGACGGTGCGCAGCGCGTAGACCCCGCAGTCCTCGATGAGCTGGCCGGTGAGCGCGCGCGGCAACTGGCGCTTGTTGTAATTCTCACTGTCCTGCTTGATGACGTCCTCGATATTGAACGGCGTGGACGTGGTGAAGGTCTCCAGGTAGTCGGACAGGAACTTGACGATGGCCAGCAGCACTTCGGCATTCGCCTTGCCGGCTTTTTGCAGTTCGAGCACCTTGGCGTGCAGGAAGTTGCGCCAGTCATCGACGCTGTGCAGCTTCAGTGGCGTGGCGCCCATGGCGGCGCGGTTGGCGCTGACATAGAACTGTTCGAGGAAGGCGATCTGCTTTTTGCGCGCCAGCAGGACATGGCCCACCGGATTGGTTTTCTCGTTGAAGCCGGTGGTCTGGTTCCTGTCGAAGTAGTTGATCGTGGCGCTGCGCTTGGCGCCCGCCTTGCTGGTATCGAAGTAGTCGAGATGTTTGCCCGCGCGGGCGCCGAAGACGCTGCGCGTGGCATCGACACTGATATCGAGGAGCTTCTCGTCGCCGATGGTGACATTGAAGGCGGGCAGAATCCTGGCGTCGATAACCGCCTTGGCGGTGGCTAGCGCGGCGCCGCCCCGATCCGTCTCGAGGTCGGCGATGGCGGCTTCCATCAGCGCCTGGACGCCGCGGAAGATCGGCACGGTCAGCTCGCGGAGCTGGCCGATGAGACTGCCGAAGTAGCCGTCGAGGGTATCCGGGTTGTAGCTGCCGGGGTGGTAATTCAGCTTGCGCTCTCTCAGCACTTCGTTGAAATCTATCCGCCTGGCTTCCGCACCGATGATGCGGAAGGTATTGAGCAGGCTGTCGATGCTGGCGGCGGCCGCGGCGGCGCTGCCGAACCTGGCCTGCGCGATGGTGCGTGCGACGAGCTTCTGCCACAGCTTCTGGTCGGGGCCGAATTTGGTATCGGTGTGACTGCGGCGGCTGGGCACCGCGGCCAGCGCGCGAAAAAAGCGGCGCAGCCGGTTGGCCTCGGCGTCCAGACCCATCAAAAAGGTGCGGGTGACGAGTTCATTGACGAACTCTTCGGAGCGCGCCACCGGCACCGCGGAGGCCGGCGAGGCGGCGACGACCTTGGGCGTCAACCGCTTCGTCTCGGCCTGGTTCTGCGCCTCGACGGCCTGGCTGAGCGCGAGCAGATCGCGCAGGTAGCGCAGGTCATCGACGGCCCCGATGCGGCTCTGCAGGTTGATGACGGCGTCCTCGACCTCCTGAAAGAATTTTGGCGGGGCCGCGGCTTGCTTCTGGAAGGCGAGTCGGTAGCGGTCGGGGGACGCCTGGCGGCAGGCGTGGGCCAGTTCGTGAAGCAGTAGCCTGCGGCCGTCCGCACCGGCGGGGTCGAACTCGCCCCGATTGAAGACGATGTCCTGGCCATAGGTGTAGGCGCGAGCGCGCATGGCCTGCGCCGACGCGGCCGCCGCGGCGTCGGTGTGGATGCGCACAGCGCCGATGCCCAGGGGCTCCCCCGGCGCGCCGAGCAGGCGCGCGACGGGGCGCGCGGGTGTCGGCGGGTGTTGGCCGGATTGTTCAGCCGCCGCGCCCTGCGCGCGCACCTGCGCAAAATCCCGGTCGAGGCGCGCTTCCGGCCCGCCCAAGCGGTGCAACGCCGCCGCGACCGCCGGTTGGGCGGGGCCGGGGCGATATTCGCCTGGCGCGGTCGCGGGCCTGCCGGCGCAACCGTGACAGCTGGCGCCGGCAGTGACGTGGTTGCCGCAGGCGCATTTGCGCTGGAATACGCCCGCGCTCGGCGAGGGCGCCGGCGCCGGGGCGGCGGTCTTCGCGGTCGGGGTTCGACTCATGGGCCGGACTCCAGCGCGCGCGCCAGCGTCGCGGCAACGCTGAGACCCAACCCCCCGGGGTCGGCCGGGCTCGCCGCGACGCTCCCCGCGCCGAGCTCGGCGACGGCCGCGCCGCTCCGGCGCCCGAGCGCCGCGGACGCCATCAGCAACCGCGCCAGTTCGCGTTGAATCGCCACCTGCAACTGGCGGCCCTGCAACGGCGTCAGCGCCGCGCCCGCGATCACCAGGCGTTCGATATGCACCGAGTGACCGGTTGCCGGCGCGCGAGCGCGCCGCGTCAGCGGGGTCGGGGTCGGGGTCG
>CBDDRG010000023.1:0-29693 GCA_965232975.1 uncultured bacterium
GAACGACAGTGGCGAGCGGCAATGGCGCAGGCAGATTGCCTTCAGCGGCGTCAGTTGCCAGATCGCGGCCGCCACCAGCACGCCGCCCGCGCGCCGACCGGCCCAGGGCGCGCCCGCGGCGATCGGCGTCTCGAGCGCGCGCCAGATCGCGTAGGCGGGCAGCGCAGGCAGCGTCCACACCGCGAGATAGGCCGCGATGAAAAAGGGCAGTGGCGCGACCCGGCCGTGGGCGGCCGCGAGCGCATACAACCTCAGCACGGGCCAGATGGCGGGCAGCATCATCGCCGCCATCATCACCAGCCAGGCGACTATGAAGCCGCTGAACGTCAGCATCTCGCTCATGGCCATGCCGGCCATGGCGGCGTCCATCTGCGTCATGCTGACGGCCATGCGCACCGACCACCACCAGCATAGCGCAGCGACGACCAGTAGCAGAACGGGGACGCCGACGCCGAGGCGAAGGTTTGCTGTGCCCGTGGTTCGATTGGATGTCATGGCGCGTTCGCCGCTGGCCAAGGTTGCGTGCGGTCGATGCTACGCCATCAGTCCGGCGCGCGAAAGATGGCGCGTCGCCGGGCCGGTCCGCGCCTGGTCATTGGCGGCCGGCCGCGCGGTCTGCTTGCGATCTTGCGATAGCGACGGGCTGGGGTTAGAGTTTGTCGACCCTGAAAAGCGCTTGCCCGGGGCCGTCGCCGGCAAGCTGCCCTGGCCGGTTCCGGCCGCAAGCGACCCACAGACAACAAATAACGGCCGGGCACTCGGTAGCCGCGCGCTCAAGCCCTGGCCGGCAATTCCCGGTTCGACAGCCTGTCTTCAAACTGCGCCTTCCGCATCGCGGCGGAAGCGGTTCGACGCGGGTTGCGATGGCTGGGTTCCTCCACCTTGACGTCGCCCTCCAGCGACCGCCGGACCTTTATCTGTCAGTCTGGAGCTTCATTTACCAGTAGAGGTAACAGCATGGGTTTGCTCGTCAATATCGACAACGGCGGCTCGTTTACGGATGCCTTTGCAACGGATGGCGAGCGCGTCGCCCACGTCAAATCCCCGACCACGCCCCACGATCTGACCCAGTGCTTCGTCGCGACCCTCACACGGCTGTCCCGCGAGCTCTATGGCGAGGATGATCTGGCGCGCCTGCTGGGTGAAACCGAGCACCTGCGCTATTCGACGACCTCGGGTACCAACGCCGTCGTCGAGCACAAGGGCATGCCGGTGGGGCTGATAGTCGAATCGGGTGAGGAGAGTCACCTCTATGGCGCCGGTGCCGGGCTGGGCCAGACCGCGCTGTGGCGCGCGATGGTGCCCAATCCGCCCGTCGGGCTCGGATTTGCCGCTGGCAAGCTCGACGAACTGGAGCTGATCGATCGCTTCAACCGCATGATCGCGCAGGGCGTGTCCCGCATTGTCGTGGCCCTCGCCAACCCCGGGCTGGAGCGGCAGGTCAAGGACGCCGTGCTCGAACGCTACCCGCGCCACCTGCTGGGCGCGATTCCGGTGCTGTTCTCCCACGAACTGGTGCGCGATGCCGACCACGGCCGCCGCCTGCTGTCGGCGGTGGTGAACTCCTATCTGCACCCGGGGATGGAGCATTTCCTGTATGGCGCCGACCGCGTCGCCCGGCAATACCATCTGGGCAAGCCGCTGCTGATCTACCGCAACGATGGTGATTCCGCCCGCGTCGCCAAGACCACGGCGATCAAGACCTACGGCTCCGGCCCACGCGGGGGCATGGAGGGCGCAGTCGCCTACGCCAACTGCTACGGCTCGCCGCTGTTGGTGGCGATGGACATCGGCGGTACCACGACCGACATTTCGGTGGTGGTCGATGGCAAGCCCACCTTGCTCGGTCACGGCATGGTCGGCGAGGAGGCGATTCCGTGCTCCTTCGCGATGGGCGACATCCTCAGCATCGGCTACGGCGGCAGCTCGATCTTTCGCGTCGACGGCAAACACCTGGTGATCGGCCCCGAGAGCGTCGGCGCCGCGCCCGGCCCCGCCTGTTTTGGCCGCGGCGGCGATCAGCCCACGATCACCGACGCGCTGCTGCTGGCCGGCGTCATCGACGGCGCCAGTTATCTGGGTGGCGAGCTGCGGCTGAACCCGTCGCTGGCTGAGGATGTCATCGGCAAATACATTGGCGGACCTCTGGAGTGCTCGCTAACAGCCGCCACGACGCGAATGATCGCGGCCTACGAGCAGCAGGTGGCGGAGCACATGACCGCCGCGCTGAAGTCGCGGGCTTTGGCGGCCGCCGACGGCGATCTGCTCGCGTTCGGTGGCGGCGGTCCGATGAATGCCTGCGGCATTGCCGAGGCCGCAGGCTTCAGGCGGGTGATCGTGCCCGCCTATGCGTCGGTGTTCAGCGCCTATGGCATCGGCTTCAGCGACCTCGCCCATCAATATCGGGTACCGGTTGCCGAGGTGGTGGCGCGGGGCGCGGACAGGGTGCTGGCCGAACTGCGTGCGCGCGCCGCGCGCGACATGTATGGCGAGGGGGTCGAAGCGGGCGGCTGGCACGAAGCGGTCGAGGTCTGGGGCACCGCCGCCGGTCGCGAAGTGCGGCGGTCATTCGCGGGTGGCGACCTCGCCGCGATCGGCGGCGGACTCGATGATCTCGGGCTCCAGCTCACGGCCTTCCATCGCCTGCGCCGCCTGCAATTGACGCGCCCGCGCGCGCTGCCGGCGGTGGCGGGGGCAGCGACCGGCACGGCGCTGGCAAGGCTCGATAACGAACCGGCGCAGGTGCCGATTTATTCGCTGAAAGCCGCCGCGCCCGGTGTCGTCGGCGAGGGGCCGGCGCTGTTTCGCGACGATTATCTGACCTGCCCGGTCAAGGCCGGCTGGTCGTTTCGGGTGACCGCCAACGGCGATCTGATTCTGGAGAGAAGCTAATGAGTGCAGATGCACCGGCGGGCAACGTCGTCGCCATCACCGAGTACCTCGCCATCGATCTGGATCGCGAGCGCTGGCACTGCCGCGTCTGCGCGCAGGATCTGGGCAACGCCCGCGGCCCCTACAAGGAGGCGCTGCTGGTGTACGACCGCGATCCGCGCGAGATTCACCGCCCCAAGATCGACCCCGAGCGCTACGAATTCACCTATGCGCCGGACCCGGCCTGGTGCCGCATCATCGAGTATTACTGTCCCGGGTGCGGCACCCAGATCGAGTGCGAATACCTGCCGCCGGGACATCCGTTGACGCTCGACGACCTCATCCTCGATATCGACAGCCTGAAGGCGCGGCACCGCGCCAGCGCTGAAGCGGCGCCGGGAGCCCGGTCATGAGCGCGGTCAATGCGGTGGCGACGCCGCCGGAAGTCATGAAGCGGGTCAGCGTCGATATCGGCGGCACCTTCACCGACTGTTTTCTGGTGTACGGCGACCAGCGCGCCGAGGGCAAGGCGCTGACCACGCACAACAATCTTGCCGCCGGTTTCATGGCGGCGCTCGAAGACGCCTGTGGGCGCATCGGCGCAACGGTGGTCGAGGTGTTGGGGTCGGTCGATGCGGTGCGCTACGCGACCACGCTCGGCACCAACGCGCTGATCGAGCGCAAGGGGCCGCGCGTCGGCCTGCTGACCACGGCGGGCTTTGAATCCTCGGTGCCGCTGATGCGCGCGCGCGGTTACGGCGACGGCTTGAGCGACCGCGAGCAGGCCGACCTGCCGGCGGCGACGCGCCCCGCGCCGCTGGTGCCGCGCGCGCTGATCGAGGGCATCGCCGAGCGCATCGATTACCAGGGCGACAGCGTGTTCGCGGTCGATGCCGACGATGTCCGCACCGCGGTGCGGCGGCTGGTCGATCGCGGCGCGCAGGCGTTCGTCGTCGCGTTGGTGAATTCGGTGATCAATCCCGAGCACGAAAAGCAGGTGGAGCGGATCATTCTCGAGGAATACCCGAGCCATCTGCTGGGCGCCATTCCGATCATCCTGTCGCACCGGGTGGCGGGCCGCAAAGGCGAATACGCGCGCACCATGTCGGCGATCCTCGACGCCTATCTGCACGACCAGATGTACCACGGCCTCGCCAGCCTCGAACGGGTGCTGCGCCGCCACAACTACCACAAGCCGATGCTGGTGGTGCACAACTCCTGCGGCATGGCGCAGATGAGCTCGACCCACGCGTTGCAGACGGTGCATTCCGGCCCGGTCGCCGGGCTGGAAGCGACCGAGAGCCTGGCCGCGCAGTTCGGCCGCTCCAACATGATCGCCACCGACATGGGCGGCACCAGCTTCGACATCGGCCTGGTCACCGGCGACGGTGTCAAGTTCTACGACTTCAACCCGATCATCGACCGCTGGCTGGTCAGCACGCCGATGAGCTACCTGCACACGCTCGGTGCCGGTGGCGGTTCCATCGCCCGCTACGACCGCCTGTGGGGGGCGATCGAGGTGGGGCCGCAGAGCGCGGGCTCGGATCCGGGCCCGGCCTGCTATGGCCGCGGTGGCGTCCATCCCACCACCACCGACGCCAACCTGGTGCTGGGCTATCTCGATGAGAACAACTACGCCGGCGGCAGCATCAAGCTCAGTCGCCGCCGCGCGGAGCGCGCCATCAAGGACCATATCTGCGCCCACACCGGCACCAGTATCGAGGAGGCCGCGCTGGCGATCCGCCGCAAGGTGGACGCCAACATGGCCGATGCGATCTTCAAGGAGGTCGCCATCAAGGGCTACGACCCGCGCAACTTCACGCTGCTGTCCTACGGCGGCGGCGGCCCGCTGCACGCCTGCGGCTACGCCGGCAAGATCGGCATCCGGCGGATACTGATTCCACCCTACAGCGCAGTATTCTCGGCGCTCGGCGCCGGCAGCATGAACCAGTTACACATCCACGAGCGCTCGCTGTACCTGATGCTGTACGACGCCGTGTCGCGGCGCGTGCTCGCCGATTTCTCCACCTTCAACGACACCGTGGCGATGCTGGAACAACTGGGCCGCGACGACCTCATTCGCCAGGGTGTCGCCAGCGCCGACATCCGCACCCGCGTCGAGCTCGACATGCGCTACGGCAACCAGCTGGCGCAGACCGCCGTGGTCAGCCCGGTCAGCCGCATCGGCTCGGATCAGGACGTCATGACGCTGCTCGACCTGTTCAGCGTCAACTACGAAAAACGCTACGGCAAGGGCAGCGCGGCGCCGGAGGCGGGCATCCGCGTCAACGTCATCCGCGTCGTCGCCTATGTCGAACATGCGGCGATTCCGCTCGAACCCAGCGACCTGCGCAGCGGTGTCGAAGTGGCGCCGGGGTCGATCCGGCCGTGCTGGTTCGACGGCGTCGAGGGCACGCTGGACACCCGCGTTTACGATATCGCCACGGTGCCGGAGGGCGCCGCCATCGCCGGCCCGGCGCTCATCGAAACCTCGCACACCACCTATCTGGTGAACCCGGGCTGGCATCTGGTCATGGGTCGGCAGGGCTCGGCCTGGCTCGAACAGCGCGGCGCAACCATGGAGCAGAAATAGCATGAGCGACTCCACCCAGGGCCATTCGCGCCCGCATGCGCACCCGCGCAGCCGCAGCCTGATCGAGAAATTCCTCGACGAGAACGTGCTCTTTCTCGGCCCCGATCCGGAGATCATGGAGGATCACAGCGTGTCCAGGATCTCGGCGCGCGAACAGGCCGCGATCGCCAACTGGCAGGGGCGTGCCGAGGACATCAACCTGATCCGCAACCGCCTGCAGACCGCCTGCAACGAATCCTTCGACATGGTCGAGCAGATGGGCGCGGCGCCGGGCGCCAAGTGGGGCGATCTGATCGCGGGGATTTTTTCCTGCCAGGGCGACCTTGCGCTGTCGAGCGCGGGCGGCGTGCTGGTGTTCTCGGTGCTGGCCCAGCACCCGGTCAAGTTTGTCCTCAAGTACTGGCGGGATGAGCCGACCGTGGGCATCCGCGAGGGCGACATTTTCATGCACAACGACGCCCGCTACGGCAACATCCACAACACTGACCAGAGTCTGTTCGTGCCGGTATTCCACCAGGGCGAGATCGTCTGCTTTGCGGGCGCCATCGTCCACGAAGGTGAAAACGGCGCCTGCGAGCCCGGCGGCATGCCGGGTGGCGCGGAGTCGCCCTACGACGAGGGCCTGAAGATATCGCCGCTGAAAGTGGGCGAGAACTTCGAGTTCCGCAAGGATCTGCTGACCTTCCTGCAGAACTCCGTGCGCGAGCCCAAGTTGCAGCTGGAGGGCATGAAATCCAAGCTCTATGCCGTGCTGCGGGTCAAGAAGCGCATCGAGGAAGTCATTGCGGATTACGGCGTCGATGCCTTTCTGGCGACCGTGCGCACGACGCTGACCAACACCGAGATGGAAGTCCGCCGGCGCCTGAAAACCTGGCCCGATGGCACCGTCAAAGCCACGGTGTTTGCCGACAGCACGCTGCGCGAAAACGTGCTGATCAAGATTTGCTGCGCAATCACCAAGCGCGACGACGAGCTCATCATCGACATGCGCGGCTCGTCGCCCGAGTTCCTGAACCGCGCCAACAACACCGTGCTGGCGTCGATGAAGGGCATGCTGGCGCAGGAATTCCTGATGTTCGTGTGGCCGGATCTGCCGCGCAACCAGGCGGTGTTCGCGCCCATCCAGGTGCTCACCGATCGCGGTTCGGCGCTGCACTGCTCGCCCGGCGCGCCCAATGCGCAGAGCATGATGACGTTCTTTCCGGCCTTTACCGCGGTGCAGATCGCGGTGCCCAAGTTCCTCCATTCGGTCGCCAACCGCAGCACCGACGTCATTGCCGGCTGGTACAACATGATCACCACCTTCGTCTATGGCGGCGTCAACCAGCACAGCGAGTTCGTCGGCAATGTCTGCGCCGACCTCAACGGCATGGGCGGTGCCGCGCGCGCGACCCGCGACGGCGAGCATTCGGTGGCGCCGATCTTCGCGTCCATGGCCGACATCGGCGAACAGGAGCTGATCGAGGAGGAGGTGCCGATGATGAAGCTGGTGCCGCATCGGGTCATGGCCGACAACTGCGGCTTCGGCAAATTTCGCGGCGGCCACGGCTACCAGCAGATCGTCACCCACAAGGACACCGGCATGTGGGGCTACATGGTCAATACCATCGGCGCCAAGTTTCCATCCACGTACGGCGTGTTCGGTGGCTACGCGCCGGGCTGCTATCCGCTGTGCAAGGTCAAGGGCGTCAACGTGTTCGACGTGATGAAGGACAGCCGCGAGTTGATGCGCTACGACATCGCCGCGATCATGAACGAGCGGCCGTTTCCGGGCGCGACCTACAGCAGCCACCACGGCGGCCTGCAGTTCGAGCTGGGCGCGGCGGGCGAGCTGTACATGATCACGCAGGGCGGTGGCGGCGGTTACGGCGATGTGCTGGAGCGCGATCCGCAGCTGATCGCGAAGGACTGGCAGGACAGTATCGTTTCCCGCGACGCCATCGAGAATCTGTACTGCGTGGTCATGGATTACACCACTGGCGCCGTCGATGTGGAGGCCACCCGGCAGGCGCGCGCCGCCGCCCGCAAGGCCCGGCTCGCGCGCGGCAAGCCCTACCACGAGTTCGTCAAAACCTGGACCACGGAATTGCCGCCGGCCGACCTGCCCTATTACGGTTCCTGGGCCGACAAGAAGGTGCTGCACCGGGGCACGCCGACCGACACCTGCCCGGCGGACGCCATCCAGCCGGTGATGCTGCCGAACCCGAAGGATGTCGAGATCGCCAAACTCAAGGCGGAGATCGCTGCGCTGAAGGCGGCCGCCGCAAAAGGCGGCAGCTGACATGGCGGGGCGGGTGCGCGCCTGGCTCGGCGGCGGGCCTGCGCGGGACGGCCGGAATCTGCGCTGGCTCGCCTTTGGCGGCTATGCCCAGCGTGTGTTCGGTGGTGCCAGCCCGGCCTGGTTCAGCGAGCCCGGGCGCCACGTCAAGGGCCTGGCCGATGCCAACAAGGTGCTCGGCTCGGCGGTTGTCGAGTTCGATCTGGGCGAATTGTGGGTCGCGCACCGCGAGCTTGCCGCGGGCGCCACCGGCGTCGAGCGCGTGCGCACGCTGGGCGGCGATGCCGGGCTGCGCGCCTTTTGCCGCGATGCGATCGGCGCGCTCGTCCACGGTCAGGGCGCCAAGGCTGATATTTTTCTGGCGCTGCCGTCCCCGGCGACCTTGTTGATGGCGCTCGGCGAGGACGCCAGCGCCATCGATTTCGACCTGCTCGATGATGTCGCGACACTGCTGGTCGGCATGATGCGCGAGCATGCCGATGCCGGCGTCGACGGCCTGGTACTCACTGTCAGCGATAGCGGTGTCGACGCGGGCGACGAACTGGAGGCCAGCGAAACCATCAAGAACGCCGCTGCCCACTACGGCTGGGTGTTCGCGGTGCGCGCCGCCAGTGCGGCGCTGGCTGGCAACTACCGTGCGTTGAACCCCGATCTGTGGCTGGGGTTCGGGCCACCCGCCGATTTGCATGCCGTCGGCGCCGGCCTGGACGCTGAGTTCTGGCGCGACGGCGCGTTGGCAACACCTGAGGCAAGCGCCTGCCTGTATGGTGAAGTACCAGTCGAACTCGACCCGCGCCTGATCGTGCAGCGCGTCGCCGCATTGCCCCGTTGACGCCCAACCGCAATCTTCACATCACTTCCAGGCGAGGATCGACCGATGCGCCACCGTAGCCAAAGCTCCCAGTTCATGTTCCGCAATGCGCTGTGGCGCCACGCCGACAAAACCGCCGTGGTGGTCGGCGGCCGCAGCTACAGCTATCGCGAGCTGGATGAGCTGTCCACCCGGCTCGCCGCGCAGTTGCGTGGCCTGGGCCTGAACAAGGGGGATCGGCTGGCGATTGCGCTGCGCAACTGTGTGGAGTTCGCGATCACCGACCTGGCGATCCTGAAGCTCGGCGCGGTGAAAGTGCCGCTGAACGAGATGCTGAGCCGCAGCGATGTCAGCTACATGATCGGCCATTCCGGCGCCCGCATGATGGTGGTGCACAGCTCGCTGAAGGACAAGCTCGATAAAGCCGAGCTGGCGACCACGGCGCTGGCTGGCATTGTCGAGGTCGATGACCTCGGTGCCGGCGTGGATGTCGGCCATCGCGACTGGCAACAGTTGCTGGCGGAGCCCGCGGTCGAGTTCGAGTGGGGCGCGGTCGAACCCGATGACACCGCGTTCATTCTGTATACCGGCGGCACCACCGGGCGCTCGAAAGGTGTCATGCACACGCACCGCGCGATGATGATCAACGGCCTCACCCATATCATCCACGGCGAGATCGCCGAGACCGAGAAGCTGCTGCTGACCAGTCCGCTGCCGCACTCGGCCGGATTCTTTCTGCAAACGGCCTTTTTGCAGGGCGCGACCGTGCATGTGCACGCCAGGTTCGATCCGCTCGCGGTGCTCGACGCCATCAGCCGCGACAAGGTCACCTGGACCTTCATGGTGCCGACCATGATCTACCGCGTGCTCGACGCCTACGACCCCGCGCGCCACGACCTCCGCAGTCTGCGCACCTTGGTGTACGGCGCGGCGCCCATTGCCCGCGTGCGTCTGAAGGAGGTGCTGGAAAAATTCGGCCCGGTGCTGGTGCAACTGTTCGGCCAGACCGAGGTGCCCAACTTCGCGACCAAGTTGTCGAAGGCCGACCATCTCGACGACCGCTTTCTCGGCTCCTGCGGCCAGCCCATCATCACCGCCGATGTGCGCATCGGCGGCGCCGACGGCCGGCCGCTCGGCTTTGGCGAGGTCGGCGAGATCATGGCGCGCTCGCCCTACACGCTGGAGTGCTATTACAACGATCCGGACAAAACCGCCGAGGTCTACGCCGGCGAGTGGATCAAGACCGGCGATGTCGGCTACCAGCTCGCCAGCGGCCACGTCTTCATCGTCGATCGCTCGAAGGACATGATCATCTCCGGCGGCATGAACGTGTATTCGTCGGAGGTCGAGAACGTGGTGCAGGAATACCCGGGCGTGCGCCAGGTCATGGTCATCGGCATCCCCCACGCCGACTGGGGCGAGGCGGTGTGCGCCGCGGTGATCCCGGCCGGGGACGATCTCGATACCGACGACTTGATCGCGTTCTGCAAGCAGCGCCTGGCCGCCTACAAGGTGCCCAAGGTCATCGAGGTGGTGGCGGACATTCCCCTCACCGCCTACGGCAAGCCGGATAAGAAAGCGTTGCGGCAGAAGTATTGGGGCGACCAGGTGCGGCAGGTCAACTGAGTCGGGTTCCCGCCCCGCGTGCCGGTTGGGCGCGGCTGCCGCCTGGCGGCGCCCGGCTATAATTCACGCTGCGCACGCAATCCCCGGCGGCGCCTGACGTACGCCCATGACAGGACTTTCTGGATGATTACCCGAATTGATCGCAGCGCGCTGGTCAGCCATGCCGCGGCGAGCATGTTCGATCTGGTCAATGACATCGCCGCGTACCCGCTCTACATGGACGGCTGCAGCGGCGCGACCGTTATCTCCCGCAGCGACGAGGAAATTGTCGCCCGCCTCGACCTGTCCCGCGCCGGCATTCGCCACAGTTTCACCACCCGCAACCGTCTGACCCGCCCCAGCCAGATCGACATGGCGCTGGAGGAGGGCCCGTTCCGGCATTTTGTCGGTGGGTGGCGCTTTCAGGCGCTGGCGGAGGACGCCTGCAAGGTCAGCCTGCACCTGGAGTTCCAGCTCAACAACCGGCTGATTGGCCGCGCCTGGGGCGCGCTGTTCGCGTCGGTCGCCAACAATCTGGTATCGGCACTGACAAGACGCGCCGATGATGTGCTCGGCCGGCCCGCGCGGTGAGGTGGTCGCCATGGCTGCCGACGACACTGCGTCCATAGTGCCCGCAACCATCTGCGTCGAAGTGGCCCATGCCACGCCCGCGCGCCAAATCATAGTGGCGCTGGAGGTTTCCCCGGGCACCACGGCGCGGCAGGCGGCGCAGATCGCCAGTCGACAGGAAAACTTTGCGGCGATGTTTCCGGACATGGATGTGGATCGGGATGCGCTCGGCATCTTCGGCCAGCTGCTCGGCAGCCATGGCCTGCCGGCGGCGGATGCCTATGTGCTCAAACCCGGTGATCGGGTCGAAATTTATCGCCCGCTGTTGGCGGATCCGAAAACCGCGCGCCGGCAGCGGGCGGCAAAGACGCGCGGCGTGCGCGCCAGCGATTGCCCGGCAGAGATGGATCAACGGCCTGTTAAAGCAGGCTAAGGATGGCTGGCACGAAGATCAAGCATGCTAAGTGCTTGATCTTCGGAGGCCGTCGCGGGCGTGTACCGCGACGGGCCGGGTTGAAAAAGGGCAGGAAAGCCCTTTTTCAACACCCTGTTTAGTCGGAAATTGGCACCGGGCGCACGTCCGGGGACGCCGTCACTGGGGAGGGTGCAGGCGCGACCGCGTTCGGATCCAGTTTGGGGGCGAAATCACCGCTGAGACGCGCCAGCTTCTGATCGCTGAAATAAACGGTCATGTGGTGCTGGACGGTGTCTTCACCGGGTATGCGCAGGCTGTAGTAATAGTCCCAGCGCTCCTGGCTGAAGGTGTCGGTGATCAGTGGCGTGCCCAGTACAAAGCGCACCTGCGATGGTGTCATGCCGGGTTTTAACTGGTTGACCATCTCCTGGGTGAAGACGTTGCCTTGCTGAATGTCCATGCGATAGATGGCAAGAGGCCCGGAGGAGCACCCGGCGGCGGCGATGACCGCGAGGCAGACGAACGCAATTTGGAGTTTGGGCAGCATCGCGGGGTTCCCGTCGGCGACTCGAAGCGGGATAATACGCAATACCCGAATTAGTGGAAAGGGGAGTGCGGCAATGTCCAACGAGAGCCAGGAATTGAAAGATGCCGGACTCAAGGTTACCCACCCTCGGGTGCTAATTCTAAAAATTCTCGAAGAGACCAAACAGCGCCATATGAGTGCCGAGGATGTCTATCGCGCGTTGATGGAAGCGGGCGAGGACGTCGGCATCGCCACGGTCTACCGGGTACTGACCCAGTTCGAAAGCGCCGGCCTGGTGAAAAAACTGAATTTTGATCAGGGTTCCGCCGTCTATGAAATCGCCGTCGGCGGACACCACGACCACATGGTGTGCCTGGAAACCGGGCACGTGGTTGAATTTCAGAGCAAAGAGATCGAAGCGCTGCAAATCAAGATCGCCCAACAGCATGGCTATGAGTTGGTCTGCCATAGCCTAGTGCTTTATGTGCGCCCCAAGCCGCGACAACGCCACGGCTCTTGATCTGACATCAGCTCCACCGGCGCCGCGATTCGCGGCGCGAGCCAAGCCAACGAGGAGACACCGCGAGTGCAAGATATCAGTTTGCAGTCCCGCATCGACGTGCTGAGTGAAGAGCAGGTGTTGATCCAGGACAGCGCCGTTGCCTTTGTCGACCGCGACCCGGAACTGCGCCGCGTGCGCCAAAACCGCTTCCAGCAACCGGGATACGATCTGGCGCTATGGCGGGAGATGGCCGCGTCCGGCTGGCTCGGGTTTCTGGTGCCGGAAGCCTATGGCGGCGTCGGCCTGGGATTTGCCGATCTGAGTTTGATCCTGATTCAGCTCGGCAAGGGTCTGGTGCCGGCGCCCTTTGTGGCGACGGCGGTAGTGGCCGCTCGCGCCCTTGTCAAGGCCGACAACGAAGCCGTTAAAAACAAATACTTGCCGGCGCTCGTTGGCGGCGACTGGAAGCCGGCGTTGGCCTGGCAGGAAGAGCGCGCGAGCCTCGCGGTGCGCGCGCAGCAGGTGACCTGCGTCAACGGCAGGCTGAACGGGCGCAAGCTGTTCGTCCCCGATGCGGGCGGCGCCGATGCCTTTATCGTGTCGGCGGCAACGGCAGCCGGAACTGCGCTCTATCTGGTCGCGCGCGATGCCGCTGGGGTCGCGCTGGAGTTCGAGCAGCGCGTCGATGGCGGCTTCTACGGCCACGTCAGCTTCACCGATACCCCGGTGGGCGAACAGGTCGCGGGGCCCGACAGGGCAGAGGCCGTGCTCGCCGCGGTGCTCGATGAAGGCCGCGTGGCGGCCAGCGCCGAGCTGCTCGGCGTGATGACCCGGGCGCTCGAGATCACCGTCGATTACATCAGCCAGCGGGTGCAGTTCGACAAGCCCATCGGCAGCTTTCAGGCGCTCCAGCACAAGGCCGTCGATCTGTTCGTGCTCACCGAGATTGCGCGCTCGGTACTGTTGCAGACCACTGCGCTGTTCGACGGCGATGCCCCGGCTCGCGAGCGCGCCATTGCGGCGAGCCAGCTCAAGGCCCGCTGCGGCGACGCCGCGCTGACGGTCGGCAAAGATGCCATCCAGCTCCACGGCGGCATTGGCTACACCGACGAGGCCAATATCGGCCTGTACCTGAAAAAGGCCATGTACCTATCCTCCTGGCTCGGTAACTCCGCCAGCCATCGCCGGCGCTATGACGAGCTGGTCATTCGATAGCTCTCCACGCCGCCGACGCCATCAACCTGCGAGGACATCCCATGGCCAACTACAACGGCATGGACGACGCCGATTTTCGCGCGCTGATCCACGACTGGGTCGTCGCCAACTATCCCGAGGAGCTCCGCTTCCCGCCCGAGCGCATGCACTGGGACAAGTGCGGCGGCTGGTACTTGGCGCTGGCCAAACAGGGCTGGCTGGCGCCGGGCTGGCCGACGGAATATGGCGGCATGGGACTCGATGCCAACAAGCTGCTGATACTGCTGGACGTGTTTGAATCCCATGGCGTCGGCCGCACGCCCGATCAGGGCATGACCATGGTCGGGCCGCTGCTGATCCAGCACGGCACCGCTGAGCAGAAGGCGCACTACCTGCCCAAGATTCTGGCTGGCGAGCACATCTGGTGCCAGGGCTATTCCGAGCCCGGCGCCGGTTCCGATCTCGCCAATCTGCGCACTTCGGCGGTGCGCGATGGCGACGACTACATCGTCAACGGCCACAAGATATGGACCACGCTGGCGACCGACGCCAACATGATCTTCATGCTGGTGCGCACGCAGAACACCGGCAAGAAACAGGAGGGCATCACCTTTCTGCTGGTTCCTCTCGCCACGCCCGGCATCAATGTGCGCCCCATCGTCAATCTCGGCATGCACGACGAGTTCGCCGAGGTGTTCTTCGACAATGTGCGGGTGCCGGTTGCGAACGTGGTTGGCGGCGAGAACCGCGGCTGGAGCATCGCCAAGGCGCTGCTCGGCCACGAGCGCATCTTCATCGGCAGTCCCAAGTTCGCGACCCTGGCGATGTACCGGCTGAAGTCTCTCGCGCAACAGGGCGGCCGCTTCGACGACCCGGTGTTCGTCGATCGCTACACCGCGCTGAAACTGGATATCGAGGATTTGAATGCCGCCTACAAGCGCTTCGTCGCGGTGCTCAAGCGCGGGAGCGCCATCGGCGCCGAGGTCTCGCTGCTGAAGATCTGGAACACCGAGACCCAGCAGCGGGTCACCGACCTGATGCTCGAAGTCGCCGGCGAGCACGGCGGCATTTGGGGGGGCGTCGCCACCGCCGAGGGCGTCGTCCGGGCCTCGGGCGAATTCATCAACTCTCGCCCCACTACCATTTACGGCGGCAGCAACCAGGTCCAGCGCAACATTCTCGCCAAGGCCGTGCTCAATCTGCCGGGCTGAGCGCGCCGGGCGGTAGTCAACCAAGGAAAGTGCCAGCGATGAGCGAACGGACCAGCGACCACGATTTTCGCCTTGAAGTGCGCGCCTGGCTGGAGGCCAATTTCCCCTCGGAGTTGCGCTTTCCGTCCCGCCGCCTCGGTTATCACCAGGCGACGGCCTGGCACCGGACGCTAAATGCGCGAGGCTGGGCCGCGCCGGGCTGGCCGCAGCAGTACGGCGGCATGGGGCTCAGTGCCTACCGCCAGGTCATTTTTGCCGAGGAGATGGATCGCGTCGGCGCCTTCATCATCCCCAATTTCGGCATCACCATGCTCGGGCCGCTGCTGCTGCGCTACGGCACCGAAACGCAGCGCACGGAGTATCTGCCCAGGATACTGTCCGGCGAACATCTCTGGTGTCAGGGCTATTCGGAACCGGGTGCGGGCTCCGATCTCGCCAGCCTGCGCACCAGCGCCGAACTCGATGGCGATGACTACGTCGTCAACGGCCAGAAGATCTGGACCACGATGGCGCAGCAGGCGAACCGGATCTTTCTGCTGGTGCGCACGGACAAAGCCGCAAAAAAACAGGAAGGCATCAGCTTTCTGCTGGTGGCGATGGACAGCCCGGGCATCAGCGTGCGGCCCATCGACAACATCGGTGGCTATTCCGAGTTTGCCGAAGTCTTTTTCGACAACGTGCGAGTGCCGCGCACGGCCATGGTTGGTGAGGTCAACCAGGGCTGGACCATGGCCAAGGCCCTGCTCGGCGCCGAACGCATCCTGCTCGGCAGCCCCGGGATGGCGAAGTACCCGTTACAGCGGCTCGAAGCCATGGCACGAGATTTCGGACTGTTCGCAAACCCGCTGTTCAAGGCGCGGTTTACGCGCCTCGCGCTCGACGTCGAGGATCACGCCGCGACCTATGTCCGCTTCGTCGATGTGTTGCGGCGCGGACAGGATGTGGGGCCGGAAGTGTCGATCCTGAAACTGTTCATCACCCGCGTCTTTCAGGACATCGCCGACCTGATTCTGGAGTCGGCGGCCGAGTGCGGCGCCATCGACACCCCGTTGACGCTGGCCGATGGCTCGACCTTCAAGCCGGTGACTCCCTACTACCTGTCGCGGCCCTCGACCATCTACGGGGGCAGCAGCGAAGTGCAGCGCAATATTCTGGCGAAGGCGGTACTCAGATTGCCCGGCTGAGCCAACAACATAATTTTCAGCATTCCGGCTCCCATCCGGCCCCTGACAGGCTGTTGAAAAAGGGCGTCCAGATCGGCGCCGGTGGACGGGCGCTGAACAAATTCATTCCGGCGCGGCCGGCGCTCGCCTTACAATACGGTTCCCGCCGGCGGCAGGAATGCAGTGCCGCCCCGCCGCGCCAGCCATCGGAGACCCCATGAAACCCCATCGCATCGCCGTGCTCGCCGGGGACGGCATCGGTCCCGAGATCATGCGCGAAGCGCTCAAGGTGCTGCGGTTCATTGAGACCCGCACCGCGGTTCGCTTTGAATTCGAGGCGGCACCCTTTGGCGCCCAGGCCTATTTCGATCACGGCCATCCGTTCCCGGAGCAAACGCAGGTGGTGTGCGATCGCGCCGACGCCATTCTCAAGGGCCCGGTTGGCCTCGCCTTTGAAGAGGCGCGGCGCATTCCGGTGGACATGCAGCCAGAGCGCGGCGCGGTGCTGCCGCTGCGCGCCCGCTACAATACCTACGCCAACTTGCGGCCGGTGGTGCTGCCGGCGGCGCTGGCGCACTTTTCGCCGCTGCGGCCCGAGATCATTGGCGCCGGCATCGACATCCTGATGATTCGCGAGCTGGTGGGCGGACTGTATTTCGGCGACAAGATCGTCGGCGTGGACGCCGATAACCATCGCTACGTCGCCGAGACGTTGCGCTACGACGAGGTGCAGATTCGCCAGGTGCTGAAGAAAGGCTTCGAGCTGGCGCGCGGGCGCAAGGGCGTGCTGCACAACATCCACAAGAGCAACATTCTGAAGTCGAGTGTGCTGTGGAACGACATCGTCGCGGAGATGGCGCCCGACTACGCCGACGTCACCGTGATCCCTATGCTGGTCGATGCTGCCGCCACCCATCTGTGCCTGAACCCCGGCCAGTTCGACACCATGGTCATGGAAAACATGTTCGGCGATATTCTGAGCGACCAGGGCGGCGGCATCATCGGCTCCCTCGGCTTGATGCCTTCGGCCTGCATCGGCGACGGCAAGGCCTATTACGAGCCGGCCCATGGCTCGGCACCTGACATCGCCGGCCGCAATATCGCCAATCCGTATTCGATGATCGGCTCGGCGGCGATGATGCTGGAGCACAGCCTGGGTATGGCGGACGCGGCGCGGCGCATCTGGGCGGCGTTGCAGGCAGTGTTCGCCGACGGCTTTTCGACGCCCGACCTGGCCAGGGCCGGCACGCCGGTCACTATCGTCGGCACGGCTGCCTTTGGCGACGAGGTTGTGGAACAACTGATTTCTTCATGGAATTAGAATAGAGCCGCACCGCATAGGCCTGAACGCGATGACCAAAGCTTTCGAAGTCCATCCACTGACGCCGGCCATCGGCGCCGAGATCACCGGCATCGATCTCGCCGTGCCCATCGAACCAGCAACGCTGGCGGCGCTGCGCCAGGTGTGGCTGGAGCGCAAGGTGCTGTTCTTTCGCAACCAGAAATTGACGCCCGATCAGCAGCTCGCGTTCACGCGGCAATTCGGCGAGATCGAGAAATATCCGTTTCTGCCGGGTATCGAGGGCTATCCGCTGATTGCGCCAGTGCTCAAGCTACCCCACGAGACGGTCAACTTTGGCGGCCTCTGGCACTCCGACACCACCTACCTGGAAACCCCGGCGGCCGGCGCCACGCTGTATGCGATCGAACTGCCGCCCCTGGGCGGCGATACTTTGTTCGCCAATATGGTGCTGGCCTATGAAAGCTTGCCGGAAGCCATCAAGGCCAAGATCGGGGGTCTGCGAGCGATCAATTCGTCCGCGAAGGCCGATGTCAGCAAGACCCGCGAGGACCGCATCAAGGACACTGGCGACAGCTCGGTCCGCCAGCAGTTCGCCAGTATCCACCCGGTGGTGCGCACACACCCGGAAACCGGCGAGAAGATCCTGTACGTCAACGAGGCCCACGCCGAGCGCTTCGACGGCTGGACCGAAGCGGCTAGCCAACCGCTGTTGAACCTGCTGTACCAGCACCAGCGCAAGCCTGAATTTCAGTGCCGCTTCCGCTGGACCCTGGGGACGCTCGCGATGTGGGACAACCGCGCCGCGCAGCACTACCCGGTGAATGACTACCACGGCTATCGCCGCCTGCTGCACCGGGTGTCACTCAAGGGCGACCGCCCGTTTTGACGTTAGAGGACAAAGTAAAGGTGAACGTTCATGCCAGAGTTCAAACCGTTTTGTGCAGCCCGGCTAAAGGTTGAACGGTCCAAGAAGCACATCAACGAGTTTCAGGCCGCGTTGACAGCTTTTCTGAATACTGACTTTTATAGATTGAGCGTGAAGGCTGATTCTAGCGGGCATGGCTCCACAGTAGAATTTGAATGCATTGCAGTTCCCAAGGGCTTGGCCTTGATCGTCGGCGACGCAATCCATAACGCAAGAGCCGCCTTGGATTTGATCGCGGCTCAAATGTTCAGAGAGAAGACCGGGACGGACAGCGCACACATCAAATTTCCATTTCGCAATTCGAGAGAAGCTCTTATAAACGCCTGTGCGGGTGGAGACATACAAAAGTCCGGAGCAAATGCTGTCGCACTGATCGTGGACCGCATACGCCCGTATAAGGGAGGGGACGATACCCTGTGCGCACTCCACGAACTTGACATCAGTGACAAACATCTCCTTTTGATCCCACACATAACGGTTGTTCAATTGCGGGACGTGTACATGGAGGACGACCGCAATAATCGGATCACGTTTCGCTCGATTACCGTTGATGCCGGACGCACCGTTAACCTCGTCAAGAGCGAAGGGCCAGGAGGGATCTTCAAAGTAAAGAAGCACGGCCAGCCTTCATTTGGAGTATTGTTCGATAAGGGAACGCCCTTGGAGAATCAGCCTATCCTCTCAACGCTAGTCCAGTTTACGGAGCATGTCTCGCGCACGATCGATGCTTTTGAAGCCCTTTGATTTGGTGACAGGCCATGCCCAACAGTGTCCATCGCAACAGTCCCAACCGCGGCGAATTCGACCGCGACACCGCCGTGTACCAGGTCGCCCCGAACGTCTGGGACGGGCACTTTGCGGAGGGCTGGTGTATCGGCAAAGGTCTGAACGGCGGCTATGTGCTGGCGCTGGGTGCGCGGGCACTGGCGGGGGCGCTGCCGCACAAGGA
The DNA here is from genome assembly GCA_965232975.1 of uncultured bacterium. Classification (GTDB taxonomy): domain Bacteria; phylum Pseudomonadota; class Gammaproteobacteria; order Pseudomonadales; family Porticoccaceae; genus CBDDRG01. Next base: position 18,917 of record CBDDRG010000023.1, read on the forward strand.
TCCACTCGCGGTCACCGGCTATTTTCTCGCCCGCACCGAGCCCGGTTCGGTGCGCTGCGAGGTCGAAATCCTGCGCAGCGGCGGCTCCGTCTCCTTCGGCAATGTGCGGCTGGTGCAGCACGGCGAAGTGAAAGTGCAGGTCACCGGCGTCTACGGCGACGCCGCCCGGCAGCGCGGGTTCTCCCGCGTCGCTACGCCGATGCCGGCAATACCGCCGTTTGACGCCTGCGAGAACATGCCCCGCGCCGCCAACATCACGCTGCGCGAGCGCCTGGTGCAGCGCGCCACGCCGGCCAATGTCGCCGCCATGAACGGTGCCCCCGATGGCGCCGGCCGCTGGTTGTGCTGGACCGAATTTGCCGACGGCAGCGCCATCGATGCCTTTGCACTGCTGATGTTTGCGGACAGCTTTCCTCCGCCCACCTTCACCATCCACGGCGCGGCGGGCTGGGTGCCGACGCTGGAATTAACCGTGCAGATCCATGGCCGCCCGGCGCCCGGCCCACTGCGGGGTGAATTCAAGACCCCGCTCATTTCCAATGGCCTGGTCAACGAGGACGGCACGCTCTGGGACAGCGACGGCCAAGTGGTCGCGGTCTGTCGCCAGACGGCGTTGCTCAAGCAGGGTTGACGCGGGGGCATACGGACGTGCGCTGAAGAGGGCCAGGAGCCGGCCGGACTCAGGACTGTCCTCCTGCGCAAAAGCGGTTTGCCGGATTGCCAAACAGCCACGCGGATCTTCGGGGATTTGCAACCTGGGTGAAAGGCCGTGAAACGCAACTGGTGCCCCGAAGAGGATTTGAACCTCTGACCTGCCCCTTAGGAGGGGGCCACTCTATCCATCTGAGCTACCGGGGCTAGGGCCGGATTATACGAAGTTGAGGGTCGCGTAGTACACGGGCAGATCCCACCGCCTGGCCATTTCCGCATCCTGCGGCACGCCGGTCCCGCTGACCGCTCGGCCGGTAGTCGCCTCCGGCTGCCGGTTCCAACGGGTAGGCAGATTGACGCCAATCGCGGCTGAAACACAACGGCCACCCATTGAACCTCCTGAAGTTTTCGTTGCCTGCGACGGTGGCGCCCCGGCTGTTTCCCCCGGCGTGCCGGCGCGCTAACCTGCGTGCTCGAGGTGTCTCCGGCCAACGACGGCTCGCTGGCGATGGCGGTGGCGTGGACCCTGGCGGTGGCGGTACCAAAGCCATGCCCCTCGCCGTGGCCGCGGTGGATGACCGACAGCGCGAGCCCGGGCAAGCGCCGGCGCCGGTTATGTGGGCAGGGGCGCCGGCCAAAGGCTGAATTTCGCCTTTCGCTGGTGGGCTCGGGCCGCTGGGAAGGGCGCGACTGCCACCTGGACATCCGGTAACAGCGATTTATCGCGGAGGTAGCAGACATGCAATTGGGAATGATCGGTTTGGGACGGATGGGCGCCAATATGTGCCGCCGCCTGCTGCGCGCCGGGCATCAATGTGTCGTCCATGACCGGGATCCCGACGCGGTTGCCAGGCTCGCCGACGCGGGCGCGATCGGCGCCACGTCCCTGGCGGAGTTCGTGCACCGGCTGGCTCCGCCGCGCAACGTCTGGTTGATGGTGCCGGCGGCGGCGGTGGAGCAGACGCTGACCGCGGTCGCGCCCCTGCTGGAACCCGGCGATGTGCTGATCGATGGCGGCAACTCCCATTACCGTGACGCCATCCGCCGCGCCCGCCAGCTTGGCGGTGCCGGGATCCACTTTGTCGATGTGGGCACCAGCGGCGGCGTGTGGGGGTTGGAGCAGGGCTTTTGTCTGATGATCGGCGGCGAGCCGGCCATGGTACAGCACCTCGACCCGATTTTCAGTGCGCTCGCGCCCGGTATCGAGGCCGCGCCACGCACGCCCGGGCGCACGGCTACCGGCGCCGGCGCGGAACAGGGCTATCTGCACTGCGGGGCCAGCGGCGCCGGGCACTTCGTGAAGATGGTCCACAACGGCATCGAGTACGGCATCATGGCCGCGTACGCCGAGGGCCTCAACATCCTGCGCCACGCCAACAGCGGCAACCTGGGTCGGCGAGTGGACGCGGAAACGGCGCCGCTGGAGGACCCGGCCGCCTATCAGTACGAGCTGAATCTGGGCGAGGTAGCGGAAGTCTGGCGACGCGGCAGCGTGATCCGGTCGTGGCTGCTCGATTTGACGGCGCAGGCGCTGCAGCGCGACGCCGATCTGACCGGTTTCCAGGGGCGGGTAGCGGATTCCGGCGAGGGGCGCTGGACGCTCAAGGCGGCCATCGATACCGGCGTGCCCGTGCCCGTGCTCAGCGCCGCCCTCTATGCGCGCTTCAGTTCGCGCGGTGCAGGCGGCTTTGCCGACCAACTGTTGTCCGCGCTGCGCAGCGAATTCGGCGGCCATGCCGAACCGCCCGCGCCTGAAGGCGAGCCATGAACGCGTCGCTTTCCGATGCCTTGGTGCTGTTTGGCGCGACGGGGGATCTGGCCCACAAAAAGATCTACCCGGCGCTGTACCAGCTAGTCCGGCGCGGTCTTCCCGAGATTCCAGTGATCGGTGTCGCGCGTGGCGGCTGGGATCTGGCGCGGCTGCGCGCGTACGTGCGCGACAGCGTGGAGAATCACCGTGGTGGTGATGCAGCCGTGTTCGCCAGGCTCGCGAGCCGGTTGCGCTTTGTCGACGGCGACTACGATGATCCTGCCACCTTTGCCAAGCTGTGCGATGCGCTGGGCGGCGCCCGGCGGCCGCTGTTCTATCTGGCCATCCCCCCCAGTATGTTTCCCACTGTCGTGGGCGGGCTCGGCCGGTTGCCCTGTGCGACAGCAGGCCGCGTGGTGGTGGAAAAGCCCTTCGGGCGCAGCCTCGCTGCGGCCCGACACCTCAATGAGATTCTGCACCGGGTGTTCGATGAGAGGGCGATCTTCCGCATCGATCATTACCTCGGCAAGGAGCCGGTGCAGAACCTGCTGTTTTTTCGCTTCGCCAATTCGTTTCTGGAACCGATCTGGAACCGCAATTACGTCGAAAGCGTGCAGATCACCATGGCGGAAGCGTTCGGCGTCGAAAGCCGGGGCCGGTTTTATGAGGAGGTCGGCGCGGTTCGCGACGTCATTCAGAACCACCTGCTGCAGGTGGTGGCCAACCTGGCCATGGAGCCGCCGATCGGTGAGGGCAGCGAGCCGTTGCGCGACGAGAAAGTCAAGGTGTTCCGCTCCATCCGTCCGCTGACCGGCCACAGCCTGGTGCTTGGCCAATATCGCGGCTATCGGGCGGAGCCGGGCGTGGCGCCCGCTTCGCAGGTGGAGACCTTCGCCGCGATGCAAATCCACCTCGATTCGTGGCGGTGGCAGGGCGTGCCATTTTTTATTTCACCATGACTCCAGCACCGAACTTCGCTGGACTACGCCTAAGCCCGCTACAGCAGGTTTATCAATAGCTTAGGCGAATTCATCATATGCCGGTGCTTTCCGAAACTTGACCCGGCTTCCGTCCGCTTGGCTCCTAACAGGCTCCTGGAAACCGCGTCTTTCCGAGGAGTCATCATGGCTAAGATCAAACTCACCAAGTCCGCAGTCGATGCGGCACAACCCCAGGCGCAGGCCATCGAACTGCGCGACACCCTCGTTCCCGGCTTCCTGTGCAAGGTCACGCCGGTCGGACGCAAGGTCTTCATGCTTCAGTACCGGACCAATGCCGGCGAACGGCGCAAGCCGGCGCTGGGGCTGTTCGGCGAACTGACTGTCGAACAGGCCCGGTCGCTGGCGCAGAACTGGCTGGCCGAGGTTCGCCGGGGCGGCGATCCCGGCGCCGACAAGACCGAGGCGCGCAAGGCGCCGACGGTCAAGGAACTGTGCGCGAAGTTCATGGAGGACTACTCCAAGCAACGCAACAAGCCCAGCACTCAGAAAGGCTACCAGGGCAACATCGACCGCAACATCATCCCGATCCTGGGCCGCATGAAAGTGCAGGACGTGAAGCGCTCCGACGTGGCGGCGATGATGAAGAAGCTGGACTACAAACCAGGCGAGGCGAACAAGTCGCTGTCAGTCCTGCGCAAGATGTTCAACTTGGCCGAAATCTGGGGCTATCGCCCGGACGGCTCGAACCCGTGCCGACACGTCCCTCTGTACACCGGCGGCAAGACCACCCGCCTCATCACCGACGACGAGATGGCCAAGCTGTTCAAGCACCTTGAGCTGATTGAGGCCGAGGGTCTGGTGCCCTACGTCATCCCGCTGGCGATCCGCCTGCAATTCGAGTTCGCGGCCCGGCGTTCCGAAATCGTACTGCTCGAATGGCCTTGGATTGACTTGGAGAATCGACGCATTGCTTGGCCCGACAGTAAGACTGGCGGCATGTCCAAGCCCATGAGCGAGGAAGCCTACCGGCTGCTCTCGACGGCGCCCCGGCAGGAAGGCGTCCGCTACGTGCTGCCGTCACCGCGCAATCCCCTCACGCACATGACCTATGGAGAGTATTACGGCGGCTGGACACGCACCCTCAAGGCGGCGGGCGTGCAGCATGTCGGCACGCATGGCATCCGCCATCGTTCGGCCACCGACATCGCCAACTCAGGTATCCCGGTCAAGGTCGGCATGGTGCTGACAGCGCACAAGACCGTGACCATGTTCATGCGCTACATCCACACCGAGGATGACCCGGTTCGCCAAGCGGCGGAACTGGTGGCGAACCGGCGCAAGACGATCACTGGGGCGCAGCGTCGTGAGGAGGCAACGGCATGACTTGGGGCCTCATTTCTACCACTGCTGATCGCAGCCGGTGCGAGCCGAATTGTCGCGACGCTGACGCGACAATTCGGCTCTTGCGTCTCATATCCGAACGGGTATAATCTATGTCTGAGAAACGTAAGCTCCTGTATTGGGAGGGCTCCTCGAAGAAGGACTTCAAGGAGTTCCCCATTCCCGTCCAGAAGGACATGGGCGTCGCGCTGTTCGTCGTGCAGTTGGGCCGAACACCTGATTCGGCGAAACTCTGGAAAGGTCTCGGCCCTGGTGTTTATGAGCTAGTGGAGGACCACCGGGGCGACACCTTTCGCGCGGTCTACACCGTGCGCGTCGGCGATGCTGTGCATGTGCTACATGCGTTTCAGAAGAAATCCAAGTCCGGAATTGCTACGCCACAGCCGGACGTGGAGTTGATCGAGAAGCGGTTGAAGGCAGTGCTCGCCCGTTATGGGTTGAGCGGGAGATCGTAATGACGCGCAAAGCTAATCCTCAAGGCACCGACAACGTGTTGGCAGACCTCGGCTTCGATGATGCGGAGGAACTGTCAGCGAAGGCCGCTCTTGCGGTCAAGCTCAACGAGCTAATTGACAAACGCGATCTTAGCCAGACGGAAGCGGCCGCCATTACCGGTATGACGCAGCCCAAGGTGTCCCAAGTTCGCCGCTACAAGCTACAGAACATTTCTCTCGAACGGCTGATGCAGGCACTGGTGTCGCTCGACCAGCATGTCGAGATCGTCGTACAGCCTGCGCGTCGCGCGCATGCGGCCGGCATTACGGTTGCCGTGTGATGAGCGGTCCGCTGACACTTAGCTCGGGGGTGAGATGAAGTTTGCCTACGAGGATATGAGCGACGATCAGTTCGAAAAACTGATCGTTTTCTTGTGTCAGCATCTGCTTGGCATTTCCGTGCAAGGTTTCGCCAAGGGGCCTGATGGAGGACGCGATGCTAAATTCGTTGGCACGTCCGAGCTACATCCCAGCAAAGCTGCGCCTTGGGTTGGCACGACTATCGTCCAGGCCAAGCACACCAACGGCTACAACCGGAATTTCTCGGAGCCAGACTTCTTCAGTACGAACGCGGCGAACACGGTGCTCGCCAAGGAGATTCCACGCATCAAGAAGCTACGCGAGGCCAAGCAGCTCGACCACTACATGCTGTTTGCCAATCGACGGTTGGCTGGCAATGCCGAGAGCGAGATACGCGCGTACATCGCAGCGCAATGCGGTATCCCCGATTCATCGATCTACTTGTGTGGCCTGGAGCAGTTGGAAGTCCTGTTGAAGACGTTTCCTGACGTAGCAGGAAAGGCCGATCTCGACCCGGTCGATTCGCCCTTGATCGTTAGTCCGGACGATCTTGCTGAGGTCGTGCAGGCGCTGGCCCGGCAGAAGGACAGTATATCGGCATTGCTCGACGATCCACCCACTGAGCGGGTCACCTATGAGCAGAAGAACCTCCTGAACAACATGAGCGCCGAGTACGCCAAGGCGCAACGCAGGAAATACCTGAAGGAAACTGCGCAGATTCGTGCATTCTTGGCCGCGCCGGAAAACCTTGAGCTATTGCGCATGTATGAATCTGTGGTTGATGAGTTTCAACTCAAGATCATTGCCAAGCGCAAGGACTACCAGACCTTCGATGACGTAATGGAGTACTTGGTAGACCTCCTGTTCAACCGCGATCCCGTGTTGCGACAGCATGCACACAAGCGCTTGACCCGTGCCGTGCTGTTCTACATGTACTGGAACTGCGATATTGGGGAGGTAAGCGATGCTGCGGCCGACTAAACACTCGCACCCGGATCGCACGGTTATCAACGTTGCGTTGTTGTTGCTGATGCGACTGAAAGATCGCCGCGTGGATGAATATGGCGCACTGCGCAAGTATGCGAAGAAGACCGTTACCGGAGGCGATGTGTTATTCCTACCGGCGCTAAATTTTCTCTATCTAATGGGACTGATCGACTATCGCCCCAAGACCGACGCCGTGGAATATGTGGGGCCAAATGAAGCTGTCTAGACTTTATTCAAACAAGCCGGACTTGTTTGAGCCCGTCGACTTTGTGCAGGGCTTGAATGTCATCATGGCTGAGATTCGTCTCCCGGAGAATCGCGAGAAGGATACTCACAATCTTGGAAAGACGACCCTAGGGCGTTTGCTCGACTTCGGATTCTTAGCCGGACGTGACGCCAAGTTCTTCCTTTTCAAGCACCTCGATCGTTTCAGAGATTTCGTTTTCTTCTTAGAGATCGAGCTGGAAGACGCCTCATTCGTTACGATACGGCGTAGCGTGGAGGAGGCAACCAAGATCAGCTTCAAGAAGCACGAAGCGGGACACCAGGACTTCTCTGCGTTGTCGATCTTGGCATGGGACCACCAGGATGTGGCTTTCGAGCGCGCCCGCGATCTGCTCGATGGCCTACTCGATTGGCGCGCACTAAAGCCATGGTCATATCGCAAGGGATTGGGCTATCTGCTGCGCTCGCAGGAGGACTTTCGCGAGGTATTCCAACTGCGCAAGTTCGCGTCCAAGCATGCCGATTGGAAACCATTTCTTGCGCATATGCTGGGTTTCAACGCGAAACTAATCGCTTCGCATTATGAGAAGGAAGATGAACTCTCCAAAAGGCAAGATACTGCCCAGACTATTAAGAACGAACTGGGTGGGTCGATTGAGGACATCAGCAAGATCGAAGGCATCCTCTTACTCAAGCAGAAGGAGGCAGAGAAGAAGCAGAAGCTTCTTGATGCCTTTGATTTTCGTGCTCAGGATAAGGATCGAACCAAGCAGTTGGTCGATGGCATAGATGAGCGTATCGCGACACTCAACAGCGAGCGCTATTCGCTAACGCAGAACAGAAAGAAGATACTGACTTCGCTGGAGGAAGATCAGATTCTGTTTAATCCGGAGGAAGCCCAGCGCTTGTTCGAGGAAGCGGGTGTCCTTTTCAAGGGGCAGGTCAAGAAGGACTTCCAACAATTGATCGCCTTCAACCGGGCGATCACGGATGAGCGTCGTGGCTATCTTCAGGAAGAGCGTGTGGAGATCGAAGCCGAGCTGAAGCGTGTCAATGCTGAACTCGGGTCGCTGGGTAAAAAGCGCTCGGACATGCTTTCATTTCTGAGCGAAACCGACATTTTCGGAAAGTACAGACAAGTTTCCGACGAAATGGTAACACTGCGCGCCGACATCACATCCCTAGAGCGCCAGCGCGGCTTCCTGCACCGTTTGCAGGAATTGCGCACTGACATTAGGGCGCTGACTGAGGCGCGCGGTCATCTGCAAACCCAGATAGAAGCTGACGTCGAAAAGCAGAACTCGGACCCGGATAGTTTGTTTTCGTCGATTCGGGTCTTTTTCAGCGAAATCGTTGAAGAAGTGATCGACCGCAAGGCATTGCTGAGCGTTTCGCCAAATCAGGCAGGGCACCTTGAGTTCAAGGCGGAGATTTTGGATGAATCGGGCAATGCGACCAGCGCCGACCTTGGATACACGTATCGCAAGCTACTGTGCATTGCCTTCGACCTTGCTGTATTGCGTGCCCACCTCGACGACAAGTTCCCGCGCTTCGTCTATCACGATGGTGTGTTCGAGTCGCTGGATGATCGCAAAAAGGAGAATCTGTTAGCGGTCATTCACCGATACGCCGAACTGGGGCTACAGCCCACCATCACGCTGATCGATTCGGACTTGCCAGCGCGTGCCGATGACGATGAGCCGGTGTTTGCTGCGGACGAAATCGTCGTGACGTTGCATGACGAGGGTGAGCGGGGACGGCTGTTCAAGTTTAAAGCATGGTGATGACTTCGAACCGACCCTGACGCATTCCGCGCTACAGGCGGATGCCGGCAGACTTCGGCGTTGCAAACTGCTCCGGCTCCTTACCGAGTGGGAAAGCCACCACGTACAACACGCTGGCAGGCATCGGCTTGCTGTCCTGCTCCAAACCCCACTTTACCTGCACCTTGCGCGTGGCACTGCGCAGTGAGACGCCGAGCGCCTTGAGCGCGTCGATGTGGGATTGCATCTCGTCGTATATCTCGAACTTCTGCGTTTCGCTGTAGGCATCGGCGCAGTCCCGGTAGTCGCGGAAGTAGTCCACCAGCATGGCGAATGTCTCGTCCGCTTCGCGGGTCAACTCGAAGGCTGGCTCTGACAAGTCCATCGTGCAGGACTCGGCCAACTTGGCCAACTGCTTGCCTGTTGTCAGTGGGGTGGCCGTCAGCGTGACGTGCTCCCGATCGAACTTTTCTTTCTCGGCCTTGAATTCTTCCTCGGACGGAATGGTGAACGGCTTGTTGAGTGCGTCGATGTCCTCGAACTCGAACGCCCTAGCAAGAGCACGACGTGTATCAAGACTGGCGGACAAGCCTTGCTCGACCCGCTGGATCGTCCGCACGTTGAGGCCGGAAATCGTGGCCAACTGTTCCTGTGACCACTGCCGCATCTCGCGGAACATCTTGATGCACACGGCCAGTTCGGCCGGGGTCAGCAGACGGGTTTGTTGAGCATGTTCTGTAGTGTTCATGGGCGGCTCCTTCGTTTTCAGTAGACGTGGCGAAGTATGGGGAGCTAGGAACAAAGACAACACGACAGCAACCCGACAGCCGGCCGACAGACAACTATAAATGCCGCATAGGGTTCACTCCACAAGGATATTCAGGGAGGGAATCCGTGCGTCCCGGCGTGCCGCCGTCGCGCTGTCGTGCTGCGCATCGAGCCTCGCTGCGCGAGTCTCGCCCCATGCGGGCTTCCATCGTCCCCTCGCTCTGCTCGGCTGACGCCTCCGGCCCTTGAGGGCCTGCGCGCTCCGCTTGCCCATCCGTGCCTTCGTTGGAGGTGGGGTGGGCGGTCTTGCTGTTCCCTTCACCGTACCACGACGTTCTCGCCGTCAAGGGCTGCGCGTGCTCGCACGCTTGCGGCCGTGGCCGTCATGACCCTGTGACGGCTTGCGCTGCGCCGTGCTGGCGCCGGTTCCGGGCAATTCCGCCCGAGCAACCGGAGCACGATCATGTCGCAACTTTCTCTTTCTCTCGATTCTTCGCTGCTGGTGCGTGACAGCCAGGGACGCTACACGCTGGCCACCGCCGATCAGATCCTGGAGGCGGCCCGCCAGGTCATCGACCAGAAGATCCCGCGCGGTGCGCTGTTCACGTCGCCGACGCTGGTCAAGGACTACCTGCGCACCAAGCTGGTCGGCTTCGAGTACGAAGTCTTCGCGGCGCTGTTCCTCGACAGCCAGCATCGGCTGATCGAATACGTCGAACTGTTCCGCGGCACCATCGACTCGGCGGCGGTGTATCCGCGCGAAGTCGTGAAGACGGCGTTGCGGCTCAATGCGGCGGCTGTGATTTTCTCGCACAACCATCCAAGCGGGAACCCTGAGCCGAGTCAGGCCGACAGACAGATCACCCAGCGGCTCAGGGATGCGTTGGCGCTGGTGGACGTGCGCGCACTGGATCACATCGTCGTCGGTGGCGAGTCCACAGAGTCCTTCGCCGAACGGGGGCTGTTGTGATCGCGGGGGGCTTCGGCCCCCTTTTGCTGCGTCCGTTGCCGACGATCTCCGGCCCTGCGGGCCTGCGCGCTCCGCTTGCCTGTCCGTGCCTTCGTTTGGAGGTGGGGATGGGCGGTCTTGCTGTCCCCTTCACCGTATCACGGCGTTCTCGCCGTCAAGGGCTGCGCGTGCCTTGCACGCTTGCAGCCGCAGCCGTCCATGACCCTGTGACAGCTTGCGCTGCGCCGTGCTGGCCACGGTTCCGGGCAATTCCGCCCGAGTAACCGGAGAAAGATCATGAACGAGAAATCGCACGTTTCGCTGGAACAACACGTCTGCCTTCTCTGCGGTGTCGCCTTCGACACTGGCAACATCCTGCTGGACAAGCGCCTGCGCGCGAGCATGGAACGGAGTTATTGTCAAATCTGGTGTTTACGAGTTATTTAAGCAGCGTTCCTGATTGACTTTGTCACCTCAATTCCATCCTTGAACTTTACGCCTGTTATGACCTTCGCCAGGTAATCAAAACCACGCAGGCGACGCCAATT
>CBDDRG010000024.1:0-6922 GCA_965232975.1 uncultured bacterium
ACCGAATACTGCACCGCCAAGGCCGATCTGGCCGACGCCCAGCGCGTGTGCGATGCCCTCGGCATCCGCCTCCACACCGCCAACTTCGCCGCCGAGTACTGGGATCTGGTGTTCGAGCACTTTCTCGCCGAATACGCCGCCGGGCGCACTCCCAACCCGGACGTGCTGTGCAACCGCGAGATCAAGTTCAAGGTGTTTCTGGAATACGCCGAGCTCCTGGGCGCGGACGCCATCGCCACCGGCCACTATGCGCGCCGACGGCACCATGACGGCCACACCCAGCTGCTGCGGGCACGGGACGCCAACAAGGATCAGAGCTACTTCCTGCACGCGGTCGGCGCACAGGCCTTTGCGAAAACGCTGTTCCCCATCGGCGAGCTGACCAAACCCGAGGTTCGCCACCTCGCCGCGCAGCGGGGTCTGGGCACCCACGCCAAGAAGGACAGCACCGGCATCTGTTTTATCGGCGAGCGCCGGTTTCGCGACTTTCTGGCCAACTATCTGCCGGCCCAGCCCGGCGACATCCGCGGCGCCGACGGCAAACTACTGGGGCACCACGACGGCCTGATGTTCTATACGCTCGGCCAGCGCCAGGGCCTGGGCATCGGCGGCGTCAAGGCGGCCGACGAAGTGCCCTGGTATGTCGTCGCCAAGGACCTGGCCAATAATGTCCTCGTCGTCGCCCAGGGCCACGACCATTCGCTGCTGATGAGCTCAAGCCTCGACGCGATCGACATCCACTGGATCAACGGCAGCCCCCCAGCGGCCGATTTCCGCTGCACCGCAAAAACCCGCTATCGCCAACCCGACCAGGACTGCCGGGTCGTCGTCACCGCGCCGAACTGCCGGGTACACTTCGACCACCCTCAGCGCGCGGTGACTCCCGGGCAGTCCGTGGTGTTCTACGCCGGCAAAGTCTGCCTCGGTGGCGGCGTCATCGCGCGCCGCCAATGACCAGCCAGCCCCGCAGAGTCTGGCCATGATCAAGATCCCCACCCGCGATCAGACCATCGCCCTTGCCGCCGTGTTTCAAGCCTGTCTATTCGTCGATCGACTGGCGACTACCGGCGATCTCGCGGCCGGCGACCTGAGCGCGACTATCGCGGCCCTGCTGCAGCAAAACCCCACCTCGACCGAGGCGCTGTTTGGCGGCCTGCACCAGTTGGCGCCTGGGCTGCGCGCGATGGACAGCGCGCTGACCGCCAACAAGCCGCTGGCGGGCAACCCGGTGCTGCACTATGTGATGGGCGTACTGCTGGTCGAGCGCAACCTGCTGCGCAAACGCGCGGTACTCGCCAAGGTTACGGCGGGGATCAGCCAGGCGGCACGCCAGGCCGAACACTTTGCGCCCGCCCACGACAACGTGCTCGCCAATCTCGCCGACCTGTATCAACGCACCATCAGCACCTTCAGGTACCGCATTCAGGTGCGCGGTCGCGAGGGCTATCTGCAACAGCCGGCGGTGGCCTGCCGGGTGCGCTGCCTGCTGTTTGCCGCGATTCGCGCCGGTGTGCACTGGCACCATCTGGGCGGCCGCCCCTGGCAAGTGCTGGTGTTGCGATCCCGCGTGCTGAAGCAGGTACAGGCATTGCGCGCCGAACTGACCGCCGCCGCGCCCAGTCGTTTAAACCTGCACTGAGCAGGAGCGAATGGCGTTCCCAACCGGAAGGCTCTCGCCATTCGCTAGAATGGGCACTCCACCTCAACCTCATTAGTGGTGCCCATGGATTTGTCGGTGCTCAGCGCGATCTCCCCCATCGATGGCCGCTACGCCAGTAAAACCGCGCCCTTGCGCGCGATCTTCAGCGAGTACGGGCTGATCCGCTATCGCGTTGAAGTCGAAATTCGCTGGCTCCAGCACTTGGCGGCCAACCCGGCAATTGCCGAGATCAAACCCTTTTCACCCGACGCCAACGGCTTTTTGGAAGGAGTGTTGACAGGCTTCAGTGACGCGGACGCCGCGCGCATCAAGGCCATTGAAAGCACCACCAACCACGATGTCAAAGCCGTGGAGTATTTCCTGAAGGAGCGCCTGGCCGCCAACGCAGAGCTGGATGCGGTCAGCGAATTCATCCATTTCGCGTGCACGTCGGAAGACATCAACAACCTCGCCCACGGCTTGATGCTGAAAACCGGCCGCGACCAGATCCTGTTGCCGGCCATCGATCAGCTGACGGCGGCCCTCGCCGCTAAAGCCCGCGCCCTCAGCGACGCCCCCATGCTCGCGCGCACCCACGGTCAGACCGCGACGCCGACCACCGTCGGCAAGGAGCTGGCCAACGTCGTCGCCCGCCTGCGCCGGCAGCGCGCAGGCATCGCCGGCGTCGAGCTGCTGGGCAAGATCAACGGCGCGGTCGGCAACTACAACGCCCACCTGAGCGCCTATCCGGACCTGGACTGGAGCGCCTGCGCCGAGCAGTTCGTCACCGCGCTCGGGCTCGTCTGGAACCCCTACACCACGCAGATCGAACCCCACGACTACATGGCCGAGCTGTTCGACGCCATCGCCCGCTTCAACACCGTCCTGATCGACTTCGACCGCGACATCTGGGGCTACATCTCACTCGGCTATTTCCGCCAGCAGACCCTGGCCGGCGAGGTGGGTTCCTCGACGATGCCCCACAAGGTCAACCCCATCGACTTCGAAAACTCCGAGGGCAATCTGGGCATGGCCAACGCCGTGTTCAGCCATCTGGCCGCCAAGCTGCCGATCTCGCGCTGGCAGCGCGATCTCACCGATTCCACCGTGTTGCGCAACATGGGCGTCGGCTTCGCCTACAGCCTGATCGCCTATGGCGCGACCGAGAAAGGGCTGCACAAGCTCGAACTGAACCGCGAGCGGCTGGCCGCCGATCTCGACAACGCATGGGAGGTGCTGGCCGAACCCATCCAGACCGTCATGCGCCGCCACGGCATTGCCGAACCCTACGAAAAACTGAAGGCGCTGACCCGCGGCCAGGCGATCACCCGCGACGCGCTGCGGGTGTTCATCGACGGCCTCGACCTGCCCGCCGACGCCAAGGCGTCACTCCAGGCGCTGACGCCCGCGACCTATATCGGCACCGCGGCCACCCAGGCCAGGGACATATAGCGCCGGGAGAGGCGCCGCTTGCGGCAGGGGCTGCCTGCGACCGGAATTGCTGCGGCACCGGACGTGTCTTCGAGGAGGGCGGCAACCCGCTTGGCCGATGTGGGCAGCAATCGGGAGCCCGGCCGAACTTCAGGCGCTCAACTCGCCGGTATGTCGATAATAGCGACGCAACACCCGAAACAGGTGATGGGCGTCGTCGGCGCCGGCCAGTTCACGGATCGAGTGCATCGCAAAGGTCGGCACCCCGACGTCAAGTGTGGGCACGCCGATGGCGGCCGCGGTGAGCGGGCCGATGGTGCTGCCGCAACCCAGGTCGGAGCGCGTCACAAACGTCTGCACCGGGACGCCTTCACTTTCGCACCAGAGGCGAAACCGCGCGTCGGTGACGCTGGTGGTGGCGTAGCGCTGATTGTTGTTGACCTTGATGACCGGGCCGCGATTCAGCAGCGGGCCGTGATTGGGGTCGTGCTTGGCGGCGAAGTTCGGGTGCACGCCGTGGGCATTGTCGGTGGAGATCAGCAGCGATTTGCAGATGGCGCGGGTGCGTTCTTCGCCGACGGGCAGCAAACGCTGTAATACCGACGCCAGCAGCGGCCCCGCGGCACCGACGGCGGAGGTGCTGCCAACCTCCTCGTGGTCGCTACCCACCAGCAGGCTGGTGACGTCGTCGCCCGCGGCCAGCAGCGCCTGCGCGCCGGCATAGCAGCTCAACAGGTTGTCGAGACGCGCAGAGGCGATGAATTCACCGTAGAGGCCCACCAAAGCCGGCGGTTGGGTATCGTAAAAGGACAGTTCGTGGGCGAGGATATCGAGTTCGTCCGCCGCCCCGTAAGCGCTCAACTGGGTGCCTAGCAGCGCGCGAAAATCCCGCGGAACCTGCGCGTCGGCGATGGACAGGATAGGCGGAATATCGGTCTGGGAATTGATCGAGCGGTTCTGGTTGGCGTCGCGATCGAGGTGAATGGCCAGGCTCGGGATGACCGCGATCGGCGCCTTGAAGTCGATCAGCGCCTGATGCAGGCGGGCGCTGGGCCGGTGCCGGAACACCACGCGCCCGGCCAGCGACAGATCCCGATCGAACCAAGGGTTCAGCAGCGCTCCGCCGTAGACTTCGACGCCGACCTGAAAGTAATCCTTGATCCGCTCGGGGCAGGGTTTGGCGATCAGGCGCGGGCTGTCGGTATGGGCGCCGACCAGGCGCATGCCGGTGGCGGTTGCGGCTGCCCGCCCCTTCACCCAGGCGACCACGGACGAGCCATTGCGCGTCGTGTAATAGCGTCCCCCCGCATGCATTTGCCAGGGCGCGTCTTCGGGCAAATAGCTAAACCCACCGGCCCGTAACATTTCGCCCAAGTTGGCAACGGCGTGAAAGGGAGTCGGCGAGGCCTGTAAAAAAGCCAGCAGGCCCCGATTGAAATCCGCTTTGTCCATGACGGCTATTCCTGTCGACCGCGGTACCCAGCCACAGCGGGCGCCGGCCGCTGCAGGCGGGCAAGCAGACTGGAGGTGTCCCAGCGGCCGCCACCGGCGGCCTGAACGTCCGCGTAGAACTGATCGACCAGGGCCGTCAGCGGCAATTGCGCACCGTTCTCGCGCGCCTCGGCGAGAACGATGGCGAGGTCTTTGCGCATCCAGTCGACGGCAAAGCCGTGGCGGAATTCGCCTGCCAGCATGGTCTGATGGCGATTTTCCATCTGCCAGGATTGCGCGGCGCCCTTGGCGATGACCTCGATCACCTGCGCGGCATCGAGGCCTGCGGCCTGCGCGAAATGCAGACCCTCGGCCAGGCCCTGTAACACTCCCGCGATGCAGATCTGATTGACCATCTTGCACAACTGGCCACTGCCCACCGGGCCGAGCAGGGTGACAGCGCGGGCGTAATGGTCGATGACGGGCTTGATGCGGGCGAAGATGTCCGCGGAACCCCCGCACATCACCGTCAGGGTGCCTTTTACGGCGCCCTGCTGCCCTCCGGAAACCGGCGCGTCGAGGAAATGACAACCGCGTTCGGCCGCCGCCGCGCTCAATTCCCGCGCCAGCGTCGCCGACGCCGTGGTGTGGTCGACAAACACACTCCCCGCCGCGAGGCGGTGAAAGGCACCTTCCGGGCCCAGGGTCACCGCGCGCACATCGGCGTCCCGGCCCACGCAGGCAAACACCACATCAGCGCCCTGCGCGGCCGCGGCAGGCGTGGCCGCCACCTCGCCGGCATGGACGCGCGCCCAGTCATCGGCGCGACTTCGAGTACGGTTATAGACCGCGACCCTGAAGCCGGCGCGACTGAGATGGCCGGCCATGGGATACCCCATAACGCCAAGCCCGAGAAAAGCTACCTTCATGGTCACGATCTCACTGGGCTGCTCGGGTTAGTCCGCGCCCTGGTTATCCCCGCCAGCCGCGCCCCGCCGCACGCGGACGCGCTTTTTCCAGCTGACTGCGCTGCGCAGATAGATGGGCTCGACAGCGTCGACGGCCTGCGCACGCCCCTGTCGATAATGGGTCTGGGCAAGGCCTATCAAATCCTCTGCCAATACCACAAAGCTCGCATCGACGCTGGCGGGCAACGGCCAGCCCGGTGCCCGCCACCGCCAGCCCTCGCCGAGCCCCAGCGCGATAGCGCCATCTCCGGCCGCTGGCTCCCCTCTCGCCGCCAACGCATCGGCCGCCAACGCATCGGCCGGCAACACCCCGACTGCGGCGGGACGGCTAAGCCTGGCGGGCACCAGCTCAACCGGATAGCTGTCGCGATTCCAGTACAACCCCCAGTACAACTCACCCATACGCGCATCCAGTACGGGCAGCGCGCGCCCGCCGACGGGTAGCTGTTGACGCCGAATCGCACCGGCCGCCATCGCTTGTAGAGTGGACAGCGGCAACACCGGCAAATCGGCGCCACAGGCAAGCCCCTGTATGGTCGCCATGCCAATGCGCAGACCGGTGAACGAACCGGGCCCATTGGTGAAGGCCAGCGCATCCAGTTGAGTCAGGTGCAGAGCGGATTCCGCCAGCAGCTCATCGACCATCGGCAACAGCCAGCGCGTGTGCTCGCGCGCCGCCAACACCTGTCGGGTGATCACCTGACCGGCAACCGCCAGAGCTGCCGAGCAGGCGTCCGCGGAGGTGTCGATGGCGAGAATAGCGGCCATCAGGACGGGCGCGCTCCCGCGCCAGAGACGACAGCGATCGGCCAAACCCGTTGCGCGGGATCATTGGATACCAGCCCGCAAAGGTCCTTCACCGCAGCCTCCACGGCATCACCGTCGCGGCGGCGGTTGCCGTCGCTCGCGCGCACCGACGGATTGGCAAAAGCCGCGTGTCACTCGTCAGCCACGAATCGATCGAGAGTCGCGTCGGCTGCAGGCGGCTCGGTGGAAGTCGGTGGGGTGGCAGGTTTCGCCACACGGCGCCGGGGTTTGGCCGGAGCGCTGGCGGTAGCGCGCACCGGCACCGCGCTACCCGAGGTTTTCTGGGCCTTTTTGGCGAGGGATCGGGCCTGGGCCTCGGCCTTTTTCTTGGCCACTTTTACTTTCGTAAAAATCTTCTTCTCGACTTTTTTCAGCTTGCGGGCGTTCGCCGCTTCGCGGCTTTTGCGCCAGCGCTCCTCGAATTTCTTTACTGCGGTATTGAGGTCAGATTCCACTTTGGCGGCAAAACGCTGCTGTAACTGATCGACTGCGGTTTCGGCACTCGCTTCGATGGTCTGCAACTGATCCAAGGTTTTGCTGATCCGCGCGTCGATCTTGATGGCTCGCGCTTGCGCCTTGAGATCGGCCAACGCTTTGCCCATCTCGCCGACCCCTGCCCGCGCCTGGGCGAGGACCTCTTTGGTAG
>CBDDRG010000025.1:0-10771 GCA_965232975.1 uncultured bacterium
GCGGCGGGCCGCGCTGCGCGTCGATGGCATCGACGGCATCGGCACCGCCCATGGCCTGTTCTTCGGCGCCGGCGCCATCCACAGCGGGGTGCGCTATTTTGAGCAGCGCGTGCGCGGCGCCGGCCTGCGTGGCGGGCTGGGGCCGGCGCTGGCCTGCGCCCGCCTGTTGCTGGCGCTGGCGCGCAACCGGCCGCACCCGCTGCTGCCGGCCACCCACGCATGTTGCCGCGGCGACGGCGCCCGCTGGCAGGGCGCCTGGCTGCTGCTGCTGGCGTCCACTCTAGATCGGCTGCTGCTGGGCAGCCGGCCGCACTGGGGCACCGAAATCGCGCCCATCCATTTCACCGCCGTCGCTCGCCACCCGCGGCGGCTGTGGCGCACCTGCGCCGCCATCGTGCGCGGGCGCGGCGCGGCCGCGGCCAGCGCGGCCAACGGCTACGTCAGCCGCAATCTGGAGGTGCTGGAGCTAGACGGGATCGATGACTTCGTACTCGATGGCGAGTGCTTCAGGGCCGCTTCACCGCTGCGCATCGCGGCCACCGCGCCGCTGCGCTTCCTGGCCTTCTGAGCCGGGGACGATGATGGCGACCCGGTTGCCAGCCCCGCCACCGCCGGCACTGCGCGCGGCGATCGAGCGCCCCTGGGAGGGATCGGTGGCGCCGGAACTGGAGCACCTGTGCACGGAGCTGCGCGCCCGCTTCGGGGATGCGGTGGCGGCGGTATTGTTCTACGGCTCCTGCCTGCGCAGCGGCGATCCCGGCGACGGCCTGGTGGATCTCTATGTGCTGGTCGACAGCTACGCCGACGCCTATCGCAGCCGGGTGCTGCGCGCGCTTAATGCCGGCCTGCCCCCCAATGTCTTTCTGCTGCAAACGCGCACTGCCACGGGCCGCGCCGTGCGGGCCAAATACGCGGTGCTGACGCTGACCGACTTCGAGAACGGCGGCGGCCGCTGGTTCCAGTGCTATATCTGGGGCCGCTTCGCCCAGCCGTCGCGACTGGTCTACTGCCGCAACGACGCAGTGCGCGAGCGCGTCCACAGCGCGCTCGCGCAAGCGGTGTTGATGCTGTTGCGCCAGACCTTGCCGTGCATGCCGGATCACTTCGATGCCGAGACCATCTGGCGCTGCGGCCTCGCGCTCAGCTACGGTACCGAACTGCGCCCGGAGGCGCCCGCGCGACCGGCGCTGCTGGTCGGTCAGGATCCCGCATACTTCCGCCGCCTCACCGCCGCCGCGGCGCCGGTGCTGGCCGGCATGGCGCCGCTCGCGACCGGCGCCTACGGCAATTACCTGTCGCCGGCAGCGCGCCGGCGCGGGGGCCGGCAGTGGCGGGTGCGGCGCTGGCAGGGGCGGCTGCTGCATCTGGCGCGGCTGGTGAAGTCAGCGTTCACTTTCGACAACGGCGTGGATTACCTGGCCTGGAAGCTGGAGCGGCACACCGGCCACCCGGTTGCGGTGACCCCGCGACTGCGCCGGCATCCGCTGATTTTTGCCTGGCCCCTGCTGTGGCGCCTGCTCCGCGAGCGGCGGCTGCGGTGACGATAGCGCAGAGATTCGCGACGCTGGAGGATCAATCGTGGACAAGACCGCAACCGAGAAAAAAAGCGCGCCCCGCAAGCGCAAGCATCGACCCAGCATCGCCGTCGGCCTGTGGCTCATCAAACGCCTGGAGCGTCTGCTCCGGCGCTACTCACGGGTGCCAAACACGCCTTTTCTGGACAGCGACCAGTTGCCCTGGATAGCCGAACTGGAAGCCAACTGGCCGGTCATCCGCGGGGAGCTGGAGCAGGTGCTGCGGCAGCGGGAGCGCCTGCCCAACTTTCAGGACATCTCCAGGGATCAGATCAACATCACTCGCGACGACCGCTGGAAGACGTTTTTCCTGCACGGCTACGGCTACCGCATGGACGCCAACTGCGCGCGCTGCCCGCAGACGGCGCGGCTGGTGGCCGCCATTCCCGGCATGTTCACCGCGTTCTTTTCGATCCTGGCGCCGGGCAAGCACATCCCGCTGCACCGCGGCCCCTATCAGGGTCTGCTGCGCGTCCATCTCGGGCTGCTGGTGCCGGAGCCCCGCGAACACTGTCGCATCGAGGTCGGCGGCGAGATCCGGCACTGGCGGGAGGGCAAGTGCCTGGTGTTCGACGACACCTACAAACACCAGGTCTGGAATGACACCGAGGGCACCCGCGTGGTGCTGTTCCTGGACGTCCGCCGCCCGCTGGCGTGGCCGGGCACAGTGCTCAATGGCATCGTGCTGCGGCTGATCCGCTGGTCGCCGTTCATCCAGGACGCCCGCCGCAACCACCGCGCCTGGGAGCGCGGCTTGGAGCGCTGAGCAGGCCGACGTTGGGCTGGTCGATGGGGCACGGCGCCGGGGTCAGGGCGCGACCTGGCGCGACGGCGCCTCGGCGGCGGCCACCCGCGCCAGCTTGCCGTCGCTCAGGCGATAGATCTGGTCGGCGATATCAACCAGCGCCGGGCGGTGGGATACCGCGAGCACGGTGAGCGCCGGCGTCAGCGCTTTTAGCGTCGCTGCAATGGCGGTTTCCGCGACCGGATCCAGCGCGCTCGTCGCCTCGTCCAGAATCAGCAACTGGGGGTCGTGGGCGAGCGCGCGCGCGATCACAATGCGTTGCCGTTGGCCCCCGGAAAACCGCCCACCGCGTTCGCCCACCACGGTTGCCATGCCCTCGGGCAGAGCTTCGACGAACTCCCAGGCCCCCGCCTGGCGCAGCGCGCGCTCGGCGTCGGCGGCGCTCAGCGCCGGGTCGCCGAGGGTCACATTGGCGAGGATGCTGTCGTGCAGCAGCAGCGTCTCCTGGGGCACATAGCCGATCAGGCGGCGCCACTGGTGCCGATCCAGATCGCCCAGCGGCACATCATCGATCAGGATCTGCCCCGCCTGCGGGGTCAGCAGCGCGCACAGCAGATCGAGAATGGTGGTCTTGCCGGCGCCGGAGGGGCCGATCAGGCTGGTGAACGAGCCCACCAGCAGCGTCAGCTCGAGGTTCTGCAACAAGGGCTGAGCGCCGTAGCCGAAGTCGACCTGGGCGAACCGGATGGCCCGCCGCAGGCTCGGCACCCGCCCGCCGCTGGCGGGCTCGATCGCGTTCTGCGCCGCCTGAATGGTAGCGCGCAACGACCAGTAGGCACTCTCCTGCGCCGCCAGCCGGTGGTAGCGCTGCTGGGCCTTGTGCAGCAGGCCCAGCACCCGCAACAGCAGAAAGGTCAGCACCATCACCGACGCCAGCGGCAGCTCCCACACCACCAGCGCCAGATACAGGCCGACGGCGGCGACGATCGCCAACATCGGCTCCTGCAGCGCGCGCAGGGTCTCGCGGTTGAGCACCTCCCGCTTCATCGCCCGGTTGAGGCGCGCGTTCTGGCGGCGCAGCAGGGCATCGGCGACATTCTGGCGCGCCATCGCCTTCAGCGGTTTCACCGAGCCCAGCACATCGGTCAGATAGGTCACCAGACTACGGCGCAGCGCGGTCTGCTTTTTGCCGGCGCGACGCGCTGCCTTCACCAGTCCGCGCAGGGCCAGCAGCAGTACTGATCCCAGCAGCAGCGACGCCACCCCCGCCTGCCACGACACCAGTAGCGCAATCACCGCATAAACCATGGCCTGGATCGCGAGCGCGAGCACATAGGTGGCGTGCTCATAGCTGCTGGCGGCGCGAAACGTCTCGCTGGCCACCGAGTTGGCCAGCACGCCGGCCGGCTGGCGCAGGTAGTATTCCCAGCGGCTGTCGAGCAGCGTGCCAATCAGCTCCAGCCGGAGGTCACTGGAAACCTGCGCGACGGCATAGCCGGCCTGGCGGTTGGCAATCAGGATCAGCACATTGCTGACGGTCATGCCGACCGCAATCACCACCAGCAGGGTGCCGACGCTGGGTTCGATACCCAGCGCACGCAGGGTATCGACTACGTCCCTGGCGAGCCCGGAGTGACTGTTTTCCCCCAGCGCCACTGATACCATGGGCAGCAGCGTGGTGAGGCCGATGCCCTCGGCGACGCCGGCCAACAACAGGCTGAGCACCATCCATAGCGTGCGCGCCGGATAGGCGCGGCCAAAGGCAAGCAGAATACCCATGGGTTTCGACCGATTTGTCCCAGCGTTGCGAACGCGACCACCGCGCGGCGACGTGGGTTCGCGGTTAGGTTATCCGTGCGGCGAGCAGTAATCCTCGGGCTGGTGCTCGCCGCGGCCCCAGCCTCCGCCGGCACACCGCTCGGCTTGTGGATCAACCAGCAGCAGACCGTGGTGGTGCGCGTGGCCCCCTGCGAAACCGGGCTGTGCGCGCGCATCGTATGGCTGGCCAAACCATATCGCAAGGACGGCACGCTCAAACGCGACGCCGGGCAGCCCCGGTGCGGGCTGACGGTGGTGCGCGACTGGCAACCCGGCGACGGGGCAACCTGGGGGCCAGGCACCATCTACGACCCCGCCAGCGGCACGACCTATCGCGGCCGGCTGCGGCTGGTTGACGCAGACATCCTGGCAGTGCGCGGCTATGTGCTGCTGCCAGCGCTCGGCCGCACGCTGCTGTGGCGGCGCGTGGCGTCAGTGCCGGGCCCCTGCCCGCGCGCCTCTAGCCACTCCATCGCACATCCAACAGACCCCAAGGCATAGTCGGCATGACCAGATTTTCGATAGTGATCCCCACCCTGAACGAGGCCGCCAACATCGATCCGCTGCTGGCGCGCCTGTTCGCGCTGGCGCTGCCGGCCGGCAGCTTCGAGGTGATCGTGGTCGATGACGGCTCGCGCGACGGCACCGCCGACAAGGTGCGCGCGTGGCAGGGCCGGGCACCGGTGCGCCTGCTGGTGCGGCGGGAGCAGCCGGATCTGGCCGCGTCCATCCTGGCCGGCGTCGAGATTGCCGACAGCGACGTGATCCTGGTGATGGACGCCGATCTCAGCCATCCCCCCGAGAGCGTGGTCGCGGTGGTGGCGCCGGTACTGGACGGCAGCCACGATATTGCCGTCGGCAGCCGCTGCGTCCCCGGCGGCGGCAGCGACGACTGGCCGCGGCACCGCCGTCTGCTGTCCCAAGTGGGCAGTTGGCTGGCTTGGCCGCTGTGCGACGTGCGCGACGCCACATCCGGCTTTTTTGCGTTCCGCCGCCCGCTGGCGGCGCGGGTGTCCACGCAGGCGCGCGGCTACAAGATCCTGCTCGAACTTCTGGCGGCCTGGCAGGGCGAACTGCGGGTGGTGGAGGTACCCATCCGCTTTCGCGACCGCACCCACGGCAGCTCCAAACTGACCCTGGCGCATCAGTGGGTCTACCTGCAGCGGCTGCTGGCGCTGGCCGGCGGCGCCGTGTCGACGGGCACCGCCGGGCGCTTCGCGGCGGTGGGGCTGGTCGGGCTGATCGTCGACCTGGTGCTGTTTCAGGGGTTGATAGGCGGTGGCGCCGGCCTCGCGCCCGCGCACATCGCCGGCTTTTTTGCCGCCACGCTGACCAACTATGCGCTCAACAAGTGGTGGGCGTTTCGCCACGGGCGGACGGACGACGCGCCGACCCCGCGCTACGCTCGGTTTCTGACCATCGGCCTGCTGGCATTGTTGATGCGCGGCGGCATTCTGGCATTGTTGGTATACAGCTGGGGCATGCCGGCCACGCAGGCGATCTTTCCGGCCATCGCGGCGACTGCCATCGTCAACTATCTGGGCGCCGCCTTCTATGTGTTCCCGTCCCGGCGGCCACCGCCGGATCTGCGCTGGCGGGTCGTCGCCGTCGGCGTCGTCGGCTTCGTCATCGCGCTGCGGCTGGTCTACCTCGGCCAATTGCAACTGATTCCGGACGAAGCCTATTACTGGGCCTACGCCCAGCACATGGCGCTGAGCTTTCTCGACCACCCACCCCTGGTCGCCTGGCTGATCTGGCTGGGCACTGCGGTCGTCGGCGACAGCGAACTCGGTGTGCGCAGCGGCGCCTTCATCTGCGGCCTGTTGGCGATGGGCTACCTGTACGCCTTTGCGCGCAATCTGCACGGCAAGACGGCGGCCATGCGCGCGGTGATGCTGCTCGCCGTGTTGCCGTTCGGCTTCGCCTCCGGGCTGTTGATGACGCCGGATGCACCGCTGATGGCGGCCTGGGCCGCCACCCTGTATTACCTGGAGCGCGCGCTGGTCGCCGGTCGCCGCGGCGCCTGGCTGGGCGTGGGCATCGCCGGTGGGCTAGGCCTGCTCGCCAAGTACACGCTGGCGCTGCTCGGGCCGGCGGCGCTGCTATACATGCTGCTCGACCCCACGGCGCGGCGCTGGCTGCGCCGCCCGCAACCCTATCTGGCGGCGGGCCTGGCACTGCTGCTGTTCACCCCGGTGCTGATCTGGAACGCGGAGCACCAGTGGGCATCCTTTCTGTTCCAGACGGCGCGCCGGATGGCGGCGGACGATCGCTTCTCGACGCCCTGGCTGTTGGCCCATGCGGCGGCACTGCTTACCCCCACCGGCCTGCTCGCGGCGGCATTGGCACTGCGACCCGGATCAGCGTCCGCCGGGGACGCGGACAGCGCGCGCCGAC
Organism: uncultured bacterium; assembly: GCA_965232975.1. GTDB lineage: Bacteria > Pseudomonadota > Gammaproteobacteria > Pseudomonadales > Porticoccaceae > CBDDRG01. Next base: position 6,535 of record CBDDRG010000025.1, read on the forward strand.
AGCTGTTGGTACTCGTGTTCACCGGCGTACCGCTGGCCGTGTTTGTGACTTTCAGCCTGCTCCAGTACCCGCGCTTTCACTGGACCAGCCCGGTGTGGCTGGCGCTGCTGCCGGGCATTGCCTGGATGATGGGCGACGACGGCGATCGCCGCTGGAGCGTGCGCCAGTTGCGGCGCGCCTGGCAGCCGACCGTCCTCGTGACGGTGCTGGTCTACGCGGCGCTGCTCCACTACCTGGTGCTCGGCCTGCCGGGCGTGCCCTACCCGCGCGCCGCCCAACACTATTTCTGGCGCGAGACCGCCGCCCAGGTAGACCAGGTCGCGGCCGAGCTGCGGCGCCAAACCGGGCAGCAGCCGGTCGTGGTCGGCATGAGCAAATGGTCAATCGCCAGTGCGCTGGCGTTCTACGACAGCGCCGACGACGCCCAGGTGCGCTCGCGCAACCTGTTCAACGACAGCGCCGCGATGTATGAATTTTGGTTTCCGTCGCTGACCCCGATAGCGCGGCCAATCCTGTTGGTCGGCATGGATCGCAAGGCCCTCGAGCGCAATGGCGACGGCGACGACCTCGGTCTCTACCTGCAGCATCCGGGGCCGATCGAGGCGCGGCCGATCCGGCGCGACGGCAAGCTGCTGCGCCAGCTCTACTACCGGGTCGCCGCCGGCTACCGCGGCTATCCACCCACCCCGGCGCAGGGGCCCATCGCCCGGGCCGAGCCGGCGCCGCGAAGCAACCCCGCAACAGATTGATTCAGCGTCCCTAACCACGGCCTGCACCACCGCGGGAGGAGGGGGCCGGCGGCCGGATCGGCAATCACATTGCTGTCACATCCGGCCCTTACCATGGCGCCCCCATTGCCACACTGACGCCAGCGCTGCGCCACATCGGCGTGGTGGTGACCGCTGCGCCCGCGCTCGCCGAACTCGCCGTGGTGGCACGGCTCGCACGGGCGACCCAGCGGGATTTCGTCGATCTGGCGGGCCAGTTGACGTTGAAACAGCTCGCCGCCGTGGCCCGGCTGGCCAGGGTTTTTGTCGGTGTGGATTCCGCGCCCATGCATATCGTCGCGGCGATGGACACCCCCGTGGTCGCGCTGTTTGGCGCCACCAATCGGCATCTGTGGGGGCCCTGGAGCGACCCGGGCCACGGTATTGACCAGCGGCCGCGGCTGCCAGCCCTGTCAACTCACCGGCTGTGCCGGCAGCCAGGTCAGCGACTGCCTGCAGGACATCACCCCGGCGCAGGTGCTGGCGGCGGTGCTGGCGCGGGGCGGGTGGCAGCATCCGGGCGCACCGATCGACAGCTATCCGGAGTAGCACCGGGCGATGACCATCGGCTTTGTCGCGGTCGCTAAAAAGCGCGCCTATTTCAGCGCCGCGGTGCGCGCGCTCCCCGGCGCCACGCGTCTCATCGCCCCCGAGCGGGTCGGGCCGCCGCGGCTGCGCGCGGTGCTGGCCCGGGCCAGACTGAAGGGCGCGGGGGAGCTACACTGGATCGCCGACTACTCGCTGCGCGTTGCGGCCCAACGCTATGGCGGCCGCAGCCAACTCTTCCGCCGCTTGCTCGCGCGGTTGTTACTGGTCAAGGCGTGGTTGAAGCTGGTGCAGTGGTACGGCTTTTTCAGGGAGAACCCGGTGCATGCCGTCGTGCTGTGGAACGGCTCGCACCTGAACGACCGCGCCATCACCCTGGCCGCGCGCAAGTTGAACATCCGCGTGCTGTTCATGGAAAACGGGCCGCTGCCCAACTCCACGGTGCTCGACGAGAGCGGCGTGAACTTCGCCGGCAGCGCCGCCCAGCACTGGCGCCGCTACCAGCGCCGAAGCCGGGGTGCACCCGGCGGCGCCCAGCCCCATCCCCCCGCCGGCCCGGCCGCGCTGGTGCCGCGGGAGCTGGCGATCGGCAGGGTCGCCGAGCCGGCAATTGCGCTGCCCGCCCGCTTCATCTTCGTGCCCTTTCAGGTCGATGACGATACCCAGATCGTGCTGTATTCGCCCTGGATCCGCTCGATGACGCAGCTTTTTGACGTGCTGACCGGGTGCCTCGCCGAGCTCCAGGACGACAGTATCCACCTGGTGTTCAAGGCGCACCCGTCCAGTCCGCGCACCTATCCGGCCCTGCGGGCGCGCGGCCATCCGCGCGTCCGCTTCGCCAACGGCAACGCCACCGAAGAGCTGATCCGGCGCACGCAGGCAGTGGTGACAGTGAACTCGTCGGTGGGCGTCGAGAGCCTGCTGCTGGGGGTGCCCGTGATCACCCTCGGCCAGGCGTGCTATGCCCAGCCCGGGCTGACGGCACCGGATCGCGGCACCGCGCCGCGGCGGCGCGCGCGCCACCTACCAGCAGGCCATCGCCACCCTGACACAGCACTGCCGCAGCGGCGGCCGGGTGCTCGCGCTGACCCGCGAGCTGGGCTGTATGCCCGCGCTGCTAAGGCTGAAACAGCGCCATCCCGAGTTGCGGGTGATCCACGAAACCCACGATTTCCACGTCCACCGGGGGCATTTGCCCGGTCGGCGCAAATGGTCGGATCTGCGCCGCCAATGGGCGGAGCGCCGGTTGCTGGCGCGCGCTGACGGCCTGCTCTGTCTCACCGAATACCAGCGCGCGCTGTATCAGCAGCATTTCCCGCGCCTGCGCACGCTGGCACTGCCATTGGGCGCGCTGAGCTGCGCCAGCGGGGCGCTGGAGCTGCGCCGCGGGCTGCGCACCGCCGTCTATGTCGGCCATCTCCACGATTACAAGGGACTGGAGCTGCTGATCGCACTGGCGTCGCGGTTGCGCGCGCACCAGATTCGCATCCGCTGCTACGGCGGCCATGGCGCGCAAGTGGCGGCGCTGCGCCGGCGCTGCGCCGCGCTGGGCTTGGCGGATTGGCTGGCGTTTGAGCCATTTGTCAGCCCGCGCGCGCTGCACGAGGTATTGCACGACCAGGCCAGTGTCGGGCTAGTGCCGCTGCAGGACACTTTTTACAACCGCTATTTGACCTGCCCGGTAAAAGCGCTCGACTTCATGGGCCATGGCCTGCCGGTGGTCGCCAGCGACCTGCCCGGCGTGCGGGCGCTACTGCAACAGAGCGCCCGCTATGGCACCGCCGACGCCGTTGCCGAGTTCGCCAACCATATCGAGGCGCTGCTGGACGATCCGCTTCTGTATCGCTGCACCAGCGACCTGAGCCGGGAGCGCGCCGCGCAGTTGGGTTGGGCCCAGCGCGCCGGGGCCATCGTCCGGCACTGGGCGGCGGATTGAAGGGATGCTGCCGGGTGTGGTCGGCAATGCGGGTCGCACGGCGGGGGGTAGGGACTTGCGTGTAAACGGCGTTTCGGTTGCCGCCGCAACGGCCCGCAGACCAGCGACCATGTCATTCAACCCTCTCATTCAACTCGGTTCAATCTGGGCAATCTGGCGCGCCACCGCCAGCCAGGCGCCGAGCAGCCCGAGCGCACCGCCGACGATCGGCAGCAACAGCCCCCGCACACCCAGGGTCACCAGCGCGAACTGGCTCTGATAGAGCGCGGCCAGATCGGCGACCGATCCACTCAGCCACCATCCGCCGATACTCAACGCGAGCCAGGCGCCGATACCGCCCAGCGCGCCGTACCAGCAGCCGGTGTACAGGAATGGCCGCCGCACAAAGGCATTGGTGCCGCCCACCAGCTTGACCACCAGAATCTCCTCGCGCCGGTTTTCGATGGCGAGGCCGATGGTGTTGCCGACCACCGGCAACACCCCCAGGCCAAGCGCCAAACCGAGACCGAGGGCGAGCTGCCGACCGATGGCGAGCAGGGCGTGCATGCGCTGCAGCCATTTGGTATCGAGCACGACTTCGGCGACCAGCGGCTCGGCCTGCAATTGGCTTGCGAGTCGTTGCGCGCGCGCCAGATCGCTGTCCAGACTGGTCTGCGGGCTGACCAGTATGACCGGCGGCAGGGGGTTGTCGTCGAGCGCCGCCAGCGCTTCGCCAAACCCGGACAGCGCCTGAAACTCTCGCAGCGCCTGTTCGCGGGAAATATAAGTGGCCGCCTCGACATCGGCCAGCGCGCGGACGCGGGTCAGCAACTGTGCGATCGCCGCGGCGTCGGCGTCCCGCTCCAGGAACAGGCTGAGCTGGGCGCTGGCGCGGAAGCTGTCGCCCAGCTGTTGCAGGCTGGTAACGCCGAGATAGAGCGCGGCGGGTAGCGCGAGCGCAATGGTCACCACCAGTGCGGTCAGCCCGCTTTGCAGCGGGGCGGCGGCG
>CBDDRG010000026.1:0-15349 GCA_965232975.1 uncultured bacterium
ATCAGGTCGATTTTCTTGTTCTTGATCATGTCGACGATATGGGGCCGCCCCTGTTTGACCTTGTTGACCAGCTCCACCGGCAGCCCCGCCTCCTGGATCAGGCGGGCGGTGCCACGGGTGGCGACCAGCTTGAAACCAAGATCGAGCAGCTTGCGGGCGATCTCGACCACTCCCTTCTTGTCCGGCTCGCGCACGCTCATGAACACGGTGCCACCCCGCGGAATCTCGTCGCCGGCACCCAGTTGCGCCTTGGCGTAGGCCTCGGCGAAGGTCTTGCCGACGCCCATGACCTCGCCGGTCGATTTCATCTCCGGCCCCAGGATGGGGTCGATGCCGGGGAACTTGTTGAACGGGAACACCGCTTCCTTGACGCAGAAATAGCTGGGGATGACCTCGGCGGTGAAGCCCTGGCTCGCGAGTGTGCGCCCGACCATGCAGCGCGCGGCGATCTGTGCCAGCGACACCCCGATCGCCTTGGACACGAAGGGCACCGTGCGCGACGCGCGCGGGTTCACCTCGATGACGTAGATCCTGTCGTCCTGCCAGGCGAGCTGCACGTTCATCAGGCCCTTGACACCGAGCTCGCGGGCCATGACCTTGACCATGGCGCGCATGTCGTCCTGCACCTGCGCGGGCAGGCTGTAGGGGGGCAGCGAACAGGCCGAATCCCCGGAGTGAATGCCAGCCTGTTCGATGTGCTGCATGATCGCGCCGATGACCACTTCGTCGCCGTCGGACACGGCGTCGATATCCACTTCGATCGCGGACGCCAGAAAATAGTCGAGCAGCACCGGCGAGTCGTCGCTGACCCGCACCGCCTCGCGCATGTAGCGGCGCAGTTCGTCCTCGCTATAGACGATCTCCATCGCCCGCCCGCCGAGTACATAGGACGGCCGTACCACCAGCGGGTAGCCGATCTCCTCGGCCTTGCCGATGGCGGCGTCCACCGAGCGCACGGTGGCGTTGGGCGGTTGCAGCAGGCCCAGCTTGACCACCATCTGCTGGAAGCGCTCGCGGTCTTCGGCGCGGTCGATGGCGTCCGGGGTGGTGCCGATGATCGGCACCCCGGCGGCTTCCAGCGCCTGCGCCAGCTTCAGCGGCGTCTGGCCGCCGAACTGGACTATCACGCCGACAGGTTGCTCCAGGTGGATGATTTCCAGCACGTCTTCCAGTGTCACCGGCTCGAAATAGAGGCGATCCGAGGTGTCGTAATCGGTGGACACCGTCTCCGGATTGCAGTTGACCATGATGGTTTCGTAGCCGTCCGCGCGCATCGCCAGCGCCGCGTGCACGCAGCAGTAGTCGAACTCGATGCCCTGGCCGATGCGGTTGGGGCCGCCGCCCAGGACCAGGATTTTCTGCCGCGCGCTGGGCGCCGCTTCGCACTCCTCCTCGTAGGTGGAGTACAGGTAGGCGGTGCCGGTGGCGAATTCGGCGGCGCAGGTATCGACGCGCTTGTACACCGGGCGGATGCCGAGCGCGTGGCGGTACTCGCGCACCGCGCGTTCGCTCGCGCCGAGCAGCACGCCCAGCCGCTGGTCGGCGAAGCCCTGGCGCTTGAGGCGGTACAAGGCAGCGGCATCGAGGTCGGCCAAGTGGCGGCCGGCGAGTTTTGTCTCGGTCGCGATCAGATCCTCGATCTGGGCCAGAAACCAGGGGTCGATGCCGGTGATTTCGTTGATGTCGGCAATGCTCATGCCGCTGCGAAAGGCATCGCCCAGATACCAGATGCGATCCGCGCCCGCCGTTGCCAGTTGGCCACGAATTGCCAGACGGCCCTCGTCACTGTTGGGGTCGACCTGGGATTCAAACCCGGCGGAGCCGACTTCGAGGCCGCGCAATGCTTTCTGCAGGGATTCCTGAAAGGTGCGCCCGATCGCCATGACTTCGCCGACGGACTTCATCTGGGTGGTCAGGTGGGCGTTCGCCTGCGCGAACTTCTCGAACGCGAAGCGCGGGATCTTGGTGACCACGTAATCGATGCTGGGCTCGAACGACGCCGGGGTGGCGCCGCCGGTGATCTCGTTCTTCAGCTCATCCAGCGTGTAGCCGATGGCGAGCTTGGCGGCGATCTTGGCGATGGGAAACCCGGTGGCCTTGGACGCCAGCGCCGAGGAGCGGGACACCCGCGGATTCATCTCGATCACCACCAGGCGACCGTCCGCCGGATTGACCGCGAACTGCACGTTGGAGCCGCCGGTCTCGACGCCGATCTCGCGCAGCACCGCGATCGCGGCGTTGCGCATGATCTGGTACTCCTTGTCGGTCAGCGTCTGCGCGGGCGCGACCGTGATGGAGTCGCCGGTGTGGATGCCCATGGGGTCGAGGTTTTCGATGGTGCAGATGATGATGCAGTTGTCCTTGCGATCGCGCACCACCTCCATCTCGAACTCTTTCCAGCCGATCAGTGACTCGTCGATCAGCAGTTCCTGCGTCGGGGACAGGTCCAGCCCGCGTTTGCAGATCTCCTCGAATTCCTCGCGGTTGTAGGCGATGCCGCCGCCGGAGCCGCCCATCGTGAATGAGGGCCGGATCACGCAGGGAAAGCCGAAGCGATCCGGCGCCTGCAGCGCCTCTTCGAGGCTGTGGGCGATCATCGGCGCCGGCGCGGCGTGGCCGATGGCTTTCATCGCCTTGTCGAAGCGCGCGCGATCCTCGGCCTTGTCGATGGCGTCGCGGCTGGCGCCGATCATCTCGACGCCAAAGCGCTCGAGCACGCCCTCCCGCGCCAGATCCAGCGCGCAATTCAACGCGGTCTGGCCGCCCATGGTGGGCAGGATCGCATCGGGGCGCTCCTTCTCGATGACGCGGGCGACCGTGCGCCATTCGACCGGCTCGATATAAGTGGCGTCGGCCATGGCCGGGTCGGTCATGATGGTCGCCGGATTGGAGTTGACCAGAATGACCCGATAACCCTCCTCGCGCAGCGCCTTGCAGGCCTGGGCGCCGGAATAGTCGAACTCGCAGGCCTGGCCAATGACGATGGGGCCGGCGCCGAGAATCAGGATGCTGTTGATATCCGTGCGTTTGGGCATATCGGTGCCAGTGTCAGTGCGAAGCCGCGCTTGCGCCGGCCACAAGTGGAATCAAGCCGGAGTGGCCACGCGGTCCATCAGCTCGATAAAGTGCTCGAACAGCGGGGCGGCGTCGTGCGGCCCCGGGCTTGCTTCCGGATGGCCCTGGAAGCTGAACGCCGGGCAGTCGGTGCGCTCGATACCCTGCAAGGAGCCGTCGAACAGCGAGCGATGGGTGGTGCGCAGCGTGGCCGGCAAACTCGCCTCGTCGACGGCAAAGCCGTGGTTCTGACTGGTGATCAGCACGCTGCCATCGGCGAGGTTCTGCACCGGGTGATTGGCGCCGTGGTGGCCGAATTTCATCTTGCTGGTGTTGGCACCCGAGGCCAGGCCGAGCAATTGGTGGCCGAGACAAATGCCAAACACCGGAATACCGGCGTCGAGCAGCGCGCGGATCGCAGCAATGGCATAGGTGCAGGCCTCGGGGTCACCGGGGCCGTTGGACAGGAATACGCCGTCGGGCTGCAACGCCAGCACTGCGCTCGCCGGAGTTTGCGCCGGCACCACCGTCAACTCGCAGCCGCGATCGACCAGCATGCGCAGGATGTTGCGCTTGACACCGAAATCGTAGGCCACGACTCGATAGGGTGGCGCTGCCACCGGCGCGCTGCTGCCCACCCCGAGCCGCCAGGAACCGAGCCGCCAGGGATAGGGCGCAGCCGTGCTCACCACTTTCGCAAGATCCATGCCTTGCAGGCTCGGAAACGCGCGCGCCGCGGCGATGGCCGTATCGGCATCGACTTCGCCTGCCATCAGGCACCCACTCTGGGCGCCCTGGGTGCGCAGAGTGCGGGTCAGCTTGCGGGTGTCGATGTCGGCGATGCCGAGCACATTGCGCGCGCGCAGATAGCTGTCGAGGCTTTGTTCACTGCGAAAATTACTGGCCAGCAACGGCAGGTCGCGAATGACGAGACCTGCGGCCCAGACTTGGGACGACTCGTCGTCGTCGGCGTTGACGCCGACATTGCCGATGTGGGGATAGGTCAGCGTCACGATCTGACGGGCGTAGGACGGGTCGGTGAGGATCTCCTGGTACCCGGTCAACGCCGTGTTGAACACGACCTCCCCGCTACTGAGCCCGTCGGCGCCAATGGCCGAGCCCCGGAACAGGGTGCCATCGGCGAGCGCCAGCAGGGCCGGACGGCGGATAGTCAAGGCGATCTCCTCAGCCAGCGTGGGGTGAAACGGTTGCACGTAATGCCCACAGTTTTGCGGCAAGCTCGCGGGGCGCCCGTGGCATCGACAGATTGCAAAAAAGCGAGATGAAACCCGATTGTTTCACCTCGCCTGGTTGTCGCGCTTAGCCGCATCGTCACGGTGCGCGTCACGGTGCGCTTGCTTCATTCCTCACTTCACCACGCGCTGCGCGGTGCAACGCAATCCGAGACGACACCTGTCCGAGATCACGGCGTTGCGGGCAAACTCGGGCGGCGATTTTAGGTGATTGTGCGCCCCAATGTCCAGTTCGAACCTTGACGCCACCAAGGCCCTGCCATACCATGGCGCCGCTTTCGAGATCCGCCTTAGCTCAGTCGGTAGAGCAAATGACTGTTAATCATTGGGTCGCTGGTTCGAGTCCAGCAGGCGGAGCCAAATTGGGTGATCGTGAGGACTCGCGACACCACGCCGATGAATCACGCCGGTGAATAAAGGAGGCTGCAGCGATGCGGCCCTTTTTCGTGCGGGAACCCATTTGAAACACATGCGAACGCCCGCCGCAAGCCAGTCCCATGCCCTAATTCGTCCAGACGCAGCCGTCGTCGCAAGGCGTTCGGCTGGCGATCCGCCCCACCCATCGCCTCCGACGCCGATCCATTTGCACCCAGCATTCCCCCTCGCACCCAGCATTCCCCCTCGCACCCTCGCACCCTCGCACCCTCGCACCCTCGCACCCTCGCACCCTCGCACCCTCGCACCCTTTGGACCCCTCGCGCCCGCGCTGTCGGCGACAGGCAACGTGGCCATTTCCGCTCGATTCTCTCGCTCTTGCGAGGGACCCGGCCACGGCATCAACCAGCCCCCAGGCCGGCCCCACCAGGCCTGCGGAGTCCCGGAAGCCCAGACCGAAGCTACACAAGCCGAAGCTACCTTGTACTGGAGCCTTTTAGAGACTATTCTGAAAAAGAAAGTTATATGTATATAACTTTTTTAGTTATTGGACTTCTACTCATAGTCTGAGCACGTCTGAGCATTTGTACCATCCGTCCAGGGCTTGCAACCATGACCGGCCCATCCGGCGCGCCGCAGCCGCCTCCCGCGTCCAAACCACCCGCCTACGCGCGCTATCTGCCGCTGCTCGCCGACCTCCGCGGCCGCAATCGCCACCGCTTTGCCGACGATCTGTTGGCCGGCACCATCACCGCCGTTCTGCTCATTCCCCAGGCGCTGGCCTACGCGATCCTCGCGGGGCTGCCACCGGAGGTAGGGCTGTACGCGAGCGTGCTGCCGCCCGTCATCTATGCAGTGCTGGGCACCAGCCGCACACTGGCGGTAGGGCCAGTGGCAGTCGCCGCGGTCATGGTCGCGGCGGCACTGACGCCCTATGCCGGGAGTGATCCCGCCAAATACCTGACCGGCGCACTCATCCTGTCCGCGCTGAGCGGTGCAATTCTGCTGGTGCTCGGCATTCTGCGCCTGGGTTGGCTCACCCATTTCATCAGCCACCCGGTACTGGCTGGCTTTACCACCGGCGCGTCGATTTTCATCATCGGCACCCAACTCGCGGCGCTGACGGGGATTCCTGTCCGGCAAGATGCCGGATTCATCGAGATATTGCAGGCGTTGGCGAATGGGGCCGATCAGATCAACCCGGCGACTGCCGCCTTCGGGCTGAGCGCCGTACTCGCGCTGGTGTTGGCGCGTGGCCCCCTGGTCGCGTTGCTGATCGCACGCGGTGTGCGCCGCGAAATCGCCGCCATTCTGGGCCGCACCGCGCCGCTGGTCGTGGTGGCAGCCGCAATACTCGCCGCGACCCTGTTGCAGGCGCAATCGCGCTGGGGCATCGCCACCGTCGGCAACGTGCCCCGCGGCCTGCCCGCACTGAGCCTGGAATTTCTGCACGCGCCCGGCTGGCTGGCACTGCTGCCCTCGGCGGGGCTGATTGCCGTCATCGGGTACGTCGAGAGCATCTCCGTCGCCAAGGTGCTGGCCTTTCGCCGCCGCGAAAAGATCGATCCTGATCAGGAATTGCGCGCGCTCGGCGCCACTAATCTGGCCGCCGCCTGCGCCGGCGCGATGCCGGTCGCCGGTGGCTTTGCACGTTCCATGGTCAACTTCGAAGCCGGCGCCAGCAGCCAGCTCGCGGGCGTGATCACCGCCGCGTGGGTGGCGCTGGCTGCTTTTTTATTCAGTGGGTTGCTGCACGATCTTCCCAAACCGGTGCTCGCCGCCATCATCGTGGTCGCGGTGTGGCAGTTGATCGATTTCCGGGCGCTGCGCGACACCTGGCGCTACGACCGCGGCGATGGCGTCGCGCAGGCGACGACGCTGATCGGGGTGCTGGCGCTTGGCATCGAACGCGGGTTGATGGCCGGGGTCGGTCTGGCGCTACTGCTGTTTTTGTATCGCACCAGCCGACCCCATATCGCGGTGGTCGGGCGCATCGCCGGCACCGAACACTTTCGCAACATCCACCGCCACGTCGTCGAAACCTGGCCCGGGCTGCTGCTGGTGCGGGTGGACGAGAATTTCTACTTTGCCAACACGCCGCGGCTGGAGTCCGATTTGCAGACTCTGGTGGTGGCGCAAGAAGGCCTGAAAGACGTGGTGCTCATTTTCTCGGGCGTCGCCTATGTGGACGCCAGCGCGCTGGAGATGTTGGACAACTTCGCGACCGAACTCGGCGACAGCGGCGTACGTCTGCACCTGGCCGAGGTCAAGGGCCCGGTGCTCGACCGCCTGCGCGGCACCCGGTTTTACGATGCTCTTGGCGCCGACCACATCCACCTGTCCACCGAGCGGGCGGTGGCGAGCATCATGTCCAGGCCAGCGCCGCTCAGCGCGGCGCCAACAGCCTGAGCGCCTCCCGCGTCGCCGCCAGCCGCTGCCCGTTCACCGGGCTGACCGCCAGCAATGGGAGCGCGGCGCCGGCGGCGCGAAATGCCGCCAGCTGGTCGCGACATTGCGCGACCGAGCCGTAAACGCAGACTTCATCCACCATGCGATCGCTCACCAGCGTGGCGGCGAGGCGCCGGTTGCGCTGCTGCCACGCGGCCTCCAGCGCATCGACCTCGGCGTCGAAGCCGCAATTGCGCCACTGGCGGCGGTAGTTGGGCATCTGCGCGAAAAACGCCAGGTTGTAGCGCGCGGCCGAGCGCGCCGCCTCGACGTCGTCACTGATGAAAGTGGGGATGCTCATCACGCAGTCGAGCGCACCCGGATCCTTGCCGACCGCTCGCGCGGCGTCGCTGGCGGCCGCCATGAGCTCACCGATATGGGAGCGCGCGGTCAGAAACGGCATGATGCCGTCGGCCTCGCGGCCGGCGACCGCGGCGCTCTCCCGCGTCAACGCGGCGAGCAGTACGGCGACCGGCCGGGTGCTGGCGCGGGTTTGAAAGAAGCCGCCGACGCGCTCGCCGCGCAGACTGCCTTTGACGGTGCGGGCGTAGTCGGCGAGATACTGGCGCGGTTGTTTCATGTCGATGCCGAGCGACTTGAGCACCGCACGGTGACTCATGCCGAGCCCGAGAATGAGCCGCCCGCCCGACAACTCCGAGATCGTCCAGGCCGTCATCGCCGCCAGAAAGGGGTGGCGAAAGTAGATGTTGGCGATATTGCTGCCGACCTTGATGCGCGTGGTGCCGAGCGCTATGGCCTGCGCGCAGGCCAGCGCATCGCCGCTGCCCTCGTTGACCAGCATCGCCTCGAAGCCGTTCCCCTCGGCGATCCTGCCCAGCTCGACAAATTCCACCGGCGGCGCATCGGTGACGGTGGACAGCACCATACCCAGGCGTTCGATGCTCATCTCGACCTCAGCTTATTTTTATAATCAATAGGTTATTGATATTTTTTACAGCATGGTACCCATGCGCATGGCGGCGTCGAGGCGGATCACCTCGCCATTCAGCATGGCGTTTTCGACGATATGGCAGGCGAGCTGCGCGAATTCCGCCGGTTTACCGGCGCGCTTGGGGAACGGAATGTTGGCCCGCAGGCGGCCAAAGCCCGCCTCGCCGGTCTCGGCGCGCGCCAGGGGCGTATCGAACACGCCCGGGCAGATGGTCACCACGCGGATGCCGTAGGGTGCCAGATCGCGCGCCATCGGCAGGGTCATGCCGATCACACCGGCCTTGGACGCCGCATAGGCGGTGTTGCCGACCGGGCCGTCGAAGCCAAAGATGGACGCCACATTGACGAACACGCCGCGCTCGCCGTCGGCGGTGACCGGTTCGAGAGGCAACATCTCGGTCGCGGCGAGGCGACAGACATCGAAGGTGCCGGTCAGATTGACGTTGACCACGCGCAGAAAGCTGTCGAGGGGATGCGGGCCCTTGCTGCTGGTGATTTTGCGGCCGATGCCGATGCCGGCGGCGTTGACGACGATGCGCGCGGCACCCAGTTGCGAGGTCACGGTGGCGATGGCCTGGCGGACGCTGTCGGCGTCGGCGACATCCACGCGCACGGCGAGGCCGCCGACTTCAGCAGCGATGGTTTTCGCCAGCGCCTCGTTCAAATCCAGCACGGCGACGTGCGCGCCCCGCACGGCAAGTGCGCGCACGGTGTCGGCGCCGAGGCCGGAAGCCCCACCGGTGACGATGGCGATCTGACCTTTGATTTCCATAGCTTTTCCTTATTTGCTCTCGATAATTACAAAAATTATAGGGTTAGAGAACCATCCTGAACAGTATTTCAGGTTCCGCGCAGGCTGCCGTCGAGGCGAATCACCTCGCCGTTCAGCATCGGATTTTCGCAGATGTGCAGTGCCAGCGCAGCGAACTCGTCCGGGCGCCCGGCGCGTTTGGGGAAAGGCACCACGCCAGCATAGTCTTCGGGATTGCCGCGCAGCACGCTCGCCGCCAGCGGCGTGTTGAACACGCCGGGGGCGATGGTGACGACGCGAATGCCATAGGGTGCGAGATCGCGTGCCATCGGCAGGGTCATGCCGATGACCGCCGCCTTGGATGCGGCGTAGGCGGTCTGGCCCATGGGGCCGTCGAGGCCGGCGATGGAGGCGACATTGACGATGACCCCGCGCTCCTCGCCATTGACCGGATCGAGATCGCGGATGGCATCGGCGCCCAGCCGGCAGATATTGAAGGTGCCGGTCAGATTGACGGCGATCTGGCGCGTGAAGGCGTCCCGCACCTGGGGCCCGCCGCGCGTCACCGTGCGCCCCGGAATATCGATACCGGCGCAGTTGATGAGAATCCGCGGCGTGCCGTTGGTGGCCTCGGCGGCGATAAAGGCGGCCTGCACCGAGGCTTCGTCGGCGACATCGCAAGGCAACGCGATGGCACCGAGCTCGGCGGCAGTCTGCCGGGCCAGCTCGATGTTCCAGTCGAACAGCGCGACCTTTGCCCCCCGTGAGGCAAACAGCCGCGCCACCGCCGCGCCCAGGCCGGAGGCGCCGCCGGTAACCGCCACACTGATATTGCGTATATCCACTACATGATCCTCAGGTCAGGGCGAAGGGTAGATAATGCAACGATAAATCCTCGATTACGGCTGCCGGCACCGCTTGCAGAGCGACTTCGGGATTGACTGCCTATACGCGGCCGCGGACAACAAACACCATCACCGCCTGCCGGCATGGCCGGTGTAACATCCGGACACCAACTGCATCTGTAAAATGGCCGAGGACGTAATAGCCGAGCCCCACCAACCATCCATCGACACGGAGATACAGCAATGGCGATATTATTCACGAAAAAACCCCTGGCCGGCACGGTAGGCGCGGCGTTCATCGCCTCCCTGGCGTTGGCGCCGTTGGCAAATGCCGGCGAGAATCCGTTCCAGCTCACCCAGCTCGCCGCCGGCTATGCCCTGGCTGAAGCCGGCAAGGCACCTGAGGAAGGCAAGTGCGGCGAAGCCAAGTGCGGCGCCGCCAAAGCAAAGGAAGGCAGTGACGGCGAAGCCAAGGCCCAAGAGGGCACCTGTGGTGAAGCCAAAGCCAAGGCTCAGGAAGGCAAGTGCGGCGAGGGCAAGTGCGGTGAAGGCAAGTGTGGCGGCAAAAAATAGTTGTTGACGCAATGCCGGTGGCGCGCGCCCCCGTTGCGGGTGCCGGTGTTGGACTGCGGCGAACCCTCATGGGTTCGCTCGCGTCTAACGCATCTCCAGGCATCGACTTCATGGAGGCCGCCCCGGAAAACTGGATCCGGGTCGGCGGTAGTCTGGGCAAGCAGTTGCGCGCCTTCACCGAACGCTATCCCTTCGTCTGTCACGGCTTGTCGCTGTCGCTGGGCTCGGCGGATTCCCTCGACTGGGAACTGCTGAAATCGATCAAGGAATTTCTGGCTGTCCATCAAGTGCGCTGTTACTCCGAACATTTAAGCTACTGCAGTGATGGGGGCCATCTCTACGATCTGCTTCCCATCCCCTTTACCGGAGACGCAGTGCACCATGTCGCCGGGCGCATTCGCCAGGTTCAGGATTTTCTTGGTCAGCGGATCGCCATCGAGAACGTCTCCTACTACGCTGCACCCCGGCAGGAGCTGACGGAAATCGATTTCCTGAATGCGGTTATTGCCGAGGCCGACTGCGATCTACTGCTTGATGTCAACAACATCTATGTCAACAGCATCAACCACGGCTACGATGCGGCGACCTTCCTCGCCGGAATACCCGGCTCGCGCATCGCCTACGGCCACATCGCCGGCCACTACGTGGAGGCCGAAGACCTGCGCATAGACACCCATGGCGCGGATGTCATCGATCCGGTGTGGCGCCTGCTGGCGCAGGCCTACCGACGATTTGGCGTGTTTCCGACCCTGCTGGAGCGGGATTTCAATTTCCCGCCCCTGCCCCGGTTGCTGGGTGAAGTGGCGCAGATTGCCTCGATGCAGCGCGCCTGTGGCGCAACCATCGATACATCGCAAGTCGAGCTGGCAACGTGATCGCTGATGACTTCCTGACCACGCAGCGGATACTCGCCGAGCACCTGCGCGATCCCGCACACCACCCCGGCCCCGCCGACGTCGAAGATCGACGGATCGGGATTTACCGGGAGTTGATCTACAACAACCTTGAATCCTTCATTAGCGCCGGCTTTCCGGTGCTGCGCAGTTTGTTCGCGGAGCAGGATTGGCATGTGCTGGTGCGGGAATTCATTCGCCGCCATCGTTGCACCAGCCCCTACTTTGTGGAAATCAGCCAGGAGTTTCTGCATTTTTTGCAAGCCGGGCACCCGCTGTCCGTGGCCACGCCGGCGTTCATGGCGGAGCTGGCCCACTACGAATGGGTGGAACTGGCGCTCGAGGTGTCCACGGCGACCTTCCCGGGCGTGGACGTCGACCCCGATGGTGATCTGCTGGGCGGGGTACCCCTGGTATCGCCGCTGGCCTGGTCGCTCTCCTACCAGTTTCCCGTGCACCGGTTGGGGTCCCATTATCGGCCGGTGACGCCACCGGCGGCGCCGACCTTTCTGGTGGTGTATCGCAATCGGGCCGACCAGGTGCGATTTATTGAAACCAACCCGATCACCGCGCGGCTGTTGCAGTTGCTGGGCGACCGCAGCCTCAGTGGGCGCGCGGCACTGATGATGATTGCCGGCGAACTCGACCACCCCGCGCCGGATCAGCTGGTCGCCGCCGGTGTCGAGACCCTCGAACAGTTGCGCCGCCTCGAGGTGCTCAGCGGCGCGCTTGCCTGATGCAATCGCCAGATCGTCATCAAATTGTCACCTCACTTTCACGTTAATGTCATGGAGCCTTCCCACAATAGCCCCGGCTAAACCGCCGAGGTCGTTGAACCTCGGCATCTTCTTCATCTACCGTGAGAGGGGACTGTGATGAGAAAAACCACACTGGCGGTTGCCATTGCCGCCATCGGTGCCGCTGGCGCCCACGCCGGCACCGTGACCACCGACGGCTCGGATATCGTGATCAACACCAAGGGTGGGCTTGAGGCCAAGACGACGGACGGCAAGTATTCGTTCAAAATCGGCGGCCGCATGATGCTCGACTACAACCAGTTCGATGGCGTCATCAACGAAAAAGTCGATGAAGACGGCAGCGATCTGTTTTTCCGCCGCGCGCGTCTCGAGATCGAGTGCAAGTACGAAGACTGGCTGTGCACTATGTCTTACAACCTGACCGAAAGCGGCTCGATCGATCTGCTCAACACCACCTACGCGGGTTTCGGTACGCTGGCCCTGGTTACCTTCGGCCAGCAAAAAGAGAACTTTGGCCTCGAGGATACCGGCAGTTCCAAGTGGATCACGGCGATGGAGCGCTCCATGCCCGCCAATATGTTCGATACGGGGAACACCGTTGGGGTCAAATTGTCCGGTTCCAACCCGCTGATTACCTACAGTCTTGGCGCTTTTAAGGAATCCATCGACGGCGACGACAATTCGCTCGACTACGCGACCACCGGCCGCTTTGTGGTGCGCCCGTTCCATGGCGACGGCAATCTTGTCCACGTTGGCGTTGGCTTCACGCAGAGAGACGGCGAGTTTACCAAGCTGAATTCCCGCTTGGGCGTGCGCGGTGGCGCGGAGGGCGACTTGGTCAACAAGGCCGAAGTGAAATATGACGGCGGCCTGATGGCGGATGAGAAGTCGGCCTGGAACGGCGAGCTCGCCGCGGCCTTGGGCCCCATCCACTTCATGGCGGAATACTTCGACGGCGAACTTTCCGGTGTGGACGGCGCACCCGATATCGAGGTGGACGGCTATTACGGACAGTTGGGCTGGATCATCACCGGCGAGACCCGCACCTACAAAAATGACATCGCCGCCTTCGACAAGATCAAGCCCACTGGCGCCAATGGCGCCTTCGAGGTCTTTGTCCGCATCGACCACTTGGATTTTTCCGACAATGACGGCGTTCCCGGCATTCACGGGCTGAAGACGGGCGAGGATGCCGACACCATGACCCTGGGCCTCAACTGGTACGCCAACAGTGCGATCAAAGTCAGCCTGAACTATGTCCACGCCGAAGTGGATACCGGTCTAACCCCCGCGCACGGTGGCGGTGGTCTGGTCGACGACGGCGATGCCCTGGTTGCCCGCCTCCAGTTCGTGTTCTGACCGATGCGCTGATCGACAGCGCTTCGATAGGCCAAAAACCCCGCCATCCGGCGGGGTTTTTGTGTGTTCCATGCTTGCCTTGCCGACATCATCGCGACCAAAATGCGCCGCCACGGGGCCAGGTTTAGCGCTAAAATGCCGGGGGCGGAAGCGACCGCCCGCCGCCGGCGCCTGCGCTTGGCTCGAACAGTAAGCCCCACGTCCGGGGGGCATCCGAATGTGGTCGCCGTCCGCAATCCATGCGCAATTGTGTTGCCAGTGGTGCCAGTGCAATTGCTGCCCGGTCGTAACCGGCCTTGGCGAAAGGGCCGACCGGCTTGCCTGCAATGCGATTCCTGTCTGTGCGTTGCACCGCCGTTTGGAGGAACATCCAAGATGGCAAAAAAGAATCGACGGGTTTTGATAATCAGCGCCGACAGCCGCCAGAGCGCCGAGTGGGCCGCGGCGCTGACCGCTAAAAACCGTCAAGTGAGCAGGGTTGAGACCCCCGAGCAGGCGATCGAAAAGATCGCCGAAGTACTCCCCGGGTTGATTTTTCTGCATATTCCACCGGGCTTGACCGTTGCCTCGGTAAGCCCCGAATTCGATCGACGCTGTCGCAACTTCAACGCGCCGGTGGTTACCATCCTTTCGACGACCACTCCAGCCGACCTGGCCACCTGCTTCCACCGCGGCGCGGTGGATGTGCTGCCGGCCACCTTTGATGCCCAAGCCATGGATGACGCGATCGAACGCGCCGCGAATTTCCGCAATCTCTATCAGGAAAACGCCGAGTATCGCAAGCAACTGGAGCGGGCAAACCGGACGCTGAAGGAGAACCTCAACATCCTGCGCATGGATCAGCTGGCCGGTCGGCAAGTACAACTCAACATGCTGCCGGTATCACCGTTCGTCAGCGGCGACTACGAGATCGCCCACCGCATCGTGCCCTCCCTGTATCTGAGCGGTGATTTTGTCGGCTACAACATCCTGTTTGACCGCTACCTGTTGTTCTATTTTGCCGATGTCTCCGGCCATGGCGCGTCCTCGGCGTTCGTGACCGTGATGCTCGGCTTCATTCTCCGCCAGATCATGCGCCGTCACATCGGCGATCACGACGTGGATGCGCTGAGCCGGGCGCCGGAGGGCTTGATCGAACACATCAATCGCCAGATTCTGGCGATGGGTCTCGATAAACACCTGACGATCTTTGTCGGTTCGATCGACATGAAAACCGATGTCTTGCGCTATGTGGTGGGCGCCCAGTTGCCGATGCCGGTGCTCGCCACCGAGGCTGGTGTGAAGTTTTTGACGGGCAAAGGCAAGCCCGTCGGACTGTTCCCGGACGCGCACTGGATCGTGCACGAGATCGTGCTGCCGCGGGTGTTCTCGCTGGCCATCGTTTCCGACGGGCTGCTCGACCGCCTGGCCGGCAAGACCCTGGCGGAAAAGGAGCAACAGCTACTGAGCGCGGTGGGTAGAGCCGGGCCCAGCCATGCCCGGGTTTGCGCCGAGCTGGGTATTGACAACATCCGGGCTGCTCCTGACGATGTCTCCATAGTCACAGTCGCCAGGGGCCACTGACGTGGAGAAATGCAAGATTCTGGTGGGCCATTGCGGGGGCACCTATCTGATCCGGATGGAGGGCGACGTCCGCCTGACCCTGTGCGCGTCGCTGAATCGCTACATTGATGGCATTTTTAAAAATGATCGCGCCGAGGATGTATTGGTCGATCTGCTCGCCGCGCAGGGCGTCGACAGCACCACGCTGGGCCTGTTGGTAAAGTTGGCGCAATCGAGCAAACGCAGCTTTGGAGTGGTTCCAACCCTGTTTTGCACCGACCCGACCATTCTCCGCACCCTTGAATCGATGTCTCTCGACGAACTCTTTCACATTATTCGCGACGAGCCCCCAGCGGTGACCGGCGTCGAGGAACTCCACTGCGACGACACCGACGCCGAGGAAATTCGCCGTCAGGTGCTGGCAGCGCACCGCTTGCTGATCGAAGTAAACCCCAAGTGTCGAGGTGAATTCATAGATCTGATCAGCGCCCTTGAAGAACAGGCGGACGGCTAGGGGTCTGTCGGACTTGAGCGTCCGTAGTGAGGG
>CBDDRG010000027.1:0-5068 GCA_965232975.1 uncultured bacterium
CAGGCTGTGCTCGTCCTGGTAATAGGTGATGTCCTCGGTGATCCTGCCCTCCAGCCCATGCACCGCGAGCTTCGGCTGGGCGATGCGGATGGTGTCGCGCTTTTTCTCCTGGCCGTGGAAGATCGCTTTCTTCGCGGTGTCGCCGCCCTCGAGTTCGATGAAGTGGCTGAACTGCACGAACATGCCGCCCGAGCCGCAGGCGGGGTCGAACACGGTGCCGTGATCCGGCTCGATGACGTTGACGATGGTCTGCACGATGGCGGAGGGTGTGAAGAATTCGCCGTTGTCGTGCTCCTTCTGCATCGAGAACTCGGCGAGGAAGTATTCGTAAATGCGGCCGAAAACATCGCCGGTGGCCTGCCTGATCTGCGCGCTGTTGAACAGGCGCATCAGGTCTTCGAGCACTTTGGGCTCGAAGATGCCGTAGTCCTTGGGCAGCACGCCCGCCAGCGGCTCGAATTCGGCCTCGATGGCGGTCATGGCCTGGGTGACGAGCCGGGGCAGATCGGCGCCGTTCACCGCCGCCTGCCGCATGATTTCGTCGTAGCGGGCCGGCTCGGGCAGGTAGAGCGCGCGGCGGGCGATGTAATCCGCCGGCAGCACCTTGCGCCTGGGGCGCTTGCCGCTGGCCTGGTCGGCCTCGATCTGCTGGCGCGCGGCCTCGAAGCGGTTGGCGGCATGGCGCAGAAAGATTACCCCCAGCACCGGCATGAAGTAGTCGCTGGAGGTGAGCTTGGAGTTGGCGCGCAGGTTGTCGGCTGCCGCCCAGAGGTCGGTTTCGAGCTTTTCGATGTCGTTGAAGCTGCTGGTCACTGGCGGTACTCGCTCGACGTCGGGCGGTTGAGGGCGCAATCCGGATTCCGCCGGGCGCATGTCCCGAGTCTGTTACGGCAACTGAACTGCTGCTTCGCCACGCCGCGCCACCCGCGCGCCGACGGACCACTGCGCTCGCAGTGGCCCGATCAACCGATGTGGTCGAGCCCACCGAGGTAGGGCCGCAGCACTTGCGGGATTTCGATACTGCCATCGGCGCGCTGGTAGTTTTCGAGCACCGCGACCAGCGTGCGGCCGACGGCGAGGCCGGAGCCGTTCAGCGTGTGCAGCAGCTCCGGCTTGCCGGTGGCGGGGTTGCGCCAGCGCGCTTGCAGGCGGCGGGCCTGGAAATCGCGGAAGTTGCTGCACGAGGAAATCTCGCGGTATTTGTGCTGGGACGGTAGCCAGACTTCGAGATCGTAGGTGCGCGCGGCGGCAAAGCCCAGGTCGCCACCGCACAGCAGCACGGTGCGGTAGGGCAGACCGAGTTGTTCGAGGATGGTCTCGGCGTGGCGACGCAACTGCTCCAGCGCGGCGGTGGAGTCGTCGGGGCGGACGAATTGCACCAGTTCGACCTTCTCGAACTGGTGCTGGCGGATCATGCCGCGGGTGTCGCGACCGTAACTGCCGGCCTCGCTGCGAAAGCAGGGGCTGTGGCAGACCAGGCGGATCGGCAGCTGCGCGGCCTCGACGATGGCGTCGCGGTAGATGTTGGTGACCGGCACTTCGGCGGTGGGTATCAGGTAGAACTCCTGGTCGCTGCGCAGCTTGAACAGATCGGATTCGAATTTGGGCAACTGGCCGGTGCCGAACAGGGATTCGGCGTTGACGATGAAGGGCACGTTGATCTCTTCGTAGCCGTGCGCGCGGGTGTGGACGTCGAGCATGAACTGGGCGAGCGCCCGGTGCAGGCGCGCGATGGCCCCGCGCATGACCGCGAAGCGGGAGCCGGCGATGCGGGCGGCGACATCGAAATCGAGCAGGCCGCAGGCGGCGCCGAGATCGACGTGGTCGCGCACCGCAAAGTCGAACACGCGCGGCGTACCCCAGCGGTGGACTTCGACATTGTCGTCCTCGGATTTACCCACCGGCACCGCGGCGTCGGGCACATTGGGCACGCCGTGGAGCAGGGTGTCGAGCTGGGCCTGGATATCGCCGAGTTCGGCTTGGGCAGCTTCCAGTTCGGCTTTCAGGTGTTCGACCTCGGCGCGCAGCGACGCGACATCGCGGCCGGCGCGCTTGGCGTCGCCGATGGCTTTGGAACGGCTGTTGCGCTCGGCTTGCAGGGCCTCGGTGCGCGTCTGCACCGCCTTGCGCCGGCTTTCCAGCGCGCCGAACGCGGCGACATCGAGGACAAAGCCGCGTTTGCGCAGCGCGGCGGCGACGGCGGCGGGATCGGCGCGAACCAGTTTCGAATCGAGCATGGCGGTGGGGCAACTCCGAGCAAGGCTGGGACTAGACGAGGCTTGGCGGCCTACAGCGACCGGGTCAGCAGCAGGCCGCCGAGGGTGCCGGCGAGGCACAGCATGACGCTCAGGCCGACATAGAGCGCGGCCAGCGCGGGGTGGCCATTCTGCCACAGTGCCAGCGCATCGAGAGAGAACGCGGAAAAGGTGGTGTAGGCGCCGAGAAAGCCGATCATCAAAAAATTGCGCCACTCCGGCGGCAGCGCGGCGCGCTCGACGATCAATACATAGAGCACGCCCATGGCGATGCAGCCGCTGACGTTGATGACCAGGGTCGCAAGCGGAAAGCGCGTGCCGGCGAGCGGCGCCACCAGCGCACTGACGCCAAAGCGGGCGAGCGCACCGAGCGCGCCGCCGCCGGCGACCGCGAGCCACTGCATCACTTGGGCGCTCCGGGATAGCGCTGGCGGGGGCTGCGGCGGTTCTGCTCGCGCAGGTGGCGCAGCTTGTCGGCGATACGGATTTCCAGCCCGCGCGGCACCGGTTGGTAGTACTCGCGCTCGCGGAGCGCCTCGGGAAAGTAGTTTTCCCCCGCCGCGAAGCCGTCGTTTTCGTCGTGGGCGTAGCGGTAGTCGGCGCCGTGGTTGAGGTCTTTCATCAACTTCGTCGGCGCGTTGCGCAGGTGCAGCGGCACCTCGTGACTGGGTTGGGACTGGATATCGGCCCGCGCCCGCTGCCAGGCGCTGTACACGGCGTTGCTCTTGGGCGCGACGGCCATGTAGATGACGGCCTGCGCCAGCGTCAGCTCGCCCTCCGGACTGCCGAGGCGCTCCTGCACGTCCCAGGCATCGAGGGCGACACCGAGGGCGCGCGGATCGGCATTGCCGATGTCCTCGCTGGCCATGCGCACCACCCGGCGCGCGACATAGAGCGGGTCGCAGCCGCCGTCGAGCATGCGCACCAGCCAGTACAGCGCGGCGTCCGGGGATGAACCGCGCACCGCCTTGTGCAGCGCCGAAATCTGGTCGTAAAAATAGTCGCCGCCCTTGTCGAAGCGGCGCACGTCGCTGATCAGCACCCGCTCGATCAACCCCCGGTCGATGGCCCCGCCGTCGGTAGCGGGCGCGAGATCGGCGGCTATCTCCAGCAGATTCAGCGCCTTGCGGGCGTCGCCGTCGGCGGCGGCAACCAGCAGTTGCAACGCGTCTGGCGCCAGACTGAATTGCCCAGCCAGACCGCGCTCGGGGTCGCTGAGCGCCTGTTGGACCACCCGGTTGAGCTGCTCGAACGTCAGGGGTTGCAGCACATAGACGCGACAGCGGGACAGCAGCGCGTTGTTCAGCTCGAAAGACGGGTTTTCGGTGGTCGCACCCACCAGGATGACGGTGCCGTTTTCGACGAAGGGCAGAAACGCATCCTGCTGCGCCTTGTTGAAACGGTGCACTTCATCGACAAACAGGATGGTGTTGCGCTGGCGCTCGGCGCGCTCCTGTTGGGCCGCGGCCACCGCGGCGCGAATTTCCTTGACCCCCGCAAGCACGGCGGACAGGCTCTCGAAGCGCGCATCGGCGGCATCCGCGATCATCCGCGCCAGCGTGGTCTTACCCACCCCCGGCGGCCCCCAGAACACCATCGAGTGCAGATGGCCGCTGACGATGGCTGCGCGCAGCGGCTTGCCGGGCGCGAGCAGATGCTCCTGGCCGTGGAACTCGGCCAGCGCGCGCGGCCGCATGCGCGCGGCCAGGGGCTGATAGCTGAGCGGGCTGGCGTCGGCCACGCGGGTTCAGTCGCCGGCCGCCGTCTCGCGCAGCACGTCGGTGCCCGCCGGCGGGTCGAAATGAAACTGTGTCGGGTCGACCGGCGCATTCACCTTGACCGCGGTGAAGGTCATCTCGGTGCGCTGGCCAAGGGTGTCGCGCAGGATCATCGCGGTCGGTGTCGCGCCGCTGAACGACAGCGTCAACTCGGTGAAGCGGCTGTCTGCCGCCAGCGGCTTCAGGGTATAGCGGGTGGTCGCGCCACTGATCTCCCGCACCACGCTGAACTGGCGCTCCAGATCGGCGACGCCGCCGATGAACAGCGCTGCCGGGGTGTTGCCGATGTCGCCCAGAAACGGGCGGATACTGACCTGCGCGAGGTCGGGGTCGTACACCCACAGGGTTTCGCCGTCGGCGATAACCCATTGTTCAAAGGGCGGCGAGCTGATCCAGCGCACCTTGCCCGGTCGCGCCAGGGTCATGGCGCCGCTGGTCGTCTGCGCGGCGTAACCATCGGCGGCATAGACGGTCTGCGCGAAGCGGGCGCTCAGCGTGGTGAGGGGCGCGAGGCGCTGCTTGAGGTCGTCAACCGGATCGGCACTGGCAACCGGGGCGTGGATTTGAGACACGGCCGCGGCGGGGGCCTTGATGGCAGGGCCGGCAGTCGCGATCCAGGGCGCGAGCGCGCACACCAGCGACAGGGCCAACAGCAGCGGATTGCGGGGCATAGCGGAGCTCAGTGGGCGTGTTTTGGTCCGAGGACTTCCCGGCTGCCGTTGCTGTTCATCGGGGTGACGACGCCGGCGGCCTCCATGGCCTCGACCAGGCGCGCGGCGCGGTTGTAGCCGATGCGCAGCTTGCGCTGCACCGAGGACACCGACGCCCGCCCGCTGTCGATGACAAAACTGACCGCCTCGTCGTAGAGCGCATCCGCCTCGCCATCGGTGTCATCACCCTCGGCGTCATCGCCGCTGCTGTAGCCGGGCACCGGGATCGCGCCGGTGGCGCGCTCGTCGGTGATGTCGTCGAGATATTCAGGCACTCCGCGCCGCTTCCAGTCGGCCACCACCTTGTGGACTTCGTGATCATCGA
>CBDDRG010000028.1:0-18534 GCA_965232975.1 uncultured bacterium
GCTCCGCATGGCGTCCGGCCTGCGCCATGCTGTAGTCCAGCGCATCGGTCGCCTTGATGATGGCGATGATGGCGTCCGGATCGCCGATGCGGCCGGCGCGGAGGGCGGCGCGAATCAGGGTTGCGTTCGCCGGCGAGCAACACTGCAGGGCGCGGATCAACGGCAAGGTCGCCTTGCCCTCGGCCAGATCGTCGCCGAGATTCTTGCCCATGTCGGTGGCGTTACCCTGATAGTCGAGGACATCGTCCACCAGTTGGAATGCCATGCCCAAATGGTATCCGTAGCGTTTTAGCGCGTTGCACAACTGGGCATCGGCATCGGCGAGCACCGCGCCCGTGTGCGCGGCACCCTGAAACAATTGTGCGGTCTTTTTGCCGATCACGGCGTGGTAAACGGCTTCGCTGACATCCGGATCATGGGCGCACACCAGTTGCTGTACCTCGCCTTCGGAGATGATGTTGGTCGTGTCGGCGAGGATCTCCATGATGCGCATGTCGCCCATGGCGACCATCAACTGGAAGGCGCGGGAATACAGGAAGTCGCCCACCAGCACGCTGGGGGCGTTGCCCCACTGGGCGTTGGCGGTGAAGCGACCGCGACGCAACTCGGAGGTGTCGACGACATCGTCGTGGAGCAGCGTGGCGGTGTGAATGAATTCGATAACCGCGGCCAGCCGGAGGTGTTGGTCGCCGCGATAGCCGCAGCTCAGGGCGCTTAAGAGGGTGACCAGGGGACGCAAGCGCTTGCCGCCGGCCTGAATCAAGTGCTGGCCAACGGCTTCAACCAGCTCGACATCGGAATGCAGCTCATGGAGGATGAGCGCGTTGACGGCGGCAAAATCCTCCTTGACCACCTCGTAGAACGACAGCATGGGGTAACCTGTTGCGAGCCGGACGGGCGCGGGCATCCTAGGGTTCGGGTTCGGGAGTGTCAAGGTAACTTACTGGCCAGGAGGGATGTATTCTGCACGTCCCGACGCGAGAAGCACAATCCAATAATTTGCGGTGCGCGAACAAGGAACCGATCATGAAAGTAGACGGCGAACTTCCCATCGGCATGGCGGGCGTCACCGCCCGCGTGCGCGAGCTGGCGGCGGCAGGCTTCAACGGCGCGCAGACGCTGGAGACCGGTCACGACCCCTTTCTGCCCCTGGTGCTGGCGGCCGAGCACAGCGAACATATCGATCTGATGACGGCGATTGCGGTCGCCTTTGCGCGCAACCCGCTCAATCTGGCCGCGATCGGCAACGATCTCAACGGCTATGCCAATGGCCGCTTCATTCTCGGTCTCGGCTCGCAGATCAAGGCCCATATCGAGAAGCGCTTCTCGATGCCCTGGTCGCAGCCGGCGGCGCGGATGCGCGAACTGATCCAGGCGATGCGCGCGATCTGGGCCAACTGGTACGACGGCGAACCCCTGAACTTTCGCGGCCAGTTCTACCAACACACATTGATGACGCCGGTGTTCACGCCGACGCCTAGCGCCTTTGGCCCACCGCGGGTGTTTCTGGCCGCCGTGGGCCCGCTGATGACGGCCGTCGCCGCCGACCTGTGCGAGGGCATGTTGGTGCACCCGCTGACCTCGGTTCGCTATCTGCGCGAGCATACGCTGCCGATCATCGAGCGCGGTCTCGCCGCGCGCGGCCTCCACCGCCACAATTTCGAGCTCTCCTACCCGGTGTTCATCGTCTCGGGGCAAACCGAGGAGGAGTTCAAGGCCGCCGATCAGGCGGTGCGCCAGCGCATCGCGTTCTACGCCTCGACACCCGCCTATCGCGGCGTGCTCGACGTCCACGGCTGGGGCGATCTCCAACCCGCGCTGAACTCGATGTCCAAGCAGGGCCGCTGGGTCGAGATGGGGGCGCTGATCAGCGATGAAATTCTTGATACCTTCGCCGTGGTTGGCGCGCCCCACGAGATCGTGCCCGCAATCAAGGCGCGTTATACCGGCCTGGTGGATCGGGTGACGTTGAATTTCCGTTTCGCCCCCAGCGCGCGGCACCCGGAATTGATTCGCGAGCTGGCCAGTTGAGGCTCGCTCCAATCCGGCAACCACCACCTAACCGCAAGGAGAACAGCCGTGATTGTCGAACAAATCTGGACCGCCAACGACTACCGCAACTTCAACTACCTGATCGTGTGCCCGGAGACTGGCGAGGCGCTCGCCATCGACCCGCTCGCCCACGAGCTGTGTCTGGCGACGGCGCAGAGGAACGGCTGGCACATCACCCAGATCCTCAACACCCACGAGCATTTCGATCACACCGGCGGCAATGCGGCGATCGTGGCCGCGACCGGCGCCAAGGTGCTCGCCCACGAGAACGCCAACGCCAGCATCCCCGGCATGGATCGGGGCTTGCGCGCCGGTGATGTCGTCAAGGTCGGGCGCAGCGTCGAGCTGCTCGCCCTCGACACCCCCGGCCACACCCGCTGCCATATCTGCCTGCTGTCCAAGACCGACACCCCCAGCCTGTTCAGTGGCGATACCCTGTTCAACGCGGGCGCCGGCAACTGCCATCACGGTGGCCATCCGGCCGCCCTATACGACACCTTCGCGACCCAGCTCGAGCAACTGGACGAGCGCACGCTGCTGTATCCGGGCCATGACTATCTGGCCAACAACCTCGGGTTTACACTGGATCGCGAACCCGACAACGTGCGCGCGCGCGAACTCCTGCCCCAGGCGAAGCAACAGGTACCGAACCCGGTGATGGTCACCACACTGGCGCAGGAGAAGGAGATCAACACATTTTTTCGCCTGCACAGCCCGACGGTGATCGCCCGCCTGCGCGAGGCCTTTCCCGATCTGGGTGAACAGCCGACGCCGAAGGAGGTGTTCCTGAAGTTGCGGGAATTGCGCAACTCCTGGTGACGGATGCAGGGCCCAAGCGCCGACCTGTGG
The DNA here is from genome assembly GCA_965232975.1 of uncultured bacterium. Taxonomy (GTDB): domain Bacteria; phylum Pseudomonadota; class Gammaproteobacteria; order Pseudomonadales; family Porticoccaceae; genus CBDDRG01. The sequence continues at coordinate 2,902 of CBDDRG010000028.1, forward strand.
TGCGGATTTACCGTTCGCGCCCCGGGGCGTGGCGCCTGGGCGGTTGCGGAAATTGCGGCCGACTAAGCGCGCGGGAAGCCGCTTCCGCGCGCACGAAGGCGCGTGGCGGGGCGTGGAGTGAATCCGCGCTTGACCTTTCACTTTCGGACAGTAAGATGAGCGCCTCTTTTGGGCCGTTAGCTCAGTCGGTAGAGCAGTTGGCTTTTAACCAATTGGTCGCTGGTTCGAATCCAGCACGGCCCACCACTTCCCGAGGCCCCGAGGCGACCCAGCAATCTCGGTGGCAATAAATGCTCGCTGTTACCGGCATTATTGCCATTGCCGCAACGAGCGGCAGGCGACATTCAGGCTTGCGTTCTCGACCGCCTTGATCACGAAACCGCGCGCCAACGCCCGCGGCGGCTGCCCCCAACCCCGCGTCCAGGGTACGAACCGCTCAATCTCCACCTTCTCCCGCTGCACTCGCCAGTTTTCAGTTCGCCATCCCTATCGGAATCGCAGCGATGGCTCGCAGCTCTGGTACTGGCCGCGATTGGATTTTGCCGGAGAATGGCGATAGATTGGTACCAAAAAGCATGCCGGGAGTGTGCATGCCTGCGCCCCAGGACGGGCTGTCCAACTGCAAGTCGCGCGCGAATCACGCCGCCGCGCCCGGGACACGTACCGGTTCCGCTCACCAAGCGTCAGGCTCAAGCGCCAGGCTAATCGGCGACGCAATCCAATGGCGTTTATTTGCTCCACGCCATGCACGGCGGATAGCGCTTGCCGTTAGGTTGCTGTTCAGACGGCCGCCACCATCAGATTGACCGAGGAGAACGCCATGGATCTGGGTTTGCGGGGCAAGATAGCGCTGGTGACCGGCAGCAATCGCGGCACCGGGCAGATCATCGCCGAACGCTTGGCCGTGGAGGGCGCGACCGTCGTCGCCCACGGTCTTGAAGCGGGTAGCGCCGATCATGTGGCGGCCAATTCCGCCGTTGCCCACGCCGTTTGGGGCGACTTGCTCACCGACGCTGGCGCCGCGCAAGCGGCGCACCAGGCTCTCGGTTTGACCGGGCGCATCGACATTCTGGTCAATAACTACGGCGCCGCCGGCGAACATAACTGGCAGAGCGCCGACACCGATGCCTGGCTGCACATGTATCAGCTCAATGTGCTGTCGGCGGCGCGGATGATTCGGCTGCTGCGCCCGCAGATGCAGGGCTTCGGCTGGGGGCGGATCATCCAGTTGGGCACCATCGGCTCGACCCAGCCGAATTCACTGCGGCCGCACTACTACGCGGCCAAGGCCGCGCTCGCCAATATTGCGGTGAGTCTCGCCAAAGAGCTGGCCGGCAGCGGCATCACCGTCAATACGGTATCGCCGGGCTACATCCGCACGCCCGAGGTCGAGGCGGCGTTTCGCGCCCGCGCCCGGCGCAAGGGCTGGAGCGACGCTTGGGGGGATATCGAGGCGCGCATCGTCGCCGAGCAGTTCCCCAACCCGGTCGGGCGTATCGCCACGCGCGAGGAAGTGGCCGATCTGGTCTGTTTTATCGCCAGCGCGCGGGCCGGCTTTATCAACGGCCAGAATTTGCGCATCGATGGCGGCCATATCGACGTCGTGCATTGAGCGCAGGGCTCGAGCGTATCGGTCTCCGTTGCCGACTTCAAAACTGGGTCTGGACTACTTCATAATGGCGCGCTTTTTTAACCATCCGCGCAACCCGCGATTTACGAGGCCACGCCATGTCCACTTTCGAGAACGTCAGCGTCGTCAAACGTGCCAATGTCTACTTCGACGGCAAGGTCACCAGCCGCACGCTGGTGTTCGCCGACGGTGGCAAAAAGACGCTGGGTTTCATGTTGCCGGGCGATTACGAATTCGGCACCGATGCTGCCGAGCGCATGGATATACTGGCCGGTAAACTCAAGGTCATGCTGCCGGGCACAGACAGTTGGCAGGAGGTCGTCGGCGGGCAGTCGTTCGAGGTGCCGGCAAACTCCAAATTTCAATTGCACATCATTGAAGGAACAGATTATTGCTGCTCTTTCCTGGCGGGCTAATAAGCCTTCCAGGCGCGCTCGACGGCGCGTGTTGCAACCGGGTTAGACGCTCGCTATCAACCAGCACCAAAAATAACTCAACGGAGGTTCGCTATGATTAGCTACGTCACCATTGGTGTTCAAGATCTTGAAAAAGCAGGAAAATTCTACGACGAAGTGCTTGGCGTCGTCGGCGCCAAACGCGCCATGCAGGCCGACCGATACGTGGCCTGGGCCGGCCCCAAGGGCGGCCCCATGGTCATGATCATGAAGCCCTTCGACGGCAAACCGGCGACCGTCGGCAACGGCATGATGGTGGCGCTCGCGGCGAGCTCCAAGGAAATGGTCGATGCCATCCACAAGAAGGCGCTGGACATGGGCGGCAAGGACGAGGGCGCGCCCGGCGCCCGCGGCCCCAACCTCTACGCCGGCTATTTTCGCGATCTCGACGGCAACAAGCTCAACGCCATCTGCATGTAACCTGCGCGCTCTGCACAAGTCGCACCTGGACTTATGCAGAGCGCGTCCCGGTGGCGCGAGACGCCCTGATTTGCTGCTATGCAAACCGTCCCGTTCACTCACTCACTCGAACCGCCGGCCGCGCGCGCTTCACCACGAAGCACCACATCGCGAGTGCCCCGCCTGGCCACTGCGCCTCAAAGCCGGGGCATGCCGGTTCTGTGCTAACATCCGCGCACTTTAAAACCCATGCCTCGCTGCCATGCGCTGCCCTTTTTGCGGTACAGACGACACCAAAGTGGTCGATTCACGTCTGGTCGCGGAGGGCGGACAGGTGCGCCGCCGTCGCGAGTGCGCGTCCTGCCGCGAGCGCTTTACCACCTACGAGCTGGCCGAGCTGCTGATGCCGCGCGTGATCAAGCGCAATGGCACCCGCGAACCCTTCGATGAAGACAAACTGCGTTCCGGGTTGCAGCGGGCACTGGAAAAACGGCCGGTCGGCGTGGAGCGCACGGAGGCGGCGATCTCTCAAATAAAGCGCTACCTGCAAGGCACCGGCGAGCGCGAGATCAGCTCGCGGCTGATCGGCGAAAAGGTCATGGAGCAGTTGCGAACTCTCGATGATGTCGCCTATGTGCGCTTTGCGTCGGTGTATCGCCGCTTTCAGGATCTGACGGAGTTCCGCGCCGAGCTGGATCGCCTGGAGCAGGAGGAGGGCGGCGCCAAGACGTCGGCCGAGGCATCCTGAGGCATGTCATGATCGATGGACGCGACATCGCCTACATGGCGCAGGCGCTGCAACTCGCGCGGCGCGGCTGGTATACCACCCGACCAAACCCGCGCGTCGGTTGCGTGCTGGTTCGCGACGGCGCGATCGTTGGCGAGGGCTGGCATCAATGGGCGGGACAGGCCCACGCCGAAGTCAACGCGCTGGCGCAGGCCGGATCCAAGGCGCGCGGCGCCACTGCCTATGTGACGCTGGAACCCTGCAGTCACCAGGGCCGCACGCCGCCCTGTGTGCAGGCACTGCAGATTGCCGGCGTCGCGCGCGTGGTGATTGCCGCGCGCGACCCCCACGTCCGCGCTGCCGGCGGCTGGGAGGCATTGCAGGCGGCGGGTATCGAGGTGGACGGGCCCGTGCTCGCGGAGGACGCCCGCAGCCTGAACGCGGGTTTTATCAAGCGCTGTGAAACGGGCCTGCCACGGGTGACGCTGAAACTTGCGAGCAGTCTGGATGGCCGCACGGCCATGGCCAGCGGCGAGAGCAAGTGGATTACCGGTGCGGCGGCGCGCAGCGATGTGCAGCGCCTGCGCGCGCAGTGTGGCGCCATCATCACCGGCGTTGGCACTGTGCTCAAGGACGACCCGGCGCTGACGGTGCGCGCGGCGCAGCTGAGGCTGGACGATGCCGAGAGCATCGCGGCGCTACCGCCGCTGCGGGTCATCGTCGACAGCCGTTGTCGCGTGGCCGAACTGGCGCCGCGCCTGCAAATTTTTAAGCCACCGGGTGCGGTGCTGGTGGCGACGGCAACCGAGACTGTTGCGATTGCGGGTGCTGAAACCGTCGTTTTTGCCAATCCCGACAACAAGGTCGATTTGCACGCGCTGTTGCGCGAGCTGGGGCGGCGGGAGTGCAATGATGTCCTGGTGGAGGCCGGCGCCAAATTGGCCGGGGCATTTCTGCAGGAGCGGCTGGTCGACGAGATTGTTGTCTACCTGGCACCCAAGCTGTTGGGTAGCAATGCACGGCCGCTGGCGTTGTTGCCGTTGGATGTCATGGCACAGGCGGTGGATCTGCATATTACTGATGTGCGCGCCGTCGGTGACGACTGGCGTATTACCGCCACCCTGAGAGGACACTGATGTTTACGGGGATTATTGCCGCGATCGGCACCCTCGACCGCAGCGAGCGTCGCGGTGGCGATGTCCGCCTGTGCGTTCGCACTGGAGCGCTCGATCTCGCCGACGTCCGCATCGGCGATAGCATCGCCGTCAACGGCGTCTGCCTGACCGTCGTGGCGTTGCCCGGCGATGGCTTCGTCGCCGATGTGTCGGTGGAGACGCTGAACTTTACTACCATCGGATTCTGGTCGCGTGGGACGCGGGTCAACCTCGAAAAAGCCCTGACGCCCAGTGCCCGTTTGGGGGGGCATCTGGTTTCCGGCCATGTCGATGGCCTTGGCGCAGTGATCAGCCGCCACCCGGATGCGCGCTCCGAACGCTTCCGCCTGCGCGCACCGGCCGGCCTCGCGCGCTACATCGCCCACAAGGGATCGATCGCCGTGGATGGCGTCAGCCTCACGGTTAACGCGGTCGCCGGCGCAGAATTCGAACTCAACATCGTGCCCCACACCCTCGCGCACACCATCATGGCCGACTACCAGTCGGGCTCGCGCGTGAACCTGGAGGTCGACGTCATCGCCCGCTATCTGGAGCGCCTGTTGCTCGGTGAGCGGGCCGAGGCGGGACAGCTGAGCGGTTTCGACAGCTGCGGTGAAACCAACCGAGATCAAATTTGATCGGGGCAGGAATACGACCATGAAAATGAACACGGTGGCAGAGTTGATCGAGGACATCCGCCAGGGTCGCATGGTGATCCTGATGGATGATGAAGATCGCGAGAACGAGGGGGATCTGGTCATCGCGGCCGAGAAGGTGCGCCCGGAAGACATCAATTTCATGGCCATGTACGCCCGCGGTCTGATCTGCCTGACCTTGACCGAGCGCCGTTGCCGACAGCTTGATCTGGCGCCCATGGTGACCAGCAACAACTCCAGTCACGGCACCAATTTCACCGGTTCCATCGAAGCCGCCGAAGGCGTCACCACCGGCATTTCCGCCGCCGATCGCGCGCGCACGGTGCAGGCCGCGGTGGCCGCGGACGCGGTGCCGAGCGACATCGTGCAGCCCGGCCACGTCTTCCCCCTCAAGGCCCAGCCCGGCGGCGTGTTGATTCGCGCCGGCCACACCGAGGCCGGTTGCGATCTGGCTCAGCTTGCCGGTTTGGAGCCGGCGGCCGTCATCGTCGAGATCATGAACGACGACGGCACCATGGCGCGCCGCCCGGATCTCGAGAGCTTCGCGGAACGGCACAACCTGAAGATCGGCACCATCGCCGACCTGATCCAGTATCGGGTGATGCACGACAAGACCGTCGAGTGCATCGGCGAACGGCCGCTGCAGACGGCCTACGGCGAGTTCAGACTGAAAACCTATCTGGACACCATTCGCGGCGACAGGCACTTTGCGCTGGCGATGGGTGATGTGTGCACTGACGAAGCCGTTCCCGTGCGCGTGCATATGCCCACAGTGGCCCGCGACCTGCTGGCAATCGAGCGTCCGGGCCCATACCGCAGCTGGACCTTTCACCGCGCCATGGCGCGGATCGCGGAGGAGGGGCGGGGGGTTCTGGTGTTGCTGTACAACCCGGAATCCAGCGAGCAGGTCGTCGCCGGTATCGACGCGATGATGCTGAGCCAACCCGGCAAGCCGCGCAGCGTCGCGGAGGTCGCCTACCTGCAGGTCGGCACCGGCTCGCAGATCCTGCGCGATCTCGGCCTCAAGAAACTAAAAATCATGGGCGCTCCCTTCCGTTTCAATGCGCTGTCCGGGTTTGATCTGGAAGTGGTCGAATACATCGCCTGTTGTTGACCCGGCTGCTAATCCACAGGAGTTGTCATGAGCAAGTTGAGACCGGTCGAAGGCGAGTTTCGGCCCGCCAATGCCCGCTTTGCCATCGTCGTCGCGCGCTGGAACGGCGCCATCACCGAGAGTCTGCTGCACGGGGCGTTACGTGCGTTGGCGCGTCACGATGTTCCCGACGACCACATACAGGTTGCCCGGGTACCCGGCGCCTTTGAATTGCCGCTGGTGGCGAAAGTCTTGGCCGAGAGCGGCAAATTCGACGGCGTGATTGCGCTCGGCTGCGTCATTCGCGGCGGCACCCCCCACTTTGAATACGTGTGCAGCGAATGTACGCGCGGCATTGGCGCGGCCGCGCTGGCCACGGGTGTGCCCGTCGCCTTCGGCGTGCTCACCACCGACAACCTGCAGCAAGCCGAGCAGCGATCCGGTGAAGGCACCGAAAACAAGGGCGAGGAAGCGGCGTTGACGGCGCTCGAAATGGTGTCTCTGCTGCGCCAACTGCGGGGTTAACCATGACTTCAGCGCTGCCGTCGGCACGCAAAAAAGCGCGCCATCTGCTGGTGCAGGCACTCTACCAGTGGCAACTGGCGGATGCCGACATCGGTGCCATCGAGGCCGAGTTTCACGTCGATAACAACATGGCCAAGGTCGATACCGCCTATTTCCGCGAATTGTTGCACGGCATTCCGCGCCAGCTCGTTGCGATCGACGCCGCCTATGAACCCCTGCTCGATCGCAAGATCGGCGACCTCGACCCGGTGTCGCAGGCCATTCTGCGCCTGGGTGGCTACGAGCTGCTGTATCGTATCGATGTGCCCTACCGGGTGGTTATCAATGAGGCCGTGAATCTGGCCAAAACGTTCGGCCCCACCGATGCCCATAAATACATCAACGGTATCCTCGACAAGGTCGCTGCCCAAGTGCGCAAGGTCGAGGTAACGGCGGGCAGAGCCCGCGGCTGACGCTAACGCAAGTCGAGGGAGACACGCCCCGTCGCGACGCAAGGGCGAACCGCTGCGGCGCAGGAGCCTGGGTGAGAGAACGATGGCATGAACTACTTTGACCGGCTGGCGAGCCCGCTTGGCGAGCTTGCAGTCTGTGCCGATGAGACTGGCATCACTGCCATTGCCTTTCCCGGTGACCTGCCCCGGTTGATGGGCAGATCCCGGCCGAATGCGGTGGTGCGCGAGGCCATCAGCCAGCTCGAAGCCTACTTTGCCGGTCGCCTCAAGGTTTTTGACCTGCGCCTGAACGCGGCAGGGACAGCCTTTCAACACCGTGTGTGGAGGGCGCTGCAGGCGATTCCCTACGGCACCACGGTGAGTTATGGCCATATCGCCGCTGCCATCGATAACCCCGGGGGCTCACGCGCGGTGGGGCTGGCCAACGGCCGCAACCCGATCGCCATCGCCGTACCCTGCCACCGCGTCATCGGCAGCACCGGCGCACTGACCGGCTACGGCGGCGGTCTCGACCGCAAGCGCTGGTTACTCGCCCACGAGCAGTATTTTTTGCGTCGCTAAGAGCCTGTTCAAGATCTCGATCAGGGGATGCAGCGCAAGGCAAAACTGACCGAAAAAGCGCAGCATACACGGAGTATGTGAGCATTTTGAGGCCAGTTTTAACGCCGCGATGCGCCCTTCAGCGAGATCTTGAACGGGCTCTAAAGCCCGAGTTGCGGCCATAGCTCATCAATGCGCGTCTTCACGGCCGCATCCATCCGGATCGGCCGGCCCCATTCCCGCTGGGTTTCGCCGGGCCACTTGTGGGTCGCATCAAAGCCTATTTTCGCGCCTAACCCCGACACCGGCGACGCGAAATCGAGATAGTCGATGGGGGTGTTATCGACGATGACGGTGTCGCGACCGGGATCCATGCGCGTGGTCATCGCCCAGATCACATCCTTCCAGTCGCGGGCGTTGATGTCGTCGTCGGTGACCACGACAAACTTGGTGTACATGAACTGGCGCAGGAATGACCACACGCCGAACATCACGCGCTTGGCGTGGCCGGGGTACTGCTTGGTGATGGTGACCACGGCAAAGCGGTAGGAGCAACCCTCGGGCGGCAGGTAGAAATCGACGATTTCGGGAAACTGCTTCTGCAGAATCGGCACGAACACCTCGTTGAGCGCAACGCCGAGGATCGCCGGTTCGTCGGGCGGCCGCCCGGTATAAGTGCTGTGGTAAATGGGATTGTTACGGTGGGTGATGCGGTCGATGGTCATCACCGGGAATCGCTCTACCTCGTTGTAATAACCGGTGTGATCGCCGAACGGGCCTTCGTCGGCTTCATCGCCCGCCGCAATATGGCCTTCGAGGATGAATTCGGCCGTCGCCGGCACCTGCAGGTCGTTATCGATGCAGCGCGTCACCTGCGTGCGTTCGCCGCGCAGCAAGCCCGCAAACGCGTATTCGGACAGCGTATCCGGCACCGGGGTCACTGCGCCCAGCGTGGTCGCCGGATCGGCGCCGAGCGCGACCGCGATCGGAAACGGCGCGCCGGGATGGGCCTGTTGCCAGGCGCGGAAATCGAGCGCGCCGCCGCGATGGGCGAGCCAGCGCATGATCGCGCGATTGCGGCCAATAACCTGCATGCGATAGATGCCCAGATTCTGGCGCTCCTTGCCGGGCCCGCGGGTGATCACCAGGGGCCAGGTGATCAGCGGCCCGACATCCTCTGGCCAGCAGGTCTGGATGGGCAGTGCCGCGAGGTCTACGGCCCCACCTTCCAGCACCTGCTGCTGGCAGGGCGCGTTGCGGATCTCCTTCACCGGCATGTTCAGCACCGGCTTGAAGCTCTCGCGCTTGGACCACAAGTCGAGCAGGCCCTTGGGCGGTTCGGGTTCGCGCAGGAACGCGAGCAACTTGCCCAGGTCGCGCAGGTAGTCGACGCTCTGCCGGCCCATGCCGAGCGCGACCCGCTCGGTGGTGCCGAACAGGTTGGCGAGTACCGGAATGCGGTGGCCTCGAGGGTTCATGAACAACAGTGCCGGGCCGCCCGCCTTCAGCACGCGGTCGCAGATTTCGGTCATTTCGAGGCGGGGATCAACTTCTGTTTCGATGCGCTTCAGCTCGCCGCGCGCGGTGAGAAACGCAATGAATTCACGCAAATCCGAATGCTTCATAGGGTACCCGCAGCGACAAAGGAAGCAGTGTCGGGACATCAAGTGGCCATTGCAAGCCGGTATTTTGCAGCGCTGGCCGCTGTTTTGGTCGTCTGTTATGGTAAGGGTGGTCTGGCTTGTCGATAAATCAATCCACCACTTGATGAGGGCAGCACTATGAACACTTTTAAATTGGGCAGTAGTGATTTGCGCGTGTCCCGCCTCGGTCTCGGCTGCATGGGCATGTCGGAATTCTACGGGCCGGCAGACGAAGCCGAGTCCATCAAGACGCTGCACGCCGCCATCGATCGCGGCGTGAATTTCTTTGACACCGCCGACATGTACGGCAGCGGCCACAACGAAGAGCTGATCGGCCGGGCCTTCAACGGCAAATGGAGCCAGGTGGTGCTCGCCACCAAGTTTGGCTTTCTGCGCGATGGCAAGGGCGGCTTCGCGGGGCTCGATTGCAGCCCGGCGCATATCAGGCAGGCCTGCGACGACAGCCTGCGGCGGCTGCGCGCCGAAACGATAGACCTGTATTATGCGCACCGGGTGGATCCGAATGTGCCCATAGAAGATACCGTCGGCGCCATGGCCGACCTGGTCAAGGCCGGCAAGGTGCGTTTCATCGGCTTGAGCGAAGCGGATCCGGATGCCTTGCGCCGCGCCAGCAAAATCCATCCCATCGCCGCATTGCAAACCGAATATTCGCTGTGGAGTCGCGATCCCGAGGGCGCCATTCTCGATACCTGCCGCGAATTGAACATCGCTTTCGTCGCCTACAGCCCGCTCGGCCGCGGCTTCCTGACCGGCGCGATCCCCTCGCGCGACGCGCTCGATCCCAGCGATTACCGCTTGCATTCACCCCGTTTCCAAGAGGACGCGCTGGCGCAGAACAACCAGTTCGTTGAGCTCGTCAACTCCATCGCCAAGGCCAAGGGCGTCACAGCGGCACAGGTTGCGCTGGCCTGGGTGCTGCATCAGGACGCCAATATCTTCCCGATCCCCGGCACCCGCAAGATTTCTCGTCTGGACGAGAATCTGGCTGCGTTAACGGTGAATTTCAGCGCCGCTGAATTGGCGGCGATCCGCGACAAATTGCCCATCGCGGCCGGCGCGCGCTATTAGCGACAGGCAGGAAGTGGCCCTGGATTGACAGGGATCAACTCGATTTGCTGTCAACGTAAACACCGCCGATTTTCAGGAGGGAACCGCTCTACAATAACGACTCTGTGCACCCGCATTGAACAGGGGAGCGGCCAGTGTCGATATTCAACTCACGGAAACGTTTTATCGCCGGCGCCCTATGCCCCCAATGTGGGGCGGAGGATGCGTTGCGCGTATTCAGCCGAGACGGCGATGATGTTCGCGACTGTGTGCGCTGCGGCCTTGTCGAAAACATGAACGCGGCATCGCCAAACGGTGATGCCGCTACCGCGCGCGTGGCGGTTCGGTTGGTTCTGGACAAACTCGACGTCGAATCGGAACAGGTTGCGAAACTCGTCGTCCCACCGAGCGATTAGCGGTGCCAACCTCATTCCGGCGCGCGCAAAAAAGGCGGCGGAGGTTCCGACTGCGCATTTTTTGCAGCGACGGGTTATTGACGATACCGGCGCCCGGGTTTTTCAACCGTGCCGCGGGTGGCTAGGTGACTAACGAAGATGGCTTCTGGTAGACTCCGCGCCGAATGTTTGCCACTGGTGTCGCGGGTGGGGAGCCGCGGGCTTGCCAGCGGCCTGCGTTGGGCTGAAAGATCAAAAAAGATCAACCGAGCAAGGAGAGAATAGGGCAATGTTATCTAGAGCAAAGCAGCTTGTCGTGTATGCGCTGAGCCCACTGCTATTGCTCCCGTTCGCGGGTTTGGCCTGCGCAGAGGGAGCCAAGGCGGAAGGTTGGAATGCCCTCAACATGCCCCGGGGGGTCACCGAAGTCAGCCGCGAAGTCTACGACTTGCACATGGTTGTGCTCTGGATTTGCGTGGTTATCGGCGTCGCCACCTTTGGCGTCATGTTTTACAGCATGTATGCCCACCGCAAATCGAAAGGGCATCAAGCCGCCAACTTTCACGAGAGCACGACGGTCGAGCTGGCGTGGACCATTGTGCCGACTATCATTCTGATCGTGATGGCGTTTCCGGCGACGACCACGCTGCTCAATCTGTACGACGCCAGCGAAGCGGATCTGGACATCAAGGTCACTGGGATGCAGTGGAAGTGGCAGTATGAATACCTGGGCCAGGACGTCAGCTTCCTCAGCGAGCTCAATACCCCGGAGTCGGCCATTTACAACACCTCCGCCAAGAGCCAGTTCTATTTGCAGGAAGTGAGCGAACCCCTGGTGGTGCCAGTCGGCAAGAAAATCCGCTTCCTGATTACCGCGAAGGATGTCATCCACGCCTGGTGGGTGCCAGACCTGGCGGTGAAGCGCGATGCAATACCCGGGTTTGTCAACGAAACCTGGGCCAGGGTCGACAAGCCTGGCATCTACCGGGGCAATTGCGCGGAGCTTTGCGGCAAGGGCCACGCGTTCATGCCCGTCGTCGTCAATGCGGTGCCAGAAGCCGAGTACAACGTCTGGCTGACGGACAAGAAGGCGAAAGCCGTCGCGCTACGCGAGCTGACCGGTAAAACCTTCACCAAGGACGAGTTGATGGCCAAAGGCGAGGAGGTGTACAACCGCTCCTGCGCCAGTTGCCATATGGCCAACGGCGAAGGCATTGCCGGCGCCTTCCCTGCGCTTAAAGGCAGTCAAATCGCCACCGGCCCGGTTAAGGACCACCTCGAAATCGTAGTCAATGGCAAGGCCGGTACCGCGATGCAGGCGTTCGGATCCCAACTGTCCGAGGTCGATCTGGCCGCGATCATCACCTACGAGCGGAATGCCTGGGGCAATGCCGCCGGCGATCTGGTGCAGCCGGTCGACGTTCTTAAACACAAGCAAGGCCAATAGGGGAGGAAATTCACCATGGCAACGAGTTCCGCAACGCATGGTTCCGCCCTTGGCCACGACGCCCATGATGACCACCATCACGGCGCGCCGAAAGGCATGGGCCGCTGGCTGTTCACCACCAATCACAAAGACATCGGCACGATGTACCTGTGGTTCAGTTTTGCGATGTTTCTGACCGGCGGCTTCTTCGCGATGGTAATTCGCGCCGAGCTGTTCGAGCCGGGCATGCAGATCGTGCGGCCCGAGTTCTTCAACCAGATGACCACGATGCACGGCCTGATCATGGTGTTCGGCGCCATCATGCCGGCCTTTGTCGGCCTTGCGAACTGGCTGATCCCGATGATGATCGGCGCGCCCGACATGGCGCTGCCGCGGCTGAACAACCTCAGCTTCTGGATCCTGCCGTTCGGTTTTTCGCTGCTGATTGCCACCTTGTTCATGGAGGGCGGCGGCCCCAACTTCGGCTGGACCTTTTACGCGCCGCTATCGACCACCTATGCGCCGTCCACAGTCAATTTCTTTATTTTCGGTATGCACATCGTGGGGGCATCGTCAATTCTCGGGTCCATCAACATCATTGCCACTGTGCTCAATCTGCGCGCACCGGGCATGACGATGATGAAAATGCCGCTGTTTGTGTGGACCTGGCTGATCACGGCATTTTTGCTGGTATCGGTAATGCCGGTACTGGCCGGCGCCGTGACCATGATGCTGATGGACATTAATTTTGGCACCAGCTTCTTTGATGCCGCCGGCGGCGGCGATCCGGTGCTGTTCCAGCACGTGTTCTGGTTCTTCGGGCACCCCGAGGTGTACATCATCATCCTGCCGGCGTTCGGCGTGATCTCGGAGATCATTCCGACGTTCAGCCGCAAGCCGCTGTTCGGCTATTCGTCGATGGTCTACGCGACCTCCGCGATCGCGTTCCTGTCGTTCATCGTCTGGGCCCACCACATGTTCACGGTCGGCATGCCGTTGGCGGGCGAGCTGTATTTCATGTACGCGACCATGTTGATTGCAGTACCCACCGGCGTGAAGGTGTTCAACTGGGTGACCACGATGTTCCGCGGCGCGCTCAGCTTCGAGACGCCCATGCTGTTCGCGATTGCGTTCATCATTCTGTTCACGCTCGGCGGCTTTACCGGGTTGATGTTGGCGATCCCATCGTCGGACATCCAGTATCACGACAGCTATTTCGTCGTCGCCCATTTCCACTACGTGATGGTGGCTGGTGCGGTGTTCTCGGCATCGGCGTCGGTGTACTACTGGCTGCCCAAATGGTGCGGCCGCATGTACAGCGAGACCATGGGTAAAACCCACTTCTGGATCTCGTTCATCGGCTTCAACATCACCTTTTTCCCGCAGCACTTCCTGGGCCTGGCGGGCATGCCGCGGCGCTATGCCGACTACTCACTGCAGTTCGCCGACTGGAACATGGTGTCCAGCATCGGCGCATTCATTTACGGCGCGTCGCAATTGCTGTTCCTGTTCAACGTCGTGCGCACCATTGTCGCGGGCAAGCCGGTCAGCGAGCCCAAGACTTGGGAGGGCGCGCAAGGGCTGGAATGGACGCTGCCGACACCCGCGCCCTACCATACCTTTGCGACGCCGCCCGAAGTCAAGTAGTAAAGGCTTCGCGCATGGCGACTGTCGGGGGCAGGCTCAACCGCAGCATAGTGCTTAAGGCCTCCGCGGCGGCGGTGGTGATGTTTGCCTTTGCGGTATTTGCGATGCCGCCGCTCTACAACCTGCTGTGCGAAATCACTGGCATTGGCGGCAAGGTCGAAGGGCGGTATACGGGGGCTGGAACAGCTGAAATCGATGAGACCAGAACGATCAAGGTTCAGCTGGTCGCGACCAACAATGGCGCCATGCCCTGGGAGTTCGCGCCGCTGGTTGGCGAGGTGAGGCTGCACCCGGGCCAGTCCACCAAAGTGCTGTTCCGCGCCCGCAATCCGACCGGTCGGGACATGGTGGCGCAGGCGATACCCAACATCACGCCGACCAACGCAACCAGCTTCTTGCACAAGACGGAATGCTTTTGTTTCAACCAGCAGCCGTTGAAGGCGGGCGAGGAAGCGACGATGCCAGTGGTGTTTTTTGTCGATCCCAAGCTGCCATCGAGTGTGACAACGATCACACTGTCGTACACGCTCTTTGATGTCACGGCGCGCGCGAACCGCCAGCCGGTGGCGCAACTGAATTGATTGATTGGCCGCTTGCCGCGGCGGCGGATTCGCGTACCCAATATAGATCGAAATAAAGGAGAGATTCGATGGCGACAACCAGTAGCTACTACCTGCCCGAACCCAGCAAGTTGCCGGTGATCACTGCTGCCAGCATGGGTGCGATGGCTTTGGGCGCCGGCATCTGGGTGCGGGGCGGACAACCTTTTGTGCTTGCGCTGGGCTTTCTTGGGCTGGCGGGGGTTCTTTTTACCTGGTTTAGCACCGTCATCGACGAAAACCGGCGGGGCATGACCAACCCCCAGGTCAAGCGCTCATTCGTCTGGGGTATGAGCTGGTTTATCTTTTCTGAAGTAATGTTTTTTGCCGCGTTTTTCGGCGCCTTGTTTTATGTGCGCATGTTTGCCTTGCCTTGGCTCGGTGGAGAGGGCGGTAAAGGCGACATGACCAACACACTGCTGTGGCCGGGCTTCGAAGCCGACTGGCCGGTGATGAAAACGCCCGACCAGGTTGCCGGCGGCACCCAGTTTGTTGCGCCCCACGAAAACATGGGCTTCAAGGGCTGGGACAAGCTCGCGGAGTGGTTGCCGCTGTGGAACACCATCCTCCTGCTCACCTCGAGCTGGACCGTGCACATAGCCCACCATGCACTTAAGCACAACAAGCGCGACAAATTTAATCTGTGGTTGGGTATTACGGTTGCGCTGGGCCTGGCCTTTGTCTATGTCCAGTATCTGGAGTACCACGAAGCCTACGTCGAAATGGGCTTGACGCTGAAGTCGGGGATTTACGGTACGACTTTCTTCATGCTGACCGGATTTCACGGCTTCCACGTTTGTCTGGGCGCTTTCATGCTGCTGATCCAGCTGATCCGCGGCCTGCGCGGACACTTCAATGCCGACGATCAGTTTGGCTTCGAGGCATCGTCCTGGTACTGGCACTTTGTCGATGTGGTCTGGGTCGGCCTGTTTATCTTTGTCTACGTGCTCGGCTGACGCCGGGATTCGGTTGCCAGATTAGTTCTCGCTGGTCGGGCTGATCTGGCGCGGATGCAGCTGCCGATCCCAGGGCGCCTTGCTGTCCAGTTTGCCGGATATAAAACCGTAGACGATGGTGGCGAGCAGGGCGGCGGCCAGCGTGATGCGCACGCCCAGCGCATAGAGCGTGCGTTTGCGGGTGCTGCCGACGTCCTTCATCAGGAAATAGAGGCCGCTGGTCAGGCTGATCAAGACGCCGATAAAGAGTATTACGATGATGACTTTC
>CBDDRG010000029.1:0-8402 GCA_965232975.1 uncultured bacterium
GGCCTTGGGCACGAACTGGATGCGGCCGTCGGCGACCGCCGCGACCGCTTTGGCGGCGAGGGGTTTGGTGTCGACGTACCACTGGTCGGTCAGCCAGGGCTCGATGACCACGCCGGAGCGATCGCCGCGCGGCACTTTCAGACGGTGATCCTCGACCTTGGCGAGCAGGCCCAGCGCGGTCAGATCGGCGACTATCCGACGGCGCGCGGCGAAGCGGTCGAGGCCCTGATAGGCGGCGGGCACGCTGTCGTTGAGGCGCGCATCCCGGTCGAGGATGTTGCGCAGTTCCAACTGGTGGCGTTTGCCCACTTCGTAATCGTTGAAATCGTGGGCCGGGGTGATCTTGACGCAACCGGTGCCGAAGGCGACATCGACATAGTCGTCGCCGATGATGGGGATCTCGCGCCCGGCCAGCGGCAGCAGCACGGTCTTGCCGATCAGGTGGCGATAGCGCTCGTCATTCGGGTTCACGGCGACGGCGGCGTCGCCGAGCATGGTCTCCGGGCGCGTGGTGGCGACGTCGAGATGACCGGAGCCATCGGCCAGTGGGTAGCGCAGGTGCCACAGATGGCCGGCCTCTTCCTCCGCCACTACCTCCAGATCGGAGATCGCCGTGTGCAACTGCGGATCCCAGTTGACCAGACGGTGGCCGCGATAGATCAGGCCGTCATCGTACAGGCGCACAAAGGCCTCCTGCACCGCCGTGTAAAAACCGGGATCCATGGTAAAGCGCTCCCGCGACCAGTCCGGCGAGGCACCGAGGCGGCGCAACTGGCGGGAGATGGTGCCGCCCGACTGCTCCTTCCACTCCCACACCTTGGCGAGAAACTGGTCGCGCCCCAGGTCGTGGCGGCTGATACCCTCGCCCTCGAGCTGGCGCTCGACCACCATCTGGGTGGCGATGCCGGCGTGGTCGGTGCCCACTTGCCACAGCGTGTTGTCGCCCTTCATGCGGCGGTAGCGGATCAGCGCATCCATGATCGCCTCCTGAAAGCCGTGGCCCATGTGCAGGCTGCCGGTAACGTTCGGCGGCGGGATCATGATGCAGAAGGGTTTGCCGCGGCCGCTCGGCTTGAAATAGCCCTTGGCCTCCCAGATGCGATACCAATGGGACTCGATGACTTCGGGGTGGTAGGTTTTTTCCATGGTTCAATCGGGGACTCAGGGTTGGCAATGGGCTGGGTTGGGCGGTCGGCGCGCGGTCGCGGCGATGGCGCCACTGCGGTCGCGGGCGCTCAGATCGTGATGGTAGAGCGGGTAGCCGCGGTCGCGGTAGAAGCGGTAGCGCTCGCGTTTGCCGGCGCGCACATCGGGCTCGTCGTGGACGATTTCAGCGAGGCGCTGGAAGCGGCTGAACCAGGGTGGGGCGACCACATCCAGATTGATCAGCAGGCCATGGTGCGCGCCGGGATTGCCGTCTGCGCACACCGTCAGAGCGGGCTGGACACCTGCGGCAGCAGATGCGCGCGGTGCCAGCAGTGCATACAGCGTCGCGATCGTCGCCGCATCGGTGCTGTAGAGCAGCACATCCCGATCCGCGCGCAGCGCGAGTTCGCCGGCGAAGGCGATGGCGCTGGCGAGCGCGCCGCGGACTTGGTAGAAGTCCACCCGGGTCATCGGTGGGGATCAAGCCGCCAACTGGCGCAAATACTCCATCAGAAGGGGCACCGGGCGGCCGGTGGCGCCCTTGGGATCGCCCGACGACCAGGCGGTGCCGGCAATATCCAGGTGCGCCCAGCGGTAATCCTTGGTGAAGCGGGCGAGGAAGCTGGCCGCGGTGATGCTGCCACCCTCCGGGCCGCCGATGTTGGCCATATCGGCAAAGGGACTTTTCAGCTGCTGGTCGTACTCTTCCCACAACGGCATCTGCCAGGCGCGATCGCCGGCGCGGTCACCGGCGTCCAGCAACTTGGCCGCCAGCTCAGCGTCGTTGCTGAACAGGCCCGAGGCGTGCTTGCCCAGCGCGACGACGCAGGCGCCGGTCAGCGTGGCGATGTCGATGACAGTGGCGGGTTTGTAGCGCGCCGCATAGGTGAGCGCGTCGCACAGGATCAGCCGGCCCTCGGCGTCGGTGTTGAGGATCTCGATGGTCTGCCCGGACATCGACTTCACCACGTCGCCCGGTCGCGTCGCCTGGCCGCTCGGCATGTTCTCGACGGTGGGCACGATGCCGACCACGTTGATGGGCAGCTTCAGCTCGACCAGCGCGGCCATGACGCCGAACACGGTCGCGGCGCCACACATGTCGTACTTCATTTCGTCCATCTTGGCGCCCGGCTTCAGGCTGATGCCGCCGGAGTCGAAGGTCACGCCCTTGCCGACCAGAACCACGGGCTTGGCGGATTTCTTGCCGCCGCGGTACTCCATGGTCAGCAGAAACGCGGGCTCGACCGTGCCCGCGGTCACCGAGAGGAGGGCGCCCATGCCGAGCTCGCCCATCTGCTTCTCATTCAACACCTTGGTGGTGATGCTCTTGTACTGCTCGCCAAAGGCTTTGGCCTGTTCCGCCAGGAAGCTCGGCGTACAGCGGTTGGCGGGCAGGTCGCCCAGGGCCCGTGTGCAATTGACGCCTTGGGCAACCGCGCTGCCGTAAGCGAGGCCGGGGCGCGCCACTTTGGCGTCGGCGGTGCTCGCGCACAGCAGCGTGACCTCTTTCAGCTTGGCCGGGGTGGGCGCTGTGGTTTTGCCGCCCTCCACCCGATAGCTGGCCTCGGTCAACAGGCGGGCGAGTTGCTGGGCCGCCCACGACAGGTCGCGATTGGTGACCTCAAGATCGGCAAGCGCGAAGGCGGCGGTGGCAATCGGCGTATCCGTCAGGCGCTGGGCGGCGCTGCGCACCAGCTTCAAATAATCCTTGGCGCCAAGGGTCGCGCTACCGCAGCCCAGCAACAGCAGGCGCGCGGCGCCGAGACCCGGTGGCTCGTGCAGCATCAGTGCCGAGCCCGCCTTGCCGGTGAAATCGCCGGCCGCCAGGCGGCGGGAAAGCAGGCCGCCGGTCGCCCCATCGATGGCCTGGGCAGCGCCCTTGAGATCGCTGCCCGCGGCGGCGGCTAGCGGCAGAATCAGGCAGTCGGTGGTGATCGCCGTCGGTTCCGTGGTGCTGGTGCGAAATTCCATGATGACTCCACAGGCAAGGCCAAAAAGACAAACTGGATCGGAATGCGGATAATGCGTCGCGCGCCGGGATCGGTGGCACCGCAGGGGTGTGCCGGTGCGCCGCGGATGCTCCCGCAATACTGGGGGCGGCGCCGACAGCGGTGGCGGCCGGTTTGCAATCCAGGTACAGGGTACAAGGCGCGCAGGTGCCTGATGGCGGGGAGCAGTTGGCGCGCATGGCGTTCTGCTTAGCACGCGCGAGCGATCAGTTGCGGTTCCCAGACCTTGCCTATGTCAACGCCTGACCCCGCGGTGAAAACCGCGGTTGCGCTACTGCAAACCCCTGCTTTTGCGCGCGCCTAGTGTATGCGAAACCCGATTCTGGACCAACCGATGGCGGCTATGCAGTGATCATCTTTCGCTACCTCGCACGGGATCTGGTGGCCGCCACGGCCGCTGTCGCCGCGGTGTTGCTGGTGGTGATCGTCAGCGGCCGCTTCGTGCGCCTGCTGGCCGATGCGGCGGCGGGCTTTATCGACCCCGGCATCCTGTTTGCCGTCATCGGCTATCGCCTGCCCGGATTCCTCGAATTGATTCTGCCGCTGGCATTTTTTCTCGGCATCCTGCTCGCCTATGGCCGCTTCTATGTCGACAGCGAAATGACTGTGCTGCGCGCGTGCGGCATGGGTGAGGGCCGGCTGCTGGCCTATACGCTGGTGGTCGCCGCCGTGGTCGCCGCGGTCGTCGGTTGGTTGAGCATGGTGCTTGGCCCGGATGGTATCGCGCGCGCCCAGGCACTGCTGGACAGCCAGAAGGGGCGCGGCGAGTTCGACGTTATCGATGCCGGCAGCTTCTATCCGTTGCGGGAGGAGCGGGGGGTGGCCTACGCGGAGGCCAAGGATGCCGAGGGAAACTTGTTCGGGGTGTTCCTGGCGGAAGCCGGGAGCGCTGGCAAGGATGCGCGGGCCCCGGTGATCGTGGTCGCCGAACGCGGCCGCGCCCGCCGCGCCGCCGATGGCGGCGATTTTCTGGTACTCGACAAGGGCCATCGGATCCAGGGGATCCCCGGGCGGGCGGATTTCCAGTTGACGGCGTTCGAAGAGTACGGGCAGCGGTTGAGCGTGCCGGCCAAGGTCGATCGACGGCGGGTCAAAATTGCCGCGCTGCCGACCCGTGAATTGACCGATTGGAGCGATCCGCAACAGGTGTCGGCGCTGCAATGGCGGCTGTCGGTGCCGCTGGTGGTATTGGTGGTGACCTTGCTGGCGGTGCCGCTCAGTCAGACCGATGCCCGTCGCGGCCGTTACACCAAGGTTTTTCCGGCGATGATTTTGTATGTGATCTATCTGTTGGCGCTGAACGCCGCGCGCAGCGCCGTTGAAGACGGCGCACTGCCCGGCGCGATCGGCTTGTGGCCGGTTCACCTGGTGTTTGCGGCGGTCGCCGGCGGCCTGCTGGCGTGGAATGCCGGCTGGCGGCCGCACCGTGCGCGGCGTGGCCGCTGATGTCGCGGCTGGCGATATATGTCAGTCGGCAGACGCTGGCGGCCATCGCGTTGGTGCTGGTGGTGCTGGTGGCCATCGACGGGCTTGCGGCGCTGGTGGAAGGGATCACCGACATTCGCGAGCGCTACCAGTTTGGCGACGTGCTGTACGACGGCCTGCTGACGCTGCCCTCGCGCATCTACCGCAATATTCCCTTTGCCGTGCTCATCGGGTGTTTGAGCGGGCTCGGCATCCTCGCCACCAACAGCGAGCTGATCGTGATGCGCAGCGCCGGGGTTTCGCTGTTGCGGATCACCGGCTTTATCGCTCGGCCGGTGCTGCTGATCATCGTCCTCGGCGCGGTGCTGGGCGAGTATGTGGTGCCCTACGCCGACCAGTGGGCCGAAAGTCGCCGGGTATCCCTGCGCGGAGAGCAAGAAATATTTTCGGGTGGCGGCGGCGTGTGGCGGCGCGATGGCAACGACTTCGTGCATGTCAATGCCATCAACCCGGACGGGGTGTTGGTCGGCGTGGCCCGCTACCGCTTTGGCCCCACCCTGGCGCTGGAGGAGGCGAGCTTTGCCGCCACCGCGCGCTTCAGCGACGGCCAGTGGCAGGAAGACAACGGAGCGCTGACGCGCTTCACCGACAGCGGCACCGTCGCCGAGAAATTTGCCACCCGTTCCTGGTCGACGGCCATCTCTCCCGAGCTGCTGATGTTGCTGTCGATGCCGCCGGATACCCTGTCCATCCGCAGCCTGTATCAGTACGGGAGCTATCTGGAGGGGCAGGGTCAGCGCGCGGGTGAATATTGGCTGGCGTTCTGGGGCAAGGCGCTGCAACCGGTGGCCATCATCAGCTTGGTGATGATCGCGATCTCCTTTGTGTTCGGTCCGCTGCGCGACGCCACGCTGGGCTTTCGCATCTTTGCCGGCGTGGTGGTCGGGGTCGGGTTTCAGATGAGCATGAAAATGCTTGGGCCGGCGAGTCTGGTTTTTGGCTTCGCCCCTTTCTGGGCGGTGATGGCGCCGATCCTGGGTTGTTTTTGGGTTGGTGTGGTTTTGTTGCGGCGGGTCGCCTGACGCCTCGCGAGTCGAGTCTCGAAGCGATTCAGGGAACCCTGCTCCCGATGCGGATCTGGGGGTGCAGGCGTTGTCGTCGGCCGCTGCCCGCCTCCCGCGCAGACTCGGATGGTTCAATTGACGGCGACGGTGCGCTGCCCGACGCTTGCTTGCCCACGGCGATCAGGGGGCTTTTGCCCGCCAGCCGTGCCGGATCGGCGCCCGTGCGATCGGCGAGCAGACTGCGTATCGCGGTGCCGATATAGGCGCTCAGTTGCATCGACATCGCCGCCTTTGCAGGCTCCACATCGGCGCTGGCCAGTGGCGCGGCGGTGGTTTTCGGGAGCATCTGGTAGCGATACAGCCGCTCGCTGCCATCGACATTGCGCACCAGGATGTGATCGCCCTTGAGGATCGCCGTGGTGCGGTCGCTGCCGGACGGTTTGACGACCGCAAAACCGGGGTCAGAGGCAGGCAGCGACAGCAGATCCCGGCCCCAGCACTGGTGCACGACCGGTGCGCCGAGCAGGCTGACCGCGGTGGGCACCAGATCGACCTGGCTGCCGACGGTCGCAATGCGCGCGCCGAAGCGTGCGCGCAGGCCGGGGCCGATCAGCAGCGCTGGCACATGAAAGCGGCCGATGTCGATATCGGTGACCTGATCGGTCATGCCAATACCGTGGTCGCCGACCACGACAAAGAGCGTTTCCTCAAAATAGGGCGCTTGCCGGGCCGCGGCGAAGAACTGGCCGAGCGCCCAGTCCGAGTACTTCATCGCCGTCAGGCGCTCGTTGAGCGCGCCCTGGCCGGTCACGGCCGGGAACGGCAGGGGATCTGGAAGATGGTAGGGCGTGTGGTTGGACAGGCTCTGCAACACCGCGAAAAAGGGCTTGTCGGCGGGCATGGCGGCCAGCTCCTGGGCGGCGCGGGTGAACATGTCGAGATCCGATACGCCCCAGGTTGGATCGTAAAAAGTCGGGTTGACATAGTCGTCGCGGCCAATAAAGCGGGTGAAGCCCTGATTGCGGAAAAAGCCGTTCTGGTTGTCCCAGGAAAAGATGCCATTGTAGACGTAGAGATTGTTGAAGCCCCGCGCCGATAGTAGATTGCCGAGCCCGGAAAACTGGTGGGCGCCCTCCGGCTGCTGCATCAGATATTCGAAGCCGGGCAGATTCGGAAAACAGGCGACGGTAGCGAACATGCCCTGATGGGTGTGGGTGCCGTTGGAAAAGAAGCGCTCGAAGAGCACGCCCTCGGCGGCCAGCTTGTCGAATTCCGGGGTGGCGTTGAGCGGATGGCCAAGGGCGCCCACGAGCTCCCCCGAGAAACTTTCCATGACGATAAAGACGATATTGCGCAACGGCGTGCCGGCCGGCGATGGCTGGTGTTCCCGCAACAGGGGCGCGTTGTCGGTGGCCAAGGGGCGATCGCTGGCAGTCCGCACCAGGGCGCGGGTGATGTCGAGAGCCTCCTGCGCCGGCAGCGCGGCGAGCCAGGGCTTGGCGACGCCGCGGCTGTCGTTGCTCTGCACGGCCTTGGCGAGCGTGAACGCGCCATTCAGCGCCAGGTGATTCGCGAACACGAAAGTGCTGTGGTAAGCATCGCCCCAGCGCAGCGGCGGTCCAAAGCGCAGCGTGCCCCGGCAGGCGACCAACACCAGCAGCAGGGCGAGCCCGAACACCGGGATGCGCATGCGCCATGAGGCGGTGGTCGCCGGGCGTTGAGTCAGGCGATCGATGCGAGCATAGCCGTAGCAGCCGAGCAGCGACAGGCCGAGCCACAGCAGCAGGTAGCGCAGCACGGGGAACCCGTTCCACAACATGCTGGTGACCGTGCCCGGGTCTTCGCGCAGGTACTGAAATGCCAGGCTGTTTAGGCGGACATGAAACTCGTGGTAGAAATCGAGCTCGACGACGCCGAGAAACAACAGCAGGGAGGTGGTCACCGCGAACCAGGCCACATACAGGCGGCGCGGTCGCAAACCCCAGGGCAGCGCCAACGCCAGCGCCGGAACCACCGTCAGATAGCCGGCGATGATGAGGTCGAAGCGCAGGCCGAGCACAAACCCGGTCGCCAGCTCGAACCAGGGAATGCCGGCGGCCAGCGCGTGGTTGCGGGCCAGCAGCAGCCCGCGCGACAGGGTCAGTAGCGACATCATCAGCAGCAGCGCACCGCCCAGGAAGGCGAGGTCGGCCACTGGCCGGTGGATCGCGGTGGCGCCGCTCGTCAGTGGGTAGGGCTTGGCCATGGTGATGTTTTACTCAATCAGTGTCGGCGGCATCCGCTGCCGCAAGCGGGTCGGGCATTTGGGTCGCGCATTGTCCATGAAAGTCGTGCTCCAATACAGCGACTGCATAGCGACTGCGACGCACCGGCCGTCGGCGCCGTGCGCCCTGTGCCTGCAGCGCGGTTGCGGGGTCGCCAAGCGCGCTGACGCCCCATGGTGGTGGTGGCCGGGGACCAGGCATTCAAGTGCCGGTTGGGATGGCCGGTGCTCTTCCAATGGCGGATGTCCTCCTGACCCCGGCTCGGAGACAGCGACAGCATGTTGCGCTTGACCGGCGATCGGCACCCTCGCGGGGATACAATCGCAAGCGGCACTGCGGATATGACCCAAAAGACACTAGTACTCCATTCCAATAATAGATTTACACATATATCCACTGGTGGCATGATGTTCTCCCGAGTCCCTTCAGGAGTCGGACATGGCCGGGAAGACCAAGCGCGCGCCGTTGACGCTGACCGATACGCACCGTTCGAT
>CBDDRG010000030.1:0-4410 GCA_965232975.1 uncultured bacterium
CGGATAAGCGGCAGCACCGGTTGCATCATTCTTGGACCGGGCATCGAAGCCGGATAGGTCAAGTTCGTGATCGATGAGGTGATTCAGTGCGTGCTCAAAAGTGCCGGGCAGGAGTTGCCGTTGCAGGTCTACAGCCAGAAAACGTGGGCTGGTGTCGATGGGTTTGTAGCGCGCCATGCGGTCGGTGCCATCATGTGTTCAATGGCGCGATGTTGATGCAGGCGGGGGCTGGGGCAAGATGCGGGGATTGATATTTTTGGCGTTTTTCTACAGCCTCGTTGGGCCGCTCGCAAAGTTCGCTCTGCCTTGACGATACCTAGCGCCGCCGGAACCCGGACTGGCGGTATAATTTGTAACGACTAGGACGGTAACTCGGTGCCATGAAAGACATTCTGACGCGCTACAAGATCGATGGCCTCTGGCACTTCACCGACCGATCCAATCTAGCGGTGGTCCAGCAGCAAGGTCCCCCTGTGTCAGCATGACGTGAGACACCTTGCTGAGTGAATTTACTGGGGAACAATAGGGTCAGACTCGATTGATCATGAGCGGAATAGGTGTCAGGCCCCAATCATAAAACAGGGGACAGACCACGGTTTCACGGATCCGGGTCGTCGAACAACACTCCGGAGTCCAGCTCCGGCCTTTGCCGTGGCCGTCCGGATTTCCCGGGGATCCCACGTCTTCCCAGCATGAGCCGGGCGCGGCGGGGCATGGAGAGCGACTGGGTCTAATAGCGAGTCGTGGAGCATAGCGAAAAACCGTGGTCTGTCCCCTATTACTCCCAAAACGCAAGGTATCGCTATGCCCGACAAAAACACTCCAGTAGCAATTATGGCGGCGGAGGCTTCACCACGAACGAAACCCTCGAACTATCCCGAGCCATTCGCCGCTCGCATGGCGGGTAGAGAGAAACGACCACTTGGTGAGGTATTCGGTCTCTCAAACTTCGGGGTCAATCTGACGCGGCTCGAGCCGGGGGGGCTCCTCAGCACTACGCCATGCACATTCCAAGCAAGACGAGTTCATCTACGTCTTACATGGCCGCCCGGTGTTGCGTACCGATGCGGGTGAAACGCAACTTTCTCCTGGCATGTGCGCGGGGTTTAAAGCTGGCACTGGCGATGGGCACCAGTTGCTTAACCGTACAAGTGAGGTTGTCATCTACCTTGAAGTCGGTGACCGCAGTGCGGGCGACTCCGTTACGTATCCTGATGACGACATACAGGCGGTATTGGTTGAAGGAAAATGGCAATTCGTGCATAAGGACGGCGGGCCATACTGAGATCTTGAGAACGGTTCGCCCACTGCCGAAAAGCCGAAGTTGAGATCGTGTTTTGCGCAAATTTTTGTTAAATAATCCCACTATTCGTCGCTAGTTTGCCCAAAATCTGCGTCAAATCGGACTTGCCGTCGCTACCGACGCTCAACTCCGACAGACTCCTGGTTGTCTTCGACATCCTGGTAAATCTCGCGCCGAAAGCGCGGCGTGCAGATGGCCAGAAAGACCAAATCGGTGGTGCCGCTGTTGGTAATCCGCTGCGCCACTTGGGGCGGGATGACCACCACGTCGCCCGCGCCGACCACCGCCGGCGCCAGCTCGCCGACCTCTACCCTGCCCGCCCCGGAGAGGATCACATAGCGCTCGGTGACGCCGAGCAGGCGGTGACGTCTGGTGGTAGCGCCCGGTTCAACCCGCGCCCGCGCCACCGAGGCGTCCTCATCGTGCGCGGAGTTTGACCACTCGGTGATGAAGCAGCCCTCCTCGAAGTAATATTCGGGGGCGTTCGCGTTGCGAATTATCCGAAGTTGAATCATCGAACCTATCCTCCTCTATGGCTCCTCAGCGAACCGGGCCGGTCGGGCGCACCCGCTTGCCGCCTGGCTCAGGCCGGGGTGGTGGGTGGTGGCGCCGCCAACGGGCGGCGAGGTGATTGTTGAGCGCCAGCACCAGCCCGGCGACCAGAAACGCACCCGGCGGCAGCAGCAGTAGCGGAAACCGATAGTCGCCAGCGAGCGCACTCGGCCGCCACCCTTGCGCCGATGCCCCCAGCCAGTCCAGATCGGCACCCAGCGTACCCGCGCCCAGCGCCTCGCGCACTGCGCCCAGCGCCACCAGCACCAGCGCGAAACCCGCCGCGCTGGCGAGGCTCGCGCGCATGCCGGGCAGCGGTGGGTCCGCGCGCACAAAGCTTTCGGGACCGCCCAGAATCACGGCGTTGACGGCGATCAGGGGCACGAAAATGCCCAGCGCCTGGTACAGCGGGTAGGCGAACGCCCGCATCGCGAGCTCGACCGCGGCGGTACAGGTCGCGACGATCAGCAGCCACGCCGGTACACGGATGGCGCCGGCAAGAAGGCGGCGCAGCAGCGCCAGGGTTGCGCTCGCCGCGACCGCGACCACCAGCGTCGCCAGCGCCAACCCGAGCGCCTTGCCGAGCGAGGTGCTGACCGCGAGCAGCGGGCTCAGGCCCAGCGTATGCACCAGCACTGGATTGGCGGTCCAGAAGTCGGCACGGCTGTCGACAACGCGGTCAGTCATGTGCGGATCCGGCGGGCGGTTTGGGCGCGGTCAGCAGGCGCTGGCCGTCTTCAGCGAAATAGCGCAACGCGTTGTGCACCTGGCGCACCAACGCCCGCGGCGTCACCGTGGCGCCGGTCAACCCATCAAAATGACCACCATCCTTCTTCACCTGCCAGGCGGTCTCGGCAGGGGCAGTGAGGCTGGTGCCGTTGAAGCCGAGAATCCAGTCACTTTTGCCAAGCTCAATGTCGTCGCCGAGGCCCGGGGTCTCGCGGTGGGCGAGCACGCGCACGCCGGTCACCATCCCCTGCAGATCGATGCCCACCACCGCGCTGAGCGGGCCGCCGTAACCCTCGCCGATAACCGGCACAATGATTCCGATCAAGGTCTCATCTCGCCACACGCGATAAAGCTCGCCGTCGCCAGTGTTCACGCCCAGCAGGGCGCGATACCGGGCGGGCACCGGCTGGGCGTCGAGCGCCAGGCCCGCGCGCGCACCCGGTACCACTTCGTGCATGGCGCGTTCGCGGGCGAGGCTTGCGTTGGCGGCAATGCGGGGTTCGAGAACCACCGCCAACAGCGTCAACGACAGGGCCGCAACCACCGCGAGGCCGCCCAAGATCAGCGCAGCTGCCGGCCGCGTCATCGGCTCAGTGCCGCCGCCGTGGCGGCTGGCCGTAGCTGCGCGGCACCGTATAGCGGTCGATCAGGGGTGCCGCGCAGTTCATCAGCAATATCGCAAAGGCGATGCCATCGGGGTAACGGCCCCAAGCCCGCAGCACAAATACCAGTACGCCGACGAGAGCGCCGCCAAGCAATCGCCCGCGGGTGCTGCTGGCGCAGGTCACGGGGTCGGTGAGGATAAAAAACGCGCCCAGCATGCTGGCGCCGCTCAGCAGATGGAAAATCACCGATCCCCTGCTCACCGAGCTGCCATCGTCGTAGAACAGCAGCGCCATGAATGCCAGCGCGGCGAGCATGGCAACCGGTGCGTGCCAACTGAACACCCGTCGATACAAGAGCCAGAGCCCCCCGCCGAGAAAACCCAGATTGGCCCACTCCCAGCCGACGCCGGCGAGCCAGCCGTGTGCAAACAGCGGGTCGGTCTGATAAAGCTGCGCCAACTCCAGGCCATTGTGGTGGCGCATGGCCGCCAGGGGTGTGGCGCCGGTGAGGCCGTCGAGCGCTGGCGGCGCGAACGGCGGAAACACCGCTTGCAGCGACTGCCACAGCCCGGGCAGCGCCGCGTCGGCGGCGACCAGCGGCTGCGGCAGCAACCACAAGCTCAGCGGCAGTGGAAACGCCACCAGCAACATCGCATACCCCGCCATCGCCGGATTGAACAGGTTGTGGCCCAAGCCGCCATACAGATGTTTGGCGATGATCACCGCAAAGCCAGACCCCAGCATCGGCAGCCACCAAGGCGCAAGCGGCGGCAGCGCGAGGCCCAACAGCACCCCCGTCACCAACGCGCTGCCGTCACCGAGAAAAAAATAGCCGCCGCGATGGACATCCAGCGGCCGTTGCCGCAGGCGCAGCAGCGCCGCCTCGCAAACGACCGCCGTCGCCGCGCACAGCACCACATTGATGAGTACGCCCCAGCCAAAGAACCAGGTCGAGGCGGCGAGCCCCGGCAGCAGGGCCACCAGCACCTGGCCCATGATGCCCGCGGTGGTGTGGGGGGTGTACAGCGGGTTGGCGGAGGACACGGCGGGCATCAGTCGCGCCGCTCACAGGGCGCATGGAGGTCATCGAGCCGACGCCTGACATCATCCCGTCGCCACTTTGCCGCTGTCATTTTTGCTTCGGCCCGCTCGCGCTGGGCAGCGTCGGGGTCGCCGTCGACGGCCGCGCGCAGCTCGTCCTCAGCCCGTCGCAGGCTGTCC
>CBDDRG010000031.1:0-24948 GCA_965232975.1 uncultured bacterium
CCCGCGCCCGGCACAAACACCGCGAACCAGGCGTGGGAGGCATCCGAGCCCGCGAGCTTCTGCTGGCCGGGGGGCGGCAGCGTCTCCAGATAGCCGCTGACGTAGCGGGCCGGAAAGCCGAGACTGCGCAGGCAACCGATGGCGAGATGGGCAAAGTCCTGGCACACCCCCCGGCGATGCCTGAGCACGTCGGCGAGCGGGGTGGCGATAGAGGAGAACCCGGGGTCGTAGGTGAAATCGGTGAAGATGCGATGGGACAGTTCGCGCACGCCGGCGACCAGCGAGCGGGATGGAGCGAAGGATGGCGCGGCGTAGGCGCGGAGGGCGTCGCCCGCCTCGACCATCGGCGAATCCAGCGTGAATTCGCGAGCCAACAGGCTGGCCTCGTCGCGGTCGCGGTAGAGCTGGGCGAGCGCATCCGCACAATTGCTGCCCCCCCCGAGCTCCAGTTCGGGGTCCTCCGTCGTCGCCGCCACGCTGACGCGACTGATGACGGTGATCTCCAGCTCCTGGTGCTTGCCGTGCACCGAAAAATTGCAGCAGCGGTTGCCGAAATAGTCGTGGTGCCGAGCGAGGGTCGCCGGCGCCGGCGAGATGCTGATACGGCTGTCGAGACAGCGCTGGCGCTCGGTGTCGCGCGGCTCCAGGTGCGCCTGGTTGTAGCACAGCGCCACCGGCTGATCGTAGCGGTAGCGGGTGACATGGCGGATGCGGTAGTTCACTCGGCGTCCTTCTGCCCACCCTGCCCGCCGCCGACCAGTTGCCGACCCTCGGCCTGATTGTCGAAATAGGTGCCGCTGAGGGTGACCGCCATGGTCTCCAGCACATGGCGAACGCGAAGCAGCAGTTGATCGAGATGGCGGCGGCGGGGACTGGCGCGATCGGTGGCGACCAGTTTGGCCGGCTCGCTGAGCTGCACCGCGGTCAGCGCCTCGACCATGCAGCGCTGGGTGGGGCTCAGCCCGGCAATCACCTCCGCCCGCACCGGCAGCCGATCCAGATACTCGCTGAGCTGCTTCATCTGGTACAGCAGCGCCCGCGGATTGCGGTCGTCGAGCATCAGCAGTTCGAGACCGTGGCCGACATCGGCGTGGGCGCGGTAGCGGCGGCGATAGGTGATCAGCATCTCGGCGGTCAACAGCGCCGCCTCCAGGACCACCGCCTGCTCGGCGTCGTCGAGCTCCGGCACCAGCAGCGCGCGCAGCAGTATCGTCGTTTGCAGCGATTTTTCGAGATTGCGCCCCAGATGCAGGAACACCCAGTCCATGCCGCGGATCATGCTCGCCTGGCCGAGCCCGGCCAGTGCCAGCAGCGTGGTGACCAGTGGATCGAGCCCCTGTTCCGGCGCCGACGGCAGGCCGCCACGCAGGCTGGCGCGCAACCCGGCCATCTGGTCGCGGACATCGTTCAATACCCGCTGGGTATCGGCGGACAGGATTTCCTTGACCTCTTCGCTACAGGTCAGCATGGCGTTCAGGTTTGCCGCCAGGGTGCCGGTGCGGGTGTCGTCCAGGATCACCGCGAGCAGCTCGGCCTCCGGGTCGTGGCGCGCCGCCGCCGCTTCGAACCCGGGGTGGGCATTGGTGATCTGGGTGATCGCCCGCAGCAGCAGATCCTGAGTCTTGAAGGTCAGTTGATCGACGTTGTTGAGCTGGACGAACACCGTGCGCAGCAGGCGCAACACCATCTCGGCGCGCACCGCGTAGCGGCCCATCCAGAACAGGTTTTCGGCGACCCGGCTGGGTAGATGGGCGTCCTCGCCCTCGACCCCGGCCACCGGGGCATTGCCGACCCACAGACTCACCTGGCGCTCCAGCTCGGAGGCCAGCACCCAGGTGTCCTTGCTGGCGGAACCCGATTGATTGGTGATGATGCGCTCGGCGTCGGTCATGCCGACGCGGGTCAGGCCGCCCGCCATGACCGTGTACGAGGTGGCATTGGCGACCGCGAAACTGCGCAGGACAAAGGGCCGCGACATCAGTCGGCCATCTTTCCACGCCGGCGAGCGGGCCGGCGGCTGGTAGCTCTGCGCCACATACAGCAGCGGTTCAGCGGTCAATTTCTGCCGCCAGCGTTCCTTGTCCGCGGCGCTCAGCTCACTGCCGAAGACGCTGCCATAAGCGCGGCCGCGGAACACCGGCTTGACGATCAGGTGATCCAGGTTGGCGAGCACATGGGCGCGATCCCCGGCGTCGCCGCACCAGAACGTCTCCGCCGCGCGCAGGCGCGGCTCGCGGCCGAAATAGAACTTGCCGACGGCCGGCAGATATTTGAGCAGCGCCGGGTTTTCCAGCACCCCGGAGCCGAGCGGGTTGACCACCACCACGCCGCCGGAGCGCACCACGTCGAGCAGGCCCGGCACTCCGAGGCGAGAGTCGCTCTGCAACTCGACGGCGTCGCAATAGTGGTCATCGACCCGGCGCAGGATGACGTCAACGGGTTTCAAGCCGGCCAGGGATTTCATCCACACCCGGCCGTTGCGCACCGTCAGGTCACCGCCCTGCACCAGCGGATAACCCAGGTAATTGGCGAGGTAGGCGTGTTCGAAATAGGTCTCGCTGTAGGCGCCGGGAGTCAGGATCACCACCTGGGGGATATCGCCGGCCGGGGCCAGCGCGGTCAGCTTCAGGCGCAGGGCGTGGAAGAACATCGATAGCCGGTGGACGTGGCTGTCGCGAAACAGGCTGGGCAGCACCCGCGACATCACCGCGCGATTCTCCAGCGCATAGCCGGCGCCGCTGGGTGCCTGGGTGCGATCGCCGATGATGCAGATCTCGCCGCCGGCGTCGCGCACCATATCTACCGAGTGAAAAATGAGTTGCTGGTCGCCGGGCACGCGAATGCCGTGACAGGGGCGCAAAAAGCCGGGATGGCTATAGATCAGCTCGGGCGGCAGCAGGCCGCGGCGAATCAGCTCGCGCGGCCCGTAGATGTCCTTGAGGATGAGGTCGAACAGTTCGGCGCGCTCGATGAGCCCCGCCTCGATGGCGCCCCACTCCTCGCTGTCGATCAGCAGCGGCACCGGGTCGAGCGCCCAGGTGCGGCTGGCCAGCGGTTCGCTCGACACGTTATAGGTGGCGCCGTCGTCGCGCAGGATGCGCTGGGCCTTGCGCTGGCGCTCGGCGAGCGCCGCCGAGCCCAGCGCATTCAGGCTGTCGAGCAGGTAGCGCCAGTGCGGGCGCACCTCGCCGGTGTCGGCGTACACCTCATCGCGGCCGCCGGCGCCGGGCGGGTAGATCAACGGTTGCCCCAACTCGGCGGCGGGCAGGCCCTGGGCCTGGGCCTGGGTCTGCGCCTGTTGCTGTTGATAGGGCTGCCAACGGCGGGGTGGGGTCGAGCTATCCATCATCGTGAGGTCGTCGGATGCAGCGGCGCAGGAGCCCTGCATCATAGTTCATCGCCACTGCCCGGGCCACGCGCCAGGCCACGCGGGTCGGGCCGCGCAGGTCAGGGCATGCGGCGCAGATCCAGCGTATGGGGATATTCGGCGGTGGGCTCCTCCGGCGGCGGCGCCATCGCGCGCGGATAGTCGCCGCCGGGCGCGAACTCGCGCAACGCGATGTAGTCGGGGCGCGGCGGCAGCGGGCCGGGGGTGTGGCCGAAAGCCCAGTAGCGGTTGACCCGGCGCGACTCGGCCTCCAGCGAATTGACCGGCAGGGTCTCGTAGCTGCGCCCGCCGGGGTGGGTCACATGATAGGTGCAGCCGCCAATGGCGAGACCGTTCCAGGTGTCGATCAGATCGAATGTCAGCGGCACCTGGACGCCGATGGTCGGGTGCAGCGCCGACGGCGGATCCCAGGCGCGGTAGCGCACCCCGGCGACGTATTCGCCGTGGCGGCCGGTGCCCCGCAACGGCACCCGGCGGCCGTTGCAGGCGAGCACATGGCGGCCGTCGGTGAGGCCGTCGAGCCGAATCTGCAGGCGCTCCACCGAGGAATCGACGTAGCGCGCGGTGCCGAAGCTCGCCACCTCCTCGCCCAGCACATGCCAGGGCTCCACCGCCCAGCGCAGTTCGAGGCGGATGTCGCCAATCGCCACACTGCCATAGTGGGGAAAGCGGAACTCGGCGAAGGGCGCCAGCCAGTCGAGCTGGAACGGGTAGCCGTGGCGTTGCAGATCCTCGACCACCTCACGCAGATCGGCCATGACGTGGTGCGGCAGCATGAAGCGGTCGTGAAGTTCGGTGCCCCAGCGCACCAGCGGCCCGCGGTACGGGGTGACCCAGAAGCTCGCGACCAGGCAGCGCAGCAGCAGCGCCTGCACCAGCGCCATGCGGGCGTGGGGCGGCATCTCGAAGCCGCGAAATTCGACGATGCCCTGGCGCCCGCTGGCGGTGCCGGGCGCATACAGCTTGTCGATGCAGAACTCGGCGCGGTGGGTGTTGCCGGTGACATCGACCAGCAGGTTGCGCAGCAGGCGATCGACCAGCCAGGGCTGGGGAACGCTGCCCGCGGGCATCTGCTGGAACGCGATTTCGAGTTCGTAGAGCGCCTCGTCGCGGCCCTCGTCGGCGCGCGGCGACTGGCTCGTCGGCCCGACGAACATGCCCGAGAACAAGTACGACAGGCCGGGGTGGTGCTGCCAGAAGGTGACCAGGCTGCGCAACAGGTCGGGCCTGCGCAGGAACGGACTGTCGGCGGGCGTGGCGCCCCCGAGCGTGATGTGGTTGCCGCCGCCGGTGCCGGTGTGACGGCCGTCGAGCATGAATTTTTCGGTGGCGAGGCGGCACTGACGGGCCTCGTCGTAGAGCGCCGTGGTGGTGTCCGCCAACTCCTGCCAGCTCCCCGCCGGGTGGATGTTGACCTCGATGACGCCGGGGTCGGGGGTCACCAACAGGCGCAGCAGGCGCGCATCCCGGGGCGGTTCATAGCCTTCGAGAACGACGGGCAGCTTGTGCGCGGCGGCGGTCGCC
This sequence comes from uncultured bacterium, assembly GCA_965232975.1. Taxonomy (GTDB): domain Bacteria; phylum Pseudomonadota; class Gammaproteobacteria; order Pseudomonadales; family Porticoccaceae; genus CBDDRG01. Next base: position 4,913 of record CBDDRG010000031.1, read on the forward strand.
TCGACCAGCGCGATCAGCTCGACATAGTGCTCCAGGTGTTGCAGCGGCGGCAGAAACACATGCAGGCGGCCGTGGCGGGGTTCGACGCACAGCGCGGTGCGCACCGTGTCGACGGCGGTCTCGACCGCCGCCCCGACTGCCATCTCGACCGCAGCGCGCTCGTGATCGGCGACGGCCACCATCAGCCGCCGCTGATCGACTGCGGGCGGCGGATAAAAGGGCGCCTGGGGCACCGCCGTCGCCAGCGGCGCGCAGGGCGCGAAGGGGTCGCGTTCGAGCGCCGGCTCGCGCTCCTCCGCGGCGACCCAGGGCAGCGCGTCCAGCGGCAGGCGAAAGCCCAGCGGCGAATCGCCGGGCAGCAACACCACGCGGCCGAGGCGAAACTCCCAGCGGCTGCTGCGCCAGCGCTGGGCGGCGAAGTCCCAGGCCAGCGGCAGAACGTAGCCGCTGGCCTGGTGCAGGCCGCGGCTGAGCAGGCGGGCGAGGCGGCGGCGCTCCAGGTCGTCGCCGAGATCGGCGGCGAACGGATCGACATTGGCCGGCAGGCTCTGCTCCTTCCACAGGTAGTAGAGCGCGTCCTCGTAGGCCGGGCGAATAAAGTCCGCGCTGAGACCCGCGTGTTCACAAAAGGTGGCGATGAACCGGCTCGCCTCGGCGTCGCCCTGGCCATAGTCCCGGTCGACGCGCGCGAGCAGCTCGGGCCGCCGCCACAGCGGGCTACCGTCGGCGCGCCAGAAGCAGCCCAGCGCCCAGCGCGGCAGCTCTTCGCCGGGATACCATTTGCCCTGGCCGTAGTGCAGCGCCGCCCCCGGCGCGAAGCGGTCGCGCAGGCGCAGCAGCAGATCCTTGGCGAGGCGCAGCTTGTCGGCGCCGAGTGCGTCCGTGGTCCACTGCGCCGACTCCAGGTCGGTCGCGGACACAAAGGTCGGCTCGCCGCCCATGGTCAGGCGCACGTCCTCGCGCGCGAGCGTCGCGTCGACGGCGGCGCCCAGCGCCTGGATCGCGCACCAGTCCTCCTCGCCATAGGGCTTGGTGACGCGCGGATCCTCGTGGATGCGCACCACCTCGTTGCTGAAGCTGAAGTCGGTCTCGCACTCGTCGGTGTAGCCTTCGATGGGCGCGGCGGCCGCCGGATCGGGGGTGCAGGCGAGCGGAATGTGGCCTTCGCTGGCAAACAGGCCCGACGTGGGATCGAGGCCGACCCAGCCCGCGCCCGGCAGATAGACCTCGCACCAGGCGTGCAGGTCGGTGAAGTCGGCGAGCGGCCCGGCCGGGCCTTCGAGGGGCTTGGCATCGGGCGTCAACTGCACCAGATAGCCGGACACGAAGCGCGCGGCCAGCCCCAGGTGGCGCAAGATCTGCACCAGCAGCCAGGCCGTGTCGCGGCACGAACCGCGCGCCAGCGCCAGGGTTTCATCGCTGGTCTGCACGCCCGCCGCCATGCGGATGTTGTAGCCGATGGCTGTTTGCAGCCCCTGGTTCACCGCCACCAGAAAATCGTTGGTGGGCATCGCGGTGCGCGGAATTTTCGCTACCCATTGTTTCAGCAACGGGCCGTTGTCGACGATTTCGAGATAGGGCAGCAGCCCCTTGGCGATGCCGGCGTCGTAGCTGAACGGAAAGTTCTCGGCGTAGCCCTCGACGAAGAAATCGAAGGGGTTGATGGTGGTCAGGTCGGCGATCACCTCGACCTGGATGTCCAGGTGATCGGTGCGCTCGGGAAACACCAGGCGCGCGAGGAAATTGCCGAACGCATCCTGCTGCCAGTTGATGAAATGATCCGCCGGGCTGACCTTCAGCGTGTAGGCGTGGATCGGCGTGCGCGAGTGCGCCGCCGGGCGCAGCCGCAGCACATGGGGCGACAGGTTGACGAGGCGGTCGAAGCGGTAGTGGGTGTTGTGGCGCAGGGCGACGCGAATAGCCATGGGTTATCTCTAAGCTGGCGAGTCTGAAATCTGGCGGGTCTGAAACAAGGTAGCGGCCGGCCGGGCGCACGCGCTAGGCAAACGAAAACCAACTCTCGACAAAGCACTGGTGCAAGCCGGCGAGGCGAATCTGCAATTCGTTCAGGTATTCCCGCAGCGGCTCGCCGAGGTCGTCCTCCGCGGCGAGCGGAAACGGCGCCGCGCTGAGCAGCGCCAGACACTCGCGCGCGGCCTTGCGATTGGGCAGGCGATCGATGGCGTCGGCGAGGCGGTCGTGGCAGAAGCGCAGCGTGCGCGGAAAATACTCGTCCTCCAGCAAAAAGCGGGTGACGTCCACCCCGGACACCTTGGCGCGCACGGTGCGCCGGTAGCCCTGGTAGGCGTCCAGCGAACGCAGCACATGGCCCCACACGATCTGCGGCAGATTGACGCCCTGCCCGGTGTCCGGCTGCAACAGCAGCACCGCGCCGGCATCGAGAATGCGCGTGATCATGTCGGCGCGCTCCAGGTGGCGGCCGAGCTGGATGAACTGCCAGCCGGCGTCGTGGCTGATGGCGTCGTTGAGCAGGCCGCTGATCTGCACGCAGCCCTTGATGATGTCGTCGAGCAGGCGGTGGCGCTGCCCGCGCAGGTCGCCGGCGGCGCCGAAATTGCCGATCGCGAGCAGGTGGAGTTCGTTGACGAACTCCCAGGCCTGGGGCGACAGCACGTCGCGGGTGGTGCGTACGTTCTCGCGCAGCAGGCGCAGCGACGACAGCATGGACACCGGGTTGCGGTCGTCGGCGAGCAGGAAGCTGACCACGCTGTGCTCGTCGCGGTCGGCGTAGTGTTCGGCGAAGTTCTCGGTGAGGCCGTTCAGCGCGACCAGGTTGTACCAGCTGATGTGGATGCCGCGGGGCAGATCGAGCAGCAGGTTGTCGTAGACGCCCACCAGGCGCGCGGTGTTCTCGGTGCGCTCCAGATAGCGAGCCGCCCAGTACATGCGCTCGGCGACGGTCGACAGCATTATCTGGCCTCCGTATCGACGATCCAGGTGTCCTTGCTGCCGCCGCCCTGGGAGGAATTCACCACCAGCGAGCCGTCCACCATCGCGACCCGGGTCAGGCCGCCGGTGGTCACGTAGGTATCCTCGCCCTGCAGGATGAACGGGCGCAGATCGAGGTGGCGCGGCTCCAGGCGGCCGCCGTTCACCAGCGTCGGCGCCACCGACAGGCTGAGCGTCGGCTGCGCGATATAGTTGCGCGGGTTGGCGGCGATCAGCCGCGCGAAGGTGGCGCGCTGCTCCGCCGTCGAATGCGGGCCAATCAACATGCCGTAGCCGCCGGATTCGTTGGCGGGCTTGACCACCAGTTGGTCGAGATTGGCGAGCACATAGGCGCGCTGCTCAGCGTCGTCGCACAGCCAGGTTTCGACATTGGGGATGATCGCGGTCTCGTTGAGGTAGTACTGGATCATCTTCGGCACAAAGGCGTAGATCACCTTGTCGTCGGCAACGCCGGCACCGGGCGCATTGGCGAGCGCGACATTGCCGGCGCGCCAGGCGCGCATCAGGCCCGGCACGCCCAGCACGGATTCCTTGTTGAACACTTCCGGATCGAGAAACAGGTCGTCGATGCGGCGATAGATGACATCGACGCGCTCCAGGCCGTCGATCGTCTTCATATACACGCGATCGTCCTCGCCGACCACCAAATCGCGACCCTCGACCAGCTCGCAGCCCATCTGCTGGGCCAGAAAGGCGTGCTCGAAATAGGCCGAGTTGAAGATGCCCGGCGTCAGCACGACGATCTCGGGCTTCTTGATCTTGCGCGGCGACAGCGCCGCCAGCGTATCGAACAATTTCGCCGGGTAGTCGTCCACCGGCAGGATGCGGTCGCTGGCAAACAGCTCGGGCAGCACGCGCTTGGTGATGGCGCGGTTTTCGAGCATGTAGGCGACGCCGGACGGCACCCGCAGGTTGTCCTCCAGCACATAGAACTTGCCGTCGCTGTGACGCACCAAATCGGTGCCGCAGACGTGGGCCCAGACCCCGAACGGCGGCGAGACTCCGACGCACTCGGGGCGGAAATTCTTCGAATCGGCGAGCAGATGGGCCGGCACCACGCCGTCTTCGATGATCTGGCGATCGTGGTAGATGTCGTCGATAAAGCGGTTCAGCGCTCGCAGGCGCTGGCGCAGGCCGGCGTCGAGCACCCGCCACTCGGCGGCCGACAGCGTGCGCGGGACGATGTCGAAGGGCCAGGCGCGATCAATATTGCCCTCCTCGGTGTAGACGGTGAAGCTGACCCCCATCTCCTGGATGGTTGCCTCCGCCATGGCGCGGCGCGCGTCGATCTGGTCGTGGCCCAGCGTGCCCAGATAGGCCGCCAGCCGCTTTGCCGACAGCCGTGGATTGCCCTCGCCATCGACCAGCTCATCGAAGAAGCCGCGGGTATCATAGTGGCGCCAGTCAATGCCCATCGCTGTCTCCGTTCATCACCCGCCTGCCGAGACCCTTTGCCGCGGAACCCGATGGGGTCGGACGCGCCCAGGGCTCTGCGACTGCGGCGCCGCCGCTGGTATGCTGCCCCGGTGCGCCCCGGTGCGCCCCGGCGCGCTCCGGACACACCGCGGTCATGGTAGGGGCAAAGCAAGTTGCACGCCAGCCACGAGCCGAGGCCAATTGCAGCCGGCGCACCATAAAACCCTGAACGCATGGCGAAGATGCCGGTCTTTGGCAGAGTCTGGCCGGATCCGGCGGCAACGGACTGGCGTCGATATTGCGTGCCGCCCCGTGCGTCGCGGTATTTTCCCCGCTGCCACCGGGCCGGCGACTACCGGCAACCATGCGCCCAACGACAATTCCAACCAAGGACCTTCACGCCCCCCATGAAAGCATCTGACCTGTTCGTCGCCTGTCTCGAAGCCGAGGGCGTGGAATACATCTTCGGCGTGCCCGGCGAAGAAAATGCCGACTTCATGTTGTCCCTCGAAGACAGCCGCAAAATCAAATTCATCCTCACCCGCCACGAACAGGGCGCCGCGTTCATGGCCGAAGTCTACGGCCGGCTGACCGGCAACCCCGCCGGCTGCCTGGGCACGCTGGGGCCGGGCGCGTCGAACCTGATCACCGGCGTCGCCGACGCCAACATGGATCGCGCACCGATGCTGGTGCTGACCGGCCAGGGCTCGACCAAACGCCTGCACAAAGAGTCCCACCAGGTGATGGACGTGGTGGGCATGTTCGAACCCGTGACCAAGTGGGCGATCTCGATCCGCAACGCCGACACCATCCCCGAGATCGTGCGCAAGGCGGTGCGCCTCGCGCGCATGGAAAAGCCCGGCGCCGTACACATCGAACTGCCCGAGGACCTCGCCAAGCAGATGACCACGGAGCAGCCCATGGTGCCGCGCCGCTTCCACCGCTCGGTGCCCGACCCCGGCATCGTGCGCCAGGCCTTCGACCTGCTGATGAGCGCCAGGAGCCCCGTGATCCTCGCCGGCAACGGCTGCATCCGCAAGCGCGCCAGCAAGGAGCTGCGCGCGTTCTGCGACACCACCGGCATCGGCGTCATCAGCACCTTCATGGCCAAGGGCTGCGTCGACCGCGACGCGCCCTACTGCCTGTACACCGTCGGCCTGGGCGCCAAGGATCACTCCAACCTCGCCCTCGACGACGCCGATCTGGTCATCGCGCTCGGCTTCGACATGGTCGAATACAACCCGGCGCTGTGGAACCAGCAGCGCGACAAACGCATCATCCACGCCGACTTCGTGCCCGCCGAGATCGACCAGTGCTACCACCCGGAGATCGAACTGGTGGGCGATCTGGCGATGCTGCTCAACGAGTTGAACCGGCTGCTCGCCGTAGCCCCCCGCGTCGACTTCGAGCTGGCGCGGCAGCGCCTGGCGCGCCAGCACATGGGCGCCGAACTCGCCGAGCACGCCGACGACGACACCAGCGGCAGCATCCGCCCGCAGAAGGCCCTGTGGGACGTGCGCGAAGTCATGGGGCCGGACGACATCCTGCTGTCCGACGTCGGCGCCCACAAGATGTGGATCGCCCGCCACTACCACTGCCACGAACCCAACACCTGCCTGATCCCGAACGGCTACTGCTCCATGGGCTTCGCGCTGCCGGGCGCCATCGCCGCCAGCCTGGTGCACCCCAACCGGCGCATCCTCGCCATCTGCGGCGACGGCGGCTTCCTGATGAACGTGCAGGAGATGGAAACCGCGTTCCGCCTGCAGGCCAATATCGTCGTGCTGGTGTGGGAGGACAAGGGCTACGGTCTGATCTCGTGGAAGCAGCAGACCGAGTTCAAGCGCCACACCGACCTCAGCTTCACCAACCCGGACTGGCTGCTGCTGGCGCAGAGCTTCGGCTGGCGCGGCCATGTGTGCACGCGGAGCCGGGAACTGAAGGCGACGCTGGAGCGCGCCTTTGCCGAGCCCGGGCCGAGCCTGGTGGCAATGCCGGTGGACTACCGCGAAAACCCGCTGCTGACCGAGCGCCTGGGGCGCATCAGCTCGCGGATGTGACGCGACGGGCGCTGGCAGCGCTAGATCGACGCTGGTGGGGGATTTTTGGCGCGGGGGGAGCGTAAACAAGGAAAAGGCCGCGAAACGCGGCCTTTTCTACGGCTCTACTACGGGGGTAACCGGGGGATTAACCGCGACAGGAGCCGGGCAGGTACTTGGCGAGCACAGTGGTTACGACTGTGCTGTCGCCTATCGCGGCGCGATTGCCGCAAACCCAATGATCGATCTGGGTGCCAACTGCCGGTGCGCCACCACCATCGGCCACAGGAACCAGACTGACGGTGTCGCCGTCAACGTCGGCGTCGAGATTTCGGACGGTGACGACGATTCCACCTGCTACATCAGTGGCGACACTCGCAACATACTTGGAAGGGGTGGTCGCCTCACAACCCCAGGCGTTGGCCGCTGGCAGCGCGGTAGCAGATTGATAGACCTCCGAAACGGTCGTGCGACACTGGCTGGCGGCCAATACCACTTCGGACATTTTCGCCTTGACCGTGTAGTCCTTGTAGGCCGGCAGCGCCACGGCGGCCAGAATGCCGATGATGGCCACGACGATCATCAGTTCGATCAATGTGAAGCCGCCCTGGTTGGCGTGGGTGCGGGCTTGTTGGCGAGCGTGGCGCATAAAGATTCTCCTTGAGGTGGTTAACGCGCACTGTCCTGTTAACTTGCACTATCCCCAAAGCAGTTTGCGTGCCACAGTTGGCGCCGGCGCCGGCTTATAAAGACTTGATCCTTTATTATCAAACAGTTAAATGGCCTGATCCCGTCGCGCCAGCGCGCCCGTGCGCCGCGCAGCGGTGGCACCCAGGCGCCGGAACCGTCAGCTACTGACAAACATTGTCACTCTCGGCCCTGGGCGGCCCGCCCGCGGCCAGGCGACCGGCGCCGCCCGCGGCAGCCTATACTGGCGGCGGCGGATATTTGCCGATTACCGACATCTGAATAGAGGAAACCGAGTGATGGACATGGGCAGCGTCGGCGTCATCGTCAACCCAATGTCGGGCCGGGACTGCCGCCGCCTCACCGCGCGCGCCGATACGGTCAGCCATGAGAGCAAGCGCAACCAGATCGCGCGCATCGTGGTCGCCGCGGTGGCGGCGGGCTGCACGCGCATTCTGGTGCCCTGGGAGCCGCGGCGGATCGCGGTGAGCGCGGTCGAGCACCTGGGCATCGGCGCCGCCATCGAGGAGATCCGCGTGCCCATCACCCACAGCGCCGAGGACACCCGCCAGACCGCGCTCGCGATGCGCGAGCGCGGTTGCTCGGTGCTGGTGGTGCTGGGCGGCGACGGCACCAGCCGCATCGTCGCCAAGGCCTGGCGGGATGCGGTGCTGATGCCGGTCTCCACCGGCACCAACAATGTGTTCCCGCTCACTATCGAACCGACGCTGGCGGGCATGGCGGCGGGGCTCGTGGCGAGCGGGCGGATCGACCTGCACCAGGCCGCGCGCCGCGCGAAAGTGGTGGAGGTCGAGATCGACGGCGAGGCCCCCGACCTGGCGCTGATCGACGCGCTGTGGCTGGTGGGCGATCGCCTGGGCAACCTGGGCCCGTTCGAGCCGAGCCACATGAACCGGCTGGTGCTGACCCGCGCCGAGCCCGCCGCGGTCGGCCTGTCGCCGTTGGGCGGCCTGCTGTGCCCGGCGGGGGCGGGCGATGAGTTTGGCGTCCGCGTCGATTTTTGCCGCCACGCGGAGGGCGGCCAGGTGTTGCTGGCGCCGGTGTCGCCGGGGCTGTTTCGCTCCACCCACATTCGCGCGGCGGCGCCGCTGCCCCTGGGGCAGGCGGTCGCGGTGACCGGCGGGGGCATTCTGGCGTTCGACGGCGACCGCGAGCGGCAACTCGCGCCGGGCCAGACGGCGCGGCTGACGGTGACCCGCAGCGGCCCCTGGGTGATCGACCCGCGCCAAACGCTGACGCTGGCCGCGCAGCACAAGGCCATGGTCGGCCTGCCCCACTGGACGGATCCGTTCGACGACGAAACCGCGCACGGCGGCTGCTGTTGAGGTTGCCGCTACGGTGGCGGTGGAGGGTCCTCGCCGCGCCGGCGGTTGCGCCGGCGCGCGCGCCGATCGCTGCGGCGCTGGCGCAGCAGCTCGCGCTGGCGGCGCACCAGCTCCCGGGCGTGGAACAGGGTCGGCACATCGGGGCGGGTGCGCTTGAGCGTGAAGGTGATGATGACCTCCTCCAACGCCACCCAGATGTGGAAGACCACCACCAGCCGAAACAGCAGCGAGATATCGAACAGAACCAGCAGAAAGTACGCCGGCGCCATCAGCACGGCGGCGATTTTTGCCGCCCAGGTGTGGTAGCGCGGCAGCTCCCGAAACTTGACCAGACTGGTCGCGGTGGGCACCAGGTGGGACAGAATGGCAAAGCCGAGAAACCACTTCTCGCGCGCGAAAATGTCCGGCCACAGCCACAGCAGCGCCACCACCATGGTGCCGTAGATGAACAGATCTCCCCAACTGTCGAGTTTGGCGCCGAGCGCACTGGCCTGGTTCAGACGCCGGGCGAGGTAGCCATCGGCCGCGTCGGTGGCCAGCGCAAACACCAGCACCGCCAGAAAAACATGGTGCTGGTCATGGGCCGCCAGCCACAGCAGCACCGGCGCCAACAGCAGGCGCAAGCCGCTGAGCGCGTTGGGCAGGTTCAGGTCATTGCGGGTCATCGGCAGGGCCGGCGGACATCGGGGGCGGTGACACGGGTGGCGGGCAGACCGGAATTCTAGCCCAGTTCGGGCCGGCGTTCGCCACCGCGGCCGGCCGGCGAGAGCCGGCTGTGCGATACTGGCCGGGGTTGAATTTTTGCCATCGCCCCCCGATCTAGGCTGCGTGCGGCAGTTGCAGACATCACGTCAATAGCGGAGGTTCCCGTGTTGCGCATCGCGTTATTCCTCGCCACCAACATTGCGATCATGGTGCTCGTCACCATCATTTTTAACGTGCTCGGGCTGGAGCAGTATCTCGCCGCCCAGGGCGTGCACACCAATTTGACCTCGCTGCTGGTGGTCTCCGCGGTATTCGGCTTTGCCGGGTCGTTCATCTCGCTGCTGATGTCCAAGTTCATGGCGAAGGCGAGCACCCGCACCCGCCTGATCACCGAACCGGGCGATGCCCATGAGCGCTGGCTGCTGGATACCGTCGCCCAGCTCGCCCGCAAGGCCGATATCGGCATGCCCGAGGTCGGCGTCTTTCCCATGGAGCAAGCCAACGCCTTCGCCACCGGCTGGAACAAGAATGCCGCGCTGGTGGCGGTCAGCGAGGGCCTGCTGCACCGCTTCGACAAAGAGGAAATTCGGGCGGTGCTCGCCCACGAGATCGGCCATGTCGCCAATGGCGACATGGTGACGCTGACCCTGGTGCAGGGAGTGCTGAACACCTTCGTGATGTTCTTCGCCCGCATCATCGGCTCGATCATCGACAAGGCGGTGTTCAAGAACGAACGCGGATCGGGCATCGGCTATTTCATGATCGTGATGGTCCTGCAAATCGCGCTGGGCGTGCTGGCGTCCATGGTGGTCATGGCGTTTTCGCGCTGGCGGGAATTCCGCGCCGATGCCGCCGGCGCCGAACTGGCCAGCCGCGGCGCGATGATCGCCGCGCTGCAGCGCCTGCGCCGCGAAAGCGAGGTCGATACCCAGGAGCAGATGCCCGACTCCCTGGCCGCCTTCGGCATTACCCCCAGCAAGGGTGGCATCACCCGCCTGTTCCTGTCGCACCCGCCGCTGGCAGAGCGCATCGAGCGCCTGCGCCGGGGTTTGTAGCGGCGCGGAATCACTGGCGAATGGCGCGGACGCGGCTGTGCCGGCTCGATGAATTGCCGGAGACCGGCTGCCGCGGCTTTAGCCTGGCCGGCGATCTGCACATCTTCGCGGTGCGCAAGGATGGGGCCGTCTACCTGTACCACAACCGCTGTCCGCACTTGGGGCTACAGTTGAACTGGGCGCCGGATCGCTTTCTCGATCGCGACCAGAACCACCTGCTGTGTTCCGCCCACGGCGCCCTGTTCGACATTGCCGACGGTTACTGCATCGCCGGCCCGTGCGCGGGGCGGTCGCTGACCGCACTTCGCCATCAGGTGGAGCAGGGCGCCATCTATCTGGAAACGACCTGACTGCGGCACCGGGGCAACTGCGGCAAGCGCTCATAACGGTGATCCGCCGGCCCCCGGCCGGCGCCGGTTTTGGGCGCTACTTTTTGCCGGACGCCTAACCTACAATCGGCACCCGACCCGCGCGCTCCCGTCCCCCGCAAACAGTCGCCAGCACCTGACCACCAGCACTTAGCCACCAACACCTGACCACCAGTAATAAGCCAGAGGATCCCTGTATGAGCAAAGTTGAAGATCATCTCGCCATCCGCGAACTCGCCGCCCGTTACAACCGCGCGTTCGACTACGGCAACCCCAAGGCCTGGGCCGAGTGTTTCGCCCCCGATGGCACCTTTGAAATGGGCGGCCGGGTGCTCGCCACGGGCAGCGACAATCTGCTCAAGTTCGCCGAAAAGAACATTCCCAAGATGAAGGTGAAGCACTGCACCACCGATGCCATCGTCGAAGTCAACGGCGACACCGGCGTTCACGACGCCTACCTCATTCTGGTGGACACCGGCGACAAGGTCAGCGTGACCAACTCCGGCCGCTATCTCGATAAAGTCGTCAAAATCAACGGCGCCTGGAAGTTTCAGCAGCGCATCGTCGATATCGACGGCAAGATGTAACCTGTCACTTCACGGCGGGCCTGGGTGCGCGTCGGTGCGCGCCGCAGGCTCCGGTAGCGGCGGCAGCCAGAATTCGAGCCTGCGGTCGATCACAATCTCCCCGGCGCCGAGCCGGCAGCCATAGGCCAGCACTTCCACGCCGGCCGCGACGGCGCTGCGCAGCGTCCGCCCGTAGACCGGATCGATGTGATCGGCCGGCGCCACGCCGTCGACACCGCTGAGCTGCACGCAAAACACCAACACCCCCCGGTGTCCCTGGGCGACGACGGCGCTCAGCTCCCGCAAGTGTTTGGTGCCGCGCGCGGTGACCGCATCGGGAAACAGGCCGCGCCCCGCCGCCTCCGCCAGGGTCAGGTTTTTGACTTCGACAAAGCATTTGCGCCCCGGACTCTCCAGCAGCAGATCGATGCGGCTGTTTTCGTCGCCGTAGCGCACCTCGGCGCGGCTGGTGGCGTAACCCTGTAGCTCGGCGATGGCGCCGCTGGCGATACCCTCATGGATCAAGCCGTTGGCCCGCGCCGTGTTGACGCCGGCCAGGTCGCCGGCAGCGGTGGTGACGATTTCGAGGGTGCCCGGCAACTTGCGCAGCGGGTTTTGCGCGCGCGCGAACCAGCAGGGCTGGCCGGGCGCGAGACAATTTTTCATCGACCCGGTGTTGGCGCAGTGGATGGTCAGGCCGCGGCCATCGGCAAGTTCGACATCGGCAAAAAAACGCTGGCGACGACGAAGAAAAATGGCCCGCTCGAGGGGCGGCGCAAACTTCACGCCCCCGCCTTCAGTGCCCGGTACAGACGCTCCAGTGCGATTTCAAGACGGGGCAAGGGCGCGGTGTAGGCGAAGCGCACATGCCGACGCGCCAGGTGCTGGCCGAAATCCGTGCCCGGTGTGAGCGCGACGCCCGCGCGCGCCAACATGTCCCAGCACAGGGCCTCGCTGTCGTCGGCCAGGTTCTCGATGCCGGCGTAGACATAGAACGCCCCCGCCGGCAGGTGGGGAATACGGAACCCCAGTTCCCGCAGGGCGGGAACGAAAAAATCCCGCCGCCGCTGCAACTCCGCGCGTCGCGCCGCCATGATTGCCAGGGTCTCCGGCGCAAAGGCTGCCAGCGCGACGTGCTGGGCAATGCTGGGCGGCGAGATGAAAAAATTCTGCGCCATGATGGTCAGATAGGGCACAGCGGCAGCCGGCACCACCATCCAGCCCAGACGCCAACCGGTCATGCCGAAGTATTTGGAAAAGCTGTCGATCACGAAAGCGTCATCCGCCAGCTCTAAAATCGAGGTCGCGGGCTCGCCGTAAACCAGGCCGTGGTAGATTTCGTCGGCGATCACGGCGCCGTCGCGGCTGCGGACGGCGTTGAGCAAATCGACCCAGGTGGCGCGCGGCGTGACGGCGCCGGTGGGGTTGCTCGGCGAGGCGAGGAGCAGCCCAACGGTGTTGTCCCGCCAATGGGTGGCGACCTGTTCCGCCTCCAGTTGGTAACCGTTAGCGGCGGTCACCGGCACCAGTTGCGGCACCCCACCGGCGCGGCGCACGAAATTGGCGTTGCAGGGATAACCCGGGTCGGTCAGCAGCACGCCATCGCCCGGGTTGATCAGCAGATCGCAAATCATGCCGAGGGCGGCGCTGCTGCCGGTGGTGACCACGACTCGGGCGGGGGCGATGTCGATGCCATGGCGATGCCGATAAAACCCGGCGATGGCGGCGCGCAGTTCCGGGAGGCCGAGCGCCGGCGTGTAGCCGGTATTGTCGTCGGCGATGGCGCGCTGCGCAGCGGCGACCAGGGTCGGCGGCATGGCGAAGGTTGGTTCGCCGGTCTCCAGGCGCACGATGTCGCGCCCGCTGGCCTGTAGCGCCAGCGCCGCCTCCAGAAAATCGACCACCTTGAACGACGTCATCCGGGCCACGCGCCGGGCATACCTTGGACTTCTCACCGCGCCTCCGCCATCGACTCGATGGCCCATTGTAGCCCCGCCAAGGAGCGGCTCGACCGGCGCCGGGCCCGGCCAAAAAGACCGTCGAAAGGACTTGCCAAATGCCACTGTTCCCTCTATAAACGCCAGTCCTGAAAAACCCACACCGGATGCATTCCATGTCCAAAAAGAAAGTCGACAAAACCTTTTCCATCTCCCTCCACGGCTACGAGCCCTACAAGGAGAAAAAAGGCGAGGACTACATGAATGACAAGCAGCGCGAGCACTTCCGCAACCTGCTGTTGGCCTGGAAGCGCGAGCTGATGGAAGAGGTGGATCGCACCGTCACGCACATGAAGGACGAAGCGGCGAACTTCCCCGACCCCGCCGACCGCGCCACCCAGGAGGAGGAATTCAGCCTCGAACTGCGCGCCCGCGACCGCGAGCGCAAACTGATTAAAAAGATCGACAGCACCATTGAAGCCATCGACACCGCCGACTACGGCTTTTGCGACCAGTGCGGCGTCGAAATCGGCATCCGCAGGCTGGAAGCCCGACCGACCGCGACACTCTGCGTGGATTGCAAAACGCTGGACGAGATCAAGGAAAGACAGCTTACCGGCGGTTGACCGACCACCGGTTCGACACCCATGGCCGACCACTATATCGGCCGCTTTGCCCCATCCCCGAGCGGGCCGCTGCATTTCGGCTCGCTGCTCACCGCCCTCGCCAGCTATCTCGACGCCCGCGCGGCAGGCGGCACCTGGCTGGTGCGCATCGAGGATATCGACCCACCCCGACAAGCGCCCCATGCGGCCGACACCATCTTGCGGCAACTCGACAGCCATGGCCTGCACTGGGACGGCGAGGTGGTCTATCAAAGTCGACGGCAGCCCGCCTACGCCGCCGCGCTGGCCCAATTGGACAGCGCCGGACTGACCTATAGCTGCGCTTGCAGCCGCGCCCGGATCCAGTCTCTCGGCGGCCGCTACGATGGCATCTGTCGACATCGGGCGCCCGCCGCCGGCCCCTCGACCGCGCAAGTTGCGCTGCGCATGCGAGCCGACAACATTCTCGATTTTCGCTTCACCGACCTTTTTCAGGCCCGCCCGACCGATGCCGAGATCGATGTCGGCGATTTTGTCCTCCGCCGCCGCGACCAGTTGATCGGCTATCACCTTGCCGTGACTGTCGATGACGCCGCGCAGCGGGTCACCCAGGTGATCCGCGGCAGCGATCTGCTGAGCTCGACGCCGCCGCAATTGCTGCTGTTCGCGGCGCTGGGGCAACCCGCCCCCCAATACGGCCATGTCCCGGTGGTGGTGGATGCCGAGGGCCGCAAGCTCAGCAAGCAGAACGGTGCCCGCGCCGTCGCTTGCAGCACCCCGAGCCTGAACCTCTACCAGGCGCTGCGCTGCCTCAATCAACCGGCGCCCGCGCAGTTGGCGCGGGCCGACCCAGGCGAGCTCCTGCGCTGGGCGATTGCCCATTGGCAGCGGGAACTGGTTCCCAAATGTCCGGCGATCACCGCGCGCACCCCATCCATGCCCACCGATGTGTCGTCGACTTGACGGGCAATGTTGTTTGTTGTGGAGTTTTTCGCCGGAACTACGAAGTTTTTATTCTAAAAAATTCTTTAAAAGCCTTGCCAGCCCGAACCACTTTGGTTAGCATGATCTCAGCTTATAACAATAATAAATCCGGATAATAACAAAAATAGACATAATAACATTGGGTTAAAGCTGATCGGGGTTAAGGCTGATCGACAGTGGTGGCTGGTGGTTGACGAGAGATCATCGCAGTTGGCTCTGGACATCATAGGGCGTTACTTCGAATAGGGAAGCCTCTGGCTTCCTTTTTTCTTTGCCGATTTTATCGCCGGTCGCCGAATGGCGCTGTGTTACCATCGCGCCGTCGCCATTCGCTCATCCAGCCATCATCGCCATAATGCTAAATCGCCTGAGACAGGTTTTTCGCCAAAAACGGCCCGCAGCTACGCCAACCAAGCCCCACATCATTCCGCCGACTGCACACCAACTGTCGCCCGCGGATATCAGCAGTGGCGCCCTGGCGGTGACCGACCGCCTCGAAGAAGCCGGGTTCAGCGCCTTTATCGTCGGCGGTAGCGTCCGCGATCTACTGCTCGATCGCCACCCCAAAGATTTCGATGTGGCCACTAACGCCACCCCGGAAGAAATCAAGAATCTGTTCCGCCGGGCACATATCATCGGGCGTCGGTTCCAGATCGTCCACGTCCGCAGTGGTCGGGAAACCATCGAGGTCACCACTTTTCGCGCCGCTCACGACGGCATTACCGGCGGCCCCGACAGCCCCTCGCGACACGCGCAGGAGCTGTCCCGGCGCTCGAAGGACGGCCTGCTGCTGCGCGACAACGTGTTCGGCTCCATCGACGAGGACGCGCGCCGGCGCGATTTCACCGCCAACGCGCTGTACTACCACCCGCGCGACAACCTCATCTACGACTATGCCGATGGCATGGCGGACATTCGGCAGCGGGTGCTGCGCATCATGGGCGACCCCGAGACCCGCTACCGGGAAGACCCGGTGCGCATGTTGCGCGCGGTGCGCTTTGCCGCCAAGCTCGGCTTTGCGCTCGAACCCCGCACCGCCGCGGCCATTCCCGGCCTGCGCCATCTGCTGCGGGACATTTCGCCGCCCCGCTTGTTCGATGAAATGCCCAAGCTGTTCCTGGACGGCCATGGGCGCGCCGCGTTCCAGCAACTGCAGCAGTACCAACTGTTCGATGCGCTGTTTCCGGAGACGGCGGCGCAACTTGCGGGCGGGGATGTCCTGGGCCTGCGGTTTGTCGAGCAGGCGCTGACCAACACGGATCTGCGGATTGCCGCAGGCAAGCCCGTTACCCCGACTTTTTTGTTCGCTGCCCTCTTGTGGCCAGCCGCGAATGCCCGGCTGCTGCAATTGTTGGCGCAGGGCGAGGCGCCGTTCCGCGCGCTCCAGATCGCCGGCGCCGACGTCACCGCCGCGCAGCTCAGGCGCATTGCCATCCCCCGTCGCTTCACCTTGCCGATGCAGGAGATCTGGGATTTGCAAATGCGCCTACCCAATCGCGCGGGCGCCAATGCCGCGCGCCTGGTTGCGCACCCCCGCTTCCGCGCGGCTTATGATTTCGTGCTGCTGCGCGAGCAGGCCGGCGAAGACCTGGGGGGGCTCGGCGACTGGTGGACAGTCTACCAAAGCGCCGACGACGCCGAGCGCTCTGCACTGAGTCTGGCGATTGAAAGTCCGGTCGCGCCGCGCCGACCGCGGCGGCGGCGATCGCGCGCGGGCGCCGCGCGACCGCCATGAGGGTCACCGCGTATATCGGCTTGGGCAGCAACCTGGACGACCCCGCGCGCCAGCTCCGCAGCGGAATCGCCGCGATCGCCAAACTCCCGCACACCCGCCTGCTGGCGCAGGCAAACTGGTACCAGAGCTCAGCCGTCGGCCCCGGCACTCAACCCGATTACCTCAACACCGTCGTCGCCATCGACACCGGGCTCGCGGCGCTCGCGCTGCTCCGCGCCCTGCACGCCATCGAACAGGCACAGGGCCGCCAGCGCCACCTGCACTGGGGGCCGCGCACGCTGGATCTCGACATTCTCCTTTACGGCGACTGCGTGGTTGACACGCCCGAGCTGCGCGTGCCCCACCCGCAAATGCACAACCGCAATTTCGTGCTGATGCCCCTCGCCGACATCGCGCCGACGCTGACCCTTCCCGACGGGACACCCATCGCCGCCATATTGGCAAACTGTGGCACTGCGGGTATCGTCCCTGTCCCTGCTGGAGCGCGCGATGGAAGTCCTGGCTAACGACATTCAGCTCGATTTCGCTGTTGAAACCCTGCCCCGTTTCGTCGCCATCGAAGGCCCCCTCGGCGTCGGCAAGACCACCCTCGCCAAACGTCTGGCGGCCACCTTCAACTACCAGACCCTACTGGAGCAAGCCCAGGAAAACCCCTTTCTGGAGCGGTTCTACGCCAACCGCCGCAGCCACGCGCTGGCGACGCAGCTTTTTTTCCTGCTGCAGCGCACCCGTCAACTCCAGGAGCTCAAACAGGGCGACATGTTCCGGCCGGTGCGGATCGCCGATTTTTTGATCGACAAGGATCCGCTGTTTGCGCGGGTGACGCTGGACGACGACGAGCACCGCATCTATCAAACGATGTACCAGCACCTCACCATCGACCGGCCCACGCCGGATCTGGTGATCTATCTGCAGGCGCCCACGGAGGTGTTGCTCGAACGCATCCACAAGCGCGGCGTGGCCATGGAGCGCAGCATCGATCGCGGCTACCTCGGCGAGCTGAATGAGGCCTACACCCGTTTTTTTCACTACTATCAGGACGCGCCCCTGTTGATCGTCAACGCCACCGAAATCTCCCTGGCGGACAACGACGCCGATTACCGCAATCTGGTCGAGTACCTGCTGACGATCAAAACCGGCCGGCACTACTACAATCCGCAACCCCACTCCTGAGCCGGCAACGCCCATGAAAGCGGTCACCATCAACACCCTCTTCGAGCACAAGGCGGGTGGCAACAAGTTCCCGGTCATCACCGCCTATGACTCATCGTTCGCCCACCAGATCGAACTCGCGGAAATCGACGTGGTGCTGGTCGGCGACTCCCTCGGCAATGTGATTCTCGGTTATGACAGCACGGTGCCGGTGACCATGGCGGACATGATCCACCACACCGCCGCGGTGCGCCGTGGCAACGCCAAATCGCTGGTGATCGCCGATCTGCCGTTCATGGCCTATGCGACCAGCGAGTCGGCCATGGCCAATGCCGCGCTGCTGATGCAGGCCGGTGGCCACATGGTCAAGCTCGAAGGCGGCGCCTGGCTCGAAACAACCGTCGCCATGCTCTGCGCGCGCGGCATCCCGGTGTGCGGCCACCTTGGGTTGACACCCCAGTCGGTGAATAAATTTGGCGGCTATCGGGTGCAGGGGCGCGGCGACAAAGCGGCGGAGCAGATACTCAAGGACGCCCTGTGCCTGCAGGACGCCGGCGCCGATCTGCTCGTGCTCGAATGCGTGCCGAGCGAACTGGCCGCCAACATCAGCCGGCGCTTGCGGATACCGGTAATCGGTATCGGCGCCGGCCCGGACACCGATGCGCAGGTGCTGGTGCTCTACGACATGTTGGGCATTTCGCCGCGCGTGCCGCGCTTCACGAAAAACTTTCTGCCCGGCGCCGACGGTGTTCAGGGTGCGCTGCGCGCCTATGGCGAGGCGGTGCGCACCGGCACCTTCCCGCAACCGGAGCACGGGTTCAAATAAACCGTTCCATCAGACCTGCGCAAAGCTAACCATAGGTAGCTTTGCTGCTGACTTCCTGCTTCGCCGAGGCTGGTTTCGTCTTGAGCTTGCGCCCAAGGCCAGAGCCTTCCTCTCCACAGGCTGACACGGTGGAACTCACCGCCAGATTCTTCAAATTGATTGCCGCGTTCACGTCTCGATCATGAATCGAACCGCAATCCGGGCACGCCCACTCGCGTACCGCCAGTGGCAAGGTTTCGAGCCTGTGGCCGCAATCCGAGCATGTCTTGCTGCTTGGATACCAGCGGTCGGCCACGATGATCATCCCGCCTCGCTGCGCCGCCTTGTACTCCAGTTGCCGCCGGAAGTCGAAGAAACCCATATCGGACACGGCACGCGACAAGTGCCGGTTCTTG
Organism: uncultured bacterium; assembly: GCA_965232975.1. Taxonomy (GTDB): domain Bacteria; phylum Pseudomonadota; class Gammaproteobacteria; order Pseudomonadales; family Porticoccaceae; genus CBDDRG01. Next base: position 23,699 of record CBDDRG010000031.1, read on the forward strand.
ACCATGCCACGCACGTTCAAATCCTCGATGCCGATGGTGTGAAACCGGCGTGTCAGATCGGTCGTGAGCTGGTGCAAGCCATCTTGCCGGATGTTGCCGATCCGGGCGTGCAGCCTCGCCAGTTTGACCTTCGCCTTCTGCCGGTTCGCCGAGCCTTTGACTTTGCGCGACAAGCCGCGTGACAGCCGTTGCAAGCGGCACAACAACGTCTTGTGCGCCTTCGGCCCGGCGATGGTCTCTCCCGTTGAGAGTGTCGCCAGCGCCGATACGCCCAAATCCACACCCACCGCGCCTTGGTTTTCGGCCTTGGGCAGATGCGAATCGTCCGGGGTATTCAGCGTGATGCTGACAAACCAGCGGTCGGCCACGCGGGATACCGTAGCCGACATGATTTTGCCGGTGAAGCGCAACGTCTCACGCATCCGCACCCAGCCAAGATGGGGGATGCGGATGCGTGAACCATCGACACTGAATTGATCGTTGGTCAGACTGAACCGGTCGTCGAGACCTTTCTTTCTGAACTTCGGATACTTGGCGCGGCCAGCGAAGAAGTTCTTGAATGCCGCGCCCAACTGGATGATCGCCATCTGCGGCGCGTTCTTGGTGACTTCCAGCATCCACGGGAATTGCTCGCCCTTGATGCCGTTGAGTTGGCGGCGCAGCGCCATTTGCGAAGGTTTCGGCAAGGCGGGGTCGGTCTTGCACGCCTCTTATTGCCGCTGCCACTCGGCCAAGGCCCAGTTGTAAGCGAACCGCGCCGTCCCGGCTGCACGGGCAAAGTAGGTCGCCTGCACGTTGTTCGGATCGAGCGCGATCTTGTGTGCGATCAGCATGAGGCGGCCTCCACGGCCTGCTTCACGCCGTCAAGCAGTTTCTGGTTCTTGCGGCTACGGCTGCCGTAGAGCCGCGCCGAGAATACCGTGATGATCTCCAGCACGTCCTTCGCCAAATCTTCCTCGAAAGTCGTATCAACACCTTTGTTGATGATGAGCACCTCCACGTCTTTCGCTTCGCAAATCGCAAACACCAGTTCCGCGCCGAAGCGCAGCAGGCGGTCTTTGTGGGCGACGACCAAGCGACCGACGCGCCCTTCGATGATTTCGTCGAGCAGCCGTTTCAAGCCTTTCTTGTTGTAATTCATGCCGGAACCCAGATCGGCAATCACCTCAAACGTTCAGCCTTGCTTGGCGCAGTAGAGTTCAAGCACCTGCTTTTGGCGTTCCAGATCGTCCCCTGCGCCGCAGCGTCGT
>CBDDRG010000032.1:0-2740 GCA_965232975.1 uncultured bacterium
GCAGGCTCGGGACGCCGATTACTTCCTTCAGTTCGTTCACCGCCAGCAGCCCATCCATCAGCCAGGAGCCGTCTTCGCGCTGCACCAGACGGGATTCGGCAGCCGCCTCCTCCGTGGGCAAGGTCCCGACAATCGCTTCGAGCACGTCATGCAACGTGACCAGTCCCTTGATCTCGCCGTGCAGACCCGTCACCAGGACCACATGCAGGGGTGAGGCCCTGAACAATTCCAACAGGCGCAGCGGCGAGACCGACAACGGCACCCGCAGTGGCGGGCGCATCACGGCTTCCAGGTCGGGCGCGCCGCCGGTCAGCATGTGCGCCAGCAGTTCCTTCGATTGTACGATGCCGACGACCCGGTCCAGGCTCCCGCGCGCCACCGGAAAGCGCGCGTGCGGGTTCTCGGTTATCTCGCGGGCATTGACCTCGATCGGGTCGTCCAGGTCGAGCCACACAATCTCGCTGCGCGACGTCATGAGCGTTTCGATGGGCCGATCGGCCAGGCGGATGACGTTCTTCAGCAGATCCCGCTCCTCCTTGAGAAACACGCCGACGCGCGCGCCTTCCTCGATCAGCGCCTGGATCTCGTCTTCGGTCACGGGCGACTCCGCCGATGGCCGGGCGCGCAGCAGCCGCAACACCGCATCCACCGACCCGCCCAGCAGCCACACCGCCGGATAGGCGAGGCGCGACAGCCAGCGCATCGGGGCGGCCACCAGGCACGCGATCTTCTCGGGGGAGAGCAGCGCCAAGCGCTTGGGCACGAGCTCGCCGACGACCAGCGACAGGTAGGTGATGCCGACGACCACGATGGTGGTGGCGAGCCCTTCGCGGTAGTCCGCAATCAGCGGAAACCGCTCAAGGAACACCTTGATGTCGTCGGCGATCAGCGCCTCACCCACGGCGCCGGACAGGATGCCGATGAGCGTGATCCCGATCTGGATGGTCGAGAGGAACACGTTCGGCGAATTGTGCAAAGCGAGCGCCGCGGTGGCCTTGGCATTGCCCTGTCTTGCCCATTGCTGCAGGCGCGTGCGGCGCGCGGACACCACCGACATCTCCGACATGGCGAACATGCCGTTGAGCAAAATCAATCCGACAACAATAAATATCTCCATCGCGCGCCCCACCTGGTAAAAACTGATGTGTGAGTACGCAGTCTAACGCATCGGCTGGGCGCTCACCGAATCCGCCGGGCGGTTGCCAGGCGCTTCTCTTTACCCAGGCGTTGTATGCCCGACTACAGCCAGACGACTCTGATCGATATCTGTATCCGGCGGTGGCGCTACTTACCCGTGAAGTTTGACGCCAGGTAGTGGCCGTCCAGCGCATAAAACATGTAGAGCGTGCGTTGGGCCGGGTCGCTGGCCTTGTCGTTGCGGAAGGTCACGACCCACTCCGGCTTCTTGCCATAGGTCTTCTGTTCCACGCTGCTCACGGCCACAGCGCTCCAGCTTTTGTCGATCTTGCCGGCCTGCACCAGCTGGTCGCGCTTCTTGGATGCCATTGCGGAAGCCTGTTCCTTGGTGACGGGATCGTGCGAATGACCGGAGCCGGCGAACGCCGTCGTCGCGATCATGGTGAAACCGAGTACCACCGCTGTTAACAAGTTACGCATGTTTCCTCCTGAGGGATTTAGTCAATGGATTGATGGTGAGATGAAGAACGGGCCGCTTCCTGATCCAGCCGCTGATGTTCGTGATAGTGATTGTCGGCACTGAACCCGAACTCATCCGGACTGGTGACATGCGAATAGCCGTGCATCTGCATCAGGAACAGCAGCGCGCCGGCGAAGACCAGCGCGACGTTCGACACATGACTGAAGGCATGGAACGATTTCGTCTTGCGCCAGCCGGCCAGCAGCAACAACATGGCCGACAAGGCCAGCACCTGACCGAGCTCGACCCCGACGTTGAACGAGATGATGTTCATCAGCAGGTTGGTTTCGCTGAGCGGCAGTTCCTGCAACCGGGTCGACAGCCCGAAACCGTGGATGAGACCGAACACCGTGATCATGGCCAGCAGGTTGGGCGGCTGGATTTTCAGATAGCGGCGGAATCCGTCCAGGTTGGCGAACGCGATGTACACCACGCTCAGGCCGATGACGGCGTCGATCAGCAGGTAATTCATCTGGATGTGGTTGAAGGTCGCGAAGATCAGCGTGACGCTGTGCCCGAGCGTGAACGCGGTGATGTACTTCACGATCTCGCGGAACGTCGACAGCAGGAAGATCACGCCGAACACGAACAGCAGGTGATCGTAGCCGGACAGCATGTGCGTGGCGCCGAGCGACAGGTAACTCAGGTTGCCGCCGTCCATGATCGACTGCTTCTCCGCCTCGGTCATGCCGTGACCGAATACCAGTGCCGGAACCAGCAATGCCGCAACGAGGATCAGCCACTGAGCACGACTCTTGAACAAAACCATTCAAACACCTCCCGGATTGAAAACAATTTATGGTAGACCGGCGCGCGGCCGGGGCATCCCCGCCATGGCACCGACTTAGAGCCGCCCGTGGCGCTCCAGGCGCGTGACCCAGTACACACCGCGCCCGACCACGCCGCAGTTCGACGCTTGCAGCGCCTCCAGCACCGTTTCGACGTCACGGTCTTCGAGCAATAGATCCACGCGCACGTGCGGGACGTAGCCGACCACGCGGTCACGCGCCGACAGAAAGGCATCGCGTTCGTCCTGCGGCCCGTGGCCCTCGACCGGCGTGAAGGTAAAGCCCGTCACCGCGG
>CBDDRG010000033.1:0-4959 GCA_965232975.1 uncultured bacterium
TAGCCGGCCGTCCACGACCAAAAGGTGGGACACACCCAGCAGCTTGCCGTCCACCCGCGCCGCGAGCGCGGCCTTGGCCAGGCCGGGGCCGATGGTCGCGGGGACATCGAGTAACGTCAGGGGGTGGTCGAACCGACGCTGGCTTCCATCCGGAAGCGTGACGACTGGCATGGTGCTGTCCTTTCCAGTGGTGACCAATACCAAAGGCCACTTGGCGATTCATGTTGGCTGTTCGGGTCGGGCGCGTCGTTGCCGGGGACGGCGGCGAACAGGTCGGGGAACACCCCGCCGACGCTGCGGAGACGGAAACTGGTAGGCACGATTGGACTCGAACCAACGACCCCCACCATGTCAAGGTGGTGCTCTAACCAACTGAGCTACGTGCCTAGCGCGAAGGGGCGCCACTTTAGCAGCGGGCACCGGCTTGCGCAAGCGCCGCGCACCTGTCGACACCCGCGACACCCGCCGCTGGCGAGGCCGCGATTACACCCCGCCAGTGCTATTCGGGTGCGGCCAGATACTGCGCGAAGGCCGCGCTGTGATACGCCACCAGGTGACCGCCCGCGCCGACCAGCAGATAGACCGCAAGATCGTGGTCGGCCGCGAGTTTCAGGCTGGCGTCCCTGCCCAGCACCATCAGCCCCGTCGAGAGCGCATCGGCCAGGGCGGCGGTAGCCCCGACCACCGTCACCGACACCACCCCGTTGGCGATCGGACGCCCGCTGAAGGGGCTGATGACATGGCTGTAGTGTTCGCCATCGCGCTCGAAATAATTGCGGTAATCGCCCGCGGTGGCGACGCCGCGATCGCTGAGCGCCAGCGTCTGCGCGACGCCGCCGGGCGCGCGCCGGGGCGATTCCACCCCGATGCGCCAGGGCCGGCCCGCGCCGCTGCGCCCCGCCAGGCGCAGTTCGCCGCCCATGTCGATCAGATAATTGTTCAGGCCGCGCGTGGCGAGCAACTCGGCGACGCGGTCGGCGGCATAGCCCGGCACCACGCCGGACAGATCGAGGCGCAGCGCCACCTGCTTGACGACGCTGGCCGCGCGCGCGTCGATCGCCAGGTGCTGGAAGCCGATCTGGTTGCGCAGCGCGGCGATGGCGGCGGCATCGGGCACCTGGTCGGCGGTGTCCACCGGGCCGAAGCCCCACAAATCGACCAGCGGGCCTACCGTCGGATCGAAGGCGCCCTGGGTGAGCTCGAACGCCTGCGCCGCCACCATCAGCACCGCCAGCAGATCCGGGCTGACCGCAAAAGGTTGCCCGACCGGGTGGCGATTCAGCCGATTCAGCTCGGAATCCGTTTGATAGGTGCTCATGGCGCCGTCGAGGGCGGCCAGCAACGCGGCGATCTCGGCGTCCAGACCAGCGGTGGCACGCCGACCGGGCACCACCACGCGATAGCTGGTGCCCATGGTGGGCCCCGCAAAAACGAGTTCGGGTTGGGCGCGGTCGCAACCGGTCAAACCGGTCAGCAGCAGCGCAACCAGGGCCGCCGGCAGCCACCCCCGGCGGCGCGCGGGACTGGTTGAACGGGCCGAGAAAAGTGTCGTGAGCAGCGGCCGTTCAGCCGTCGATCGGATAGACCGGCCACGCCAGCCCGGCCATTTTTTCGACGCAGCGCACCACCTGGCAACTGTAGCCGAACTCGTTGTCGTACCAGCAGTAGAGCACGCAGCTGTCGCCATCGACGATGCTGGCCTGTGAATCGAACACACAGGCGTGGCGATCGCCGACGAAATCGGTGGACACCGCCTCGGTCGAGATGGTGTATCCGATCTGTTGTTGCAGCGGCGAGTGCAGCGCTTTGGCGCGCAGGAAGTCATTGACCTCGGCGCGCGTGGTGGCGCGCCCCAGGCGCAGGTTCAGGATCGCCATGGACACATCCGGCGTCGGCACCCGGATCGCATTGCCGGTGAGTTTGCCCGCCAGCTCCGGAATCGCCTTGGCCACCGCCTTGGCGGCGCCGGTCTCGGTCAGCACCATGTTGAGCACGGCGCTGCGGCCGCGGCGCGCGCCCTTGTGGTAGTTGTCGATCAGGTTCTGGTCGTTGGTGTAGGCGTGGACGGTCTCGACATGGCCCTTGATCAAGCCGAACTCGTCCATCATCACCTTCAGCACCGGCACGATGGCGTTGGTGGTGCAGGACGCCGCCGACACCAGGCGCGTGTCCGGCCTGATGTCGTCGTGGTTGATGCCGTAGACGATGTTGGGAATCTTGTCCTTGCCGGGCGCGGTCAGCATTACCTTGGCCGCGCCGGGGCACTCCAGATGGCGGGCGAGCCCCGCTTCATCGGACCACGCCCCGGTGTTGTCGATGACGATGGCATTCTTGATGCCGTAGCGGGTGTAATCGACCTCCTGGGGCGAATTGGCGTAGATGATCTGAATCACGTTGCCGTTGCAGACCAGCTTGTCCTCATCGTGCAGCACGCGGATGGTGCCCTTGAAGGAGCCGTGCACCGAATCCCGTCGCAATAGGCTGGCGCGCTTTTCGAGATCGTTCGCGCCCTTGCCCTTGCGCACCACGATCGCCCGCAGCCGCAGCAGATCGCCGCCGCCGGTCTTTTCGATCAACAGCCGCGCCACCAGGCGGCCGATGCGACCGAAGCCGAACAACACCACGTCCTGGGGCTCCGGCAGCGGCTTGCGGTTGCTGGCGATGTCGACGCCGATGGCCGCGCGCAGAAATTTCTCTTCTTCCCCCCGCGCCAGCCGGCGCTCGATGAATTGCACCGTCAATTTGCCGATATCGATATGCGCGGGCCCCAGGTTCAGGCCGGCGAGCGCGGCGATCATCGGGAAGGTGTCGAACTCGGACAGCTCGTTGCGCTCGATCTGGCGCACGAAGCGATGGGCCTTCATCAGGTCGGTCACCGACAGGTTGACCATGCTGCGCCCGTACAGATACAGCGCCACATTGTGTTCCCGGTACAACTTGCCGACGAGCGGGATCATGCCCTCGGCGAGCGCTTCGCGCTCTTTCCAGTCCTTAAAGAAATCAGCGGGTTGCGGTCGGATCAAGGGGCACACCTCGGCATTGTGGGAGCCTGCCATTATCGTGATCGGGCGCCGGCCACGCAACCGCCGCGGCGCACCCGCGGTCGCGAGAGAACTAGTAGACCAACTGCGCCTCGGCCAGATCGACATCGACCAGCGCGGCGGCGACGCCGCCGACCTGGATACCCAGCGCGCTCAGCAGCGGGTCGAGCAGCACGTCGTCCAACACATCCAGCAGCGGGCGCAGCAGATTGGGGATCAACAGGTCCAGCAACCCCTCAATGAGGCCGCTGACGCCTAACAGCTCCAGGAGAGGAGGCAGGCCGAGCAAACTCACGTCCAGCTCCAGATCCAGGGATTCGAGCGCGGTGGCGAGACTATCGCCGACACTCGCCGAAGCCTCCTGCACCACCGGGCCCTGTTGCAGCTCGGCCAGCGTGACGTTGTAATCGAGGGGCGTGTTCTCCGAACTGCCAGCATAGGGGGTCGCGCCCACCAGCACCGTGGCGACCGGGATGCCCAATGCCTCCACACTGACCGTGGCGGGCGCGATGTCCTCGATGTCGGGCGGCGGCGACGACGGCTGAATGGCGCCGATACCCAGCGCCAGCAGCGCCGAGCTCGCCTGCAAGCGCACCTGCTGGCGGAAGTCCGGATAGGTGCCGCAATTCAGGCTGTCGAGGCCGGCATCCGCGGACGCGACCTCGAGCAGCACCGCGAGATCGACCTTGGCCCGCAAAATGCCCAGATCGAGCTGAAGCGGCACCGCGACCTGCAGGCGAACCTGCGCGGTGTGGGCCGCGGTGCGCCAGTCGTCCCAGTCGTTCGGGTCGCCATTGGGGACCAGCCCCGGCCGGCCGACCGCGATCTGCGGCGGCTCGATGATCGTCAAGCCGACATTGACAATGCCGCCAGGGGTGAGCCCGGGCAGCGTGACGCCGGTATTCAGCGCGATGAAGTGATCCTTGTTGGCGACCTGGAGCCCGGTGGTGAGTATGTCCAGCACATTGACCTTGGCGTTCACCGCCTGCTGGCCATCGGCCACACCCAGGCTCAGCACATCGGCGAGCTTCAATTGCAGCCCGCCGGTTTCGATGGACGGCAGCGGCAGCGCCGCGAGCGCGAGCTGGACCGCGGCCAGATTCTGCTCGTCGGCCACCGTCGCCAGCAGGTCGAGTAGTTGCAGCACGCTGATATCGGCTTCGAGCAGTTCATCGACGGTGCCGACACCGAGATCGATGCCCGCCACGGGCGCCGCTTGCAGCAGTTGCAGCAGCGACACCTGGGCGCCCAGCAGCCCCTGGTAGTGCAATAACTGAAGCGCAACCGAGCTGCCCAGCAGGCCGCCGAGCAGCGGGTTCAGAATGGATTCGTTGAGATCGACTTCAGCCAGATAGCTGCCGGCAGAGATGGTCGCGCGCACCGGCCGCCGCGCCGCCGCCTCGGCTTGCAGGTTCACGGCACCGCCGAACCCGAACAAACCGCCGGCCATCAGGCTCGCCGGCACGCTTTTGCGCGCCTTGACATAGACCGAGTCCGCGTCCGCCGGCACCGTGGGGGTAAAGCTGCGCACGCCGTTGGTGGCGTCGGCGATGCCCAGCAGTACCGCGCCCTCTTCGCCGGCCAGGTTGCCGGTATAGCCATGGTTGGCCGCGCTGGCCTGGGCCGCCGTCTTCAACTGGTCGAGGCCGACCAGGCCGTTATAGCCGCAATAGCCCGTCTGGTTGGCGGCGTTGATGGCGGCCTGATCGGCGATGATCTGCAGCCTGCGCTGCTCGACATACAGGCGCCCGGCGTCGATGGCGAGCGCCGACACCAGCACCACCAGCATCATCACCAGCGCCCCGAACAGACCGATGGCACCCCGCTGCCGCCCGCGACCTTCCCTGCGCCTCGCGTTCATGGGCTTCCGCTCCCGTCGTTTTTGTCGTTGCGCTTGCGCGCGTCGCCCGCCTTACAG